>NZ_CP044218.1:4402500-4755000 GCF_008727715.1 Mesorhizobium terrae
ATCATCGCCGCGAAGGCCCAGAACAGGATGACCGGCACGATGGCGGCGACCGCAATACCCATCAGCTCGGGGCGCTGCAGGATCTGCGCGATCGAGCGGATGTTCCAGATATCGGAGCCGAACAGCAGATTGGCGAGCGCTGCGGCACCCGCGATCCAGGCGATCGAAACGAAAGCCACCACCCAATAGATGGTGTTGGAGGCACGGCGGTTCAGGCCGTGCAGCAGGGAGCGATAATCTTTCTGGCGATCGTCATTGGCGGGCGAAAAACCAGCGGGCTGGCCGTTGCCGCGCGGCTCGATGGGGCGAAGCTCGGCCGGCTTCGGTTCGGTCGCGGCGGCCCTGGGTGCCGGATTGGCGGCTGCGGGAGGGGTAGCCCGTTCCGCGCGCCCGGCGCGTGCCAGCTCGTCGGCGGCCTGCGAAATCTGGGCTTCCAGATCCTCCATCGAGGCGGCGATATCGAGATCTCCCGGCCCTCCGGAAAGGTCGAGATCGAGAGCCTTTTCGAGCTCCTTGGCAACCTCGGAATCGAGATTCTTCGTGGTGGTGGTTTTCTTCGCCATGCCTACGCTACCCTGTACTAGCTGCTGCGGAAGCTGTTGTTGTCGTCTTTTATCGCCCCGCGCCTGAGGCCTGATTATGGACCCTCGTATCGTAATGACACAGGGGGGTAAAGAAAACATGCATTCGGCGGCATACGTAAAACTTTAAATATAAGGTTAACGCAAGCGTGACCGGAGCGCGCGCCGCCAAACTTTTTTCACAAGGCCTTGTTAACCGCGCATCCATCGGAATTCGTTAGTGTGCAGGGCCCGGAACGGCTGCTGCAATGGAGTTTGAGTGCGATGCGTAGCGTAAACAGCGTGGCCTTTTCGATGCCGGGCGGCGATGCCTCCGGCCCGGCGCGCAGCCGTCCGGTCGATCTGGAGCACCTCTCCAGGCAGACGATGGACGACCGCGATCTCGAGCGCGAGGTGCTGGCGCTGTTCGTGCAACAAGCGCTTTCGGTGCGTGATGAACTGCCCGCGGCCGACAAGAGCAGGCGTCTCCTTTTGGCACACGGCCTCAAGGGTTCGGCGCGTGGGGTGGGCGCCTTCACGATCGCCGACTGGGCCAGCGAATTCGAACGCCGTCCCGAAGACGAGCGCCTGGCAGGCCGATTGGCAAAGCTGATCGAGGACGTGCGCGACTTCATTGCAGCCGTCAATCGCTAGCGCTGCGGGTGGTCTGATCCGTGGATGGCTGATCGGTTCGGGCTGGCCGAAGCCCGGCTTTTCAAAAAACGTCACCTTGGGGCGGTTTCGCGCGGCAGTTGACTTGTGCCGCCGAGTGATTATCTCGGCTGTGACTTCTCAGGTGATCGAATGACAAAATTGACCTACATCGCCCATGACGGCACCCGTTTCGACGTGGAGGCCGAGAACGGCTCGACCGTCATGGAGAATGCCATCCGCAATTCGGTGCCGGGCATCGAAGCCGAATGCGGCGGCGCCTGCGCCTGCGCGACCTGCCATGTCTATGTCGACGAGGCATGGACCGGCGCGGTCGGCGAACCGGAGGCGATGGAAGAGGATATGCTCGACTTCGCCTACGAGGTGCAGCCGAATTCGCGACTGTCCTGCCAGATCAAGGTGCGCGACGAACTGGACGGCCTGGTCGTGCGCGTTCCCGAGCGCCAGGGCTGATCCCCCGGTCCAGCTTCCGCCCATAACCTTCTGCTTTCGGGCCGTTATTCGGCAAGCACTGGCGCGTCGGTTTCGATGCGTCCGCGCAGCGGCTTTTCCGGCATCAGGCTGAGTGCGACCAGCGTGGCGACAAGCAGGCCGAAGCTGACCGCGAACACCGCCGCGAACGGCGTCGCCGAGGCGATTTGCACCTTTGTGGCGCTGCCTTCGCCGATCAGCGGCAGGCCATAGCCGGCAGCGACGGCACCGAGCAGGGCAACGCCCAGCGCACCGCCCAGCGAGCGCATGAAGGTGAGCACGCCGGTGGCGACACCCAGATAGGCGTGCTCGACCGCATTCTGAACCGAAATCGTGGCGACCGGGAACGTGGTGCCCGTGCCGATGCCGACGCAGGTGGTGAGGATGATCACCGTAGCGAGCGAGGCATTGCCGGCGACATAAGCGAGCAACGCCACGCAAACGGCGCCGAAGCCCACACCGGCGAGCGCCAGGCGCTTGTAATGGACGAAGCGCGGTATCAGCTTGCCGCTGGTGGCGGCGCCGGCGACGGTGCCGAGCAGCAGGCCGAGCATGGCGATGCCCGAGGCCGAGGCGGTCAGGCCGAGATAGGTCTGCAGATAGACCGGCAGATAGACCGAAAGGCCGATGCTGGCCGCCTGCAACATGAAAAGCGACAGCGCGCCGGCAAGCACGATGGCGTTGCGCAGCACGTTGAGCGAGATCAGCGGCTCGGCCGCCTTGGCCAGCCGCAGCGCGAAGACCGCCCAGAACAAGGTGGAGGCAGCGGCGAGGCCGAGGATTTCCGGCGAGCCCCAGGCATAGGTGCCGCCGCCCCAGTTCAGCGCCAGAAGCAGCAGCGAGGTGGCGGTGACCAGGAGTGCAGCACCTGCCCAGTCGATGCTGTGGCGGTGGGCCGCGATCGGCAGCTTCTTCAGCGGCTTGTTGATGATGGCCATGGCCAGCAGGCCTAGCGGCAGGTTGACCCAGAAGATCAGCGACCAATGCAGATGTTCGGCGAAAGTGCCGCCGAGCAGGGGGCCGGCGATGCTGGCAACCGCCCAGGTGCCGGAAATCCACGCCGCATAACGGGCGCGCTCCTTCGGCGGCACCAGATCTCCGATGACGATCTGCGCCAGCGCGAACAGGCCGCCGCCGCCGATCCCCTGGATAGCGCGGCCGAGGATCAGCATCAGCATGTTGGGGGCCAGCGCCGCGACCAGCGAGCCGGCCAGGAAGATGAGGATTGCCGCATAAAGCGTCGGCCGGCGGCCATGGACGTCGGAAATCTTGCCGTAGAGCGGCGCCATCGCCGTGGCGGTCAAAAGGTAGGCGGTGACGATCCAGGGCAGGTACTGGGCATGGCCGAGCGCCGTGGCGATGGTCGGCATGGCCGGCGCGACGATGGTCTGGTCGAGGGCGGCCAGCAGCATCGACAAAAGCACGCCGGCGATGATGGTGTTCTTCTCGGCCTCCGAAAGTGGCGCGGCGGCTTGTGCCGTGGCGGGCTTGGAAACGGTCTGGTCCATGAATTCCATCACCTGTCTTGCCGCACACCTGCCTGAGCCGGTTTCAACCGGCTAGGATTGTGGTGTGGCGGCGCTGTTCGTCCGTCGGGGCGGACTGCCGCGCCGGTCGAACCTATGTCGTTCGAAGTTCGTCGGTTTCGACAGGCGATCGAAATTTGTTACCGCCGGCGGCACGCATCAGCGCATTTCGCCATTGTTGAACTTCGTTCACCTTTCGCCGCCGGCCTCAAGGACCAGCGAGCCGCTTCAATCGATCCTGATCGACGAAACCGCCAATCAAATCTTGGCGATCACACTCAGCCGGGGATCCGGCCGGCCTCGATCTGCTCGATGCGATAGCGCATCAGCCGGATGATGCGGCTTTCGAAATTGATCATTTCGACACGGTCGAATTCGACCTGTGCCCGGTCATGCTGGCCAAGCACCTGCGCGGTGACTTCCCTGGCCTTGGCGGCGGCCACCTTGCAATTGGGTTCCTTGCGGGTTTCCAGCAGCGCCGTTTCGAGGCGGCGGCCGTAGTCCTTGGCGATCTCGACGTGGCGGTCTTCGTGGCGCTTGATGTCGGCGGCCAGCGTGTTCCAGAACAGCCGCACGTCGGGCGCCACTTTGCCGCGCGGACGCCATTTGGGCAGGATGACCTCGGTCTTGACCGTCACCGCCGCGGAGACGATGCGGCAGGAATCCGGAGCCTCGGCGTAGCCGATGCGGCTGGTGAAGGCCATGCGCGTGGCGCCGGGATGGCGCATGCCGGTCGATTTCACCGACGGGCCGCGTTTCGACAGCTCGGCCTGAATCTGGTCGAGCGTGCGCCCGCCGATCGAGAAATAGCTGTAGGTTTTGACGAGATTGGCTGCGTCGGCCGCCGAAGCGGCGAAAAGGACGAACAGCGCGGTCATCAGGGTACGATTCATTTTATTGCCTCTTGCCCCACCTTGCGTTACGGCCCTTGCCGGCGCAACGAAGATCCGTGACGCCAGCGCAGCTTGGCGGGCAAAAATGAACAGACGGTGGCAATTGGCGCACGGACGCCATCTCGACCTGGGCGAGAAAGCCGTCGTCATGGGCATTCTCAACGTTACGCCGAATTCTTTTTCCGATGGCGGCTTGTTCGATGCGCCCGATCGCGCGCTGGAACAAGCGCTGCGCATGGTCGCTGAAGGTGCGGCCATCATCGACGTTGGCGGGGAATCGACACGGCCAGGTGCCGCCCCGGTCACCGCCGACGAGGAACAGCAGCGGGTGCTGCCGATCATCGAGATGTTGGCAAAACGCGGCGGGGTGCTGATTTCCATCGATACCTATCGCGCCGAGACGGCGCGGCTGGCGCTGGCAGCCGGCGCCCATATCGTCAACGACGTGTGGGGCCTGCAGCGCGAGCCGGAGATTGCCGAGGTGGCGGCGCGGGCAGGGGCCGGCGTGGTTATCATGCACACCGGACGCGACCGCGAAAAGCTCGCCGACGTCATCGCCGACCAGCGCCTTTTCCTTGAAAAATCGCTGGAAATCGCCCGTCGGGCCGGCATCGGCGACAACCATATCGTGCTCGACCCCGGCTTCGGCTTCAACAAGGAGACGGCCGGGGAAAATCTCGAGTTGATGGCGCGCTTCGGCGAACTGCACGCGCTCGGCTTTCCATTGCTGGCCGGAACCTCGCGCAAGCGCTTCATCGGCACCGTCACCGGCCGCGAAGCGGCCGAGCGCGCGGCTGGCACCGCCGCCACCAGCGTCATTCTGAGACTTAAGGGCGCCGACCTGTTTCGCGTCCACGATGTCGCAATCAACGTGGACGCGCTTGCCATGACGGATGCTATGTTGGCGCACGATCCCATCCGGCAGGAACCCTGATAATGTACGTCATTCGTATGAAGAACTGCGCCTTCTTCGCCAGGCACGGCGTGCATGACGAGGAAGAGCGGCTGGGACAGCGCTTTTATGTCGACGCGGTGCTGACCGTCGATCCCGCCAAGGGGCTGGACGAGGACGCCATCGACAGCACGGTCGATTATGGCGTTGCCTTCACCGTGATCGAGAAGATCATCACCGGCGAGCGGCGCTTCCTCATCGAGGCACTGGCGCTCGATGTCGCCAAGGCGCTGACCGCGCGTTTCCCGCAGATCCGCGAAGCCGAGATCACCGTGCGCAAGCCCAATGCGCCGGTGCCCGGCGTGCTCGATACCGTCGAGGTCACCGTTGTCTGGCCCCAATAGCCGCGTTTTCCTCAGCCTGGGCGGCAATCTGGGCGACCCGGTGCAGTCGATGGCGGCGGCATTGCACCTGCTCGACGAGGATGCCGAAACCCGGGTCGTCACGGTCTCCTCGCTCTATCGCACGCCACCCTGGGGCAAGACCGACCAACCTGATTTCCTCAACATCGCGGCCGAGCTTTCGACCGCGCTGTCGCCGCATGTGCTGCTGGAATTCTGCCTCGACATCGAGCGCCGGCTGAAGCGGGTGCGCGAGGAGCGCTGGGGACCGCGTCTGATCGACATCGACATCCTCGTCTTCGGCACCCGCGCCATCCACGAAACCGAGCTTGCCGTGCCGCATCCGCGCATGCTGGAACGCGCTTTCGTCATGGTGCCGCTGGCCGAAATCGCGCCGGACCTGGTGCTGGCCGACAAGACGGTGACGGAACGCCTGGCCGGCATGGACGTGTCGGGCATCGAACGGTTGCCTTCGGGCCGCGATTGGTGGCAGGCTTGACCCCTGCCGCTACCTGCGGCTGTAAGAGGGGCAAGGCTGACGATGACGGAAACGAGGGCTGAGGCCGACGCTGGCTTCGGTGCGCGGCGCAATCTGGAACGCAAGCGAATCGCCGGCGCCGAGACGCGGGTGGAGTTCGTCGAATTGTTCTTCGACCTCGTCTTCGTCTTTGCCGTCACCCAGATATCGCCATGCGCCGAAGGCCATTGAGCCTGAGCTGTCAGCCGGAAAAGCCGCCGTCCTCGAGATAAGCCTTTTCCTGAGGCGTGGTCTCGCGCCCAAGCATGGGGTTGCGATGCGGAAAGCGTCCGAAACGCTCGACGATGTCGCGGTGCTCGACGGCGTATTTGATGTATTCCTCGGCGTTGGCTTGCGTCAGTTCGACGGAGCGGTGCTGGTCGGCCAGGTCCTCGGAGTGTTCGAACGGCAGGTAGAAGAAGACGCGCAGGTCATTGTCGACCGTTAGGTCGTGTCCGACCGCGATCGCCCTCGACGCGAAATGGCGGGCAAGCGCGTCGGTGGCATACATGTGGCCGGTGCCGCGAAAACAATTGCGCGGGAACTGGTCGAGCAGGATCATCAGCGCCAGCGCGCTTTCGGTTTGGTCGATCCAGTCATCCAGTTCGCGCCTGGCCGCCGCGTAGTGGAGATCGAGGAACCGGTTCCTGAAATCGGTATCGAAAGCCTCGTCCTTGGTGAACCAGGCGTCCGGGCCTGCCTTGCGCCAGAACGCCGTTACCGCGAGCGCGTGTTCGTCCAGCTTCTTCATGATGTTCCCCCCGAATGTTGACGTGGATTGTTCAGGATTGCGCCGCGGATGCCGCGTCCTTCAGCACCGTCGCGGTTTCTTCGCTGAGTGGCTGCGCCGGGCGGCGTGGCGTCGTCACCGGCGCGGGCACCGGTGTTGCGATGTTGCCCTTCAGGAAGTTGCGGCCATCGCGGATGTCGCCGGCCAGCTGCAGGTCGAGCCGGGCGGCATCGCGCCGGCGCACATCCTCGATCAGTTCAGCGACCTCGTCCGGGTCGACGCCGAGCGCTTCCAGCGTCGAACCGCCGAAGACGAGGGCCGATTCGAAGGTTTCGCGCAGCTGGTAATCGACGCCGGCGCGGATCAGCTGCAGCGTCGTGCCGCGATCGAAGGCGCGGGCGAACAGCGTCACCAGCGGGAATTCGGCCTTGACCAGTTCGGCGATGCGCACGGCGATCTCCGGCTTGTCGACGCAGATCAGCACGGCGCGCGCGCGTCCGGCGCCGGCGGCATGCAGGATGTCCAGCCTGGCGCCGTCGCCGTAGTAGACCTTGAAGCCGAAATTGGCGGCCGCCTGGATCATCTCGACATCGTTGTCGATGATCGAAACGTCGACGCCGCGCAGGATCAGCGGCTGGCTGGCGATCTGGCCGAAGCGGCCAAAACCGATGATCAGCACCGAGCCGGAAAGGCTGTCGGCCACGTCGATGCCGTCAAGCGAAGGCTCGTCGTGCTGCGGGTAGAAGTAACGCAGCGCAATGATCATCAGCGGCGTCAGCGCCATCGAGATGATGATGATGGCGGTCAGCACCGCATTGGCGCGGCCATCGATGATGCCGGCCTGGCTGGCGGCGGCATAGAGCACGAAGGCGAATTCGCCACCCTGCGCCATCACCACCGCCCGCTCCAGCGCCTCGCGGTGCGGCGCCTTCAGCAGCCGGGCAACGACATAGATGCCGGCCGCCTTGGCGACCATATAGGCGACAACATAGACAGCGACGAGCTGCCAGTTCTCGACCACCACGCCGAGGTTGAGCGACATGCCAACGGCAAGGAAGAACAGGCCGAGGAGCACACCGCGGAACGGCTCGATATCGGCCTCGAGCTGATGGCGGAAGGTCGATTCCGACAGAAGCACGCCCGCCAGGAAGGCGCCCATCGCCATCGACAGTCCGCTCATCTGCATGACGAGCGCCGAGCCCAGCACCACCAGCAAAGCCGCGGCCGTCATCACTTCGCGGGCTCTGGCGTCGGCCAGCAGCCTGAAAAACGGATTGAGCAGATAGCGGCCGGCCAGCACCAGGCCGACAATGGCACCGACGCCAATGCCGATCTCGATGAAGCGCTGCTGCAGCGTGGTGCCGGCGCCGCCGGGCGCCAGGAAGGCGACCAGCACCAAAAGCGGTACGATCGCCAGGTCTTCCAGGAGCAGGATCGAGACCATGCGCTGGCCTTTCGGCGTGGCGATCTCGCCTTCTTCTTCCAGCAGTTGCATGACGATGGCGGTCGAGGTCAGTACGAAGCCGGCGCCGGCGACAAAGGCCTGCGCGACCGGAAAGCCGCCGGCCAGTCCGGCCGCCGTCAGCAGAAGCATGCAGAGCCCCACCTGCAGGGCGCCGAGGCCGAAGATGTCGCGGCGCAGGCCCCACAGCCGCGAGGGCTGCATTTCAAGGCCGATGATGAAAAGGAACATGACGACGCCGAGTTCCGCCACATGCAGGATCGCGGCGGGGTCGGAAAAGATGCGCAGGCCGAACGGGCCGATGACGAGGCCGGCAGCGAGATAGCCGAGAATGGAGCCGAGGCCCACCCGCTTGAAGATCGGCACCGCGATGACGCCGGCACCGAGCAGGGCGACGACGTTCACCAAGTCGCTGTTCGAAGCTTCCACAGCCATTGCGTGTTTCAACCTTTCGCCAAGTCGTTCGCGGTAGGGGGCGCCGTTTGTCACGATAAGGGCTTAGGCCGGCAGCGAACAGCCCGAATCAGCATGTTTCGACCTGCGCCGATGGCCGGGCCACGGCCGGTAAATCCAATATTTCCAAGGGCTGTATGTTGGTGAGTTGCAGCGTGACACAATCGCGCGCTATGCACGGTTGCTGGGGCTTGAAACTTACGGCGGTTGGGATCGCCGCCATTTTGGAGAGGTTTTTTGTTATGAAGAAAATTGTGCTGACCGTCATCGGCATGGCGGCGCTCGGTCTTTCGGCGTGCTCGAAGGCGCCCGAATGCAACCAGGAAGCGATCACCAAGAAAACCCAGGAACTGACCACCGCCGTGCAGGAAGCCGTGACCAAGAACCCGGCCAAGGCGACCGAATGGGCCGCCAAGGTTCAGGGAATCGCCACCAAATATGCCGGTTCGACCAACCAGGCCGATGCCTGCAAGGCCTATGACGAGATCATCGCCGAAGTGAAGAAGGGCTGATCGCCCGCGCCGCAAGGCTCATGCCTCGCGGACATCCGGAATGAAAAACGGCGGCCCCTGGCCGCCGTTTGCTTTTGAAGTCCGTGGCTTACCTCAATTGCGGGCGATGGAGCCGACGGCGACATCGTCGACGCGCTTCAGGTTCATGCCGATCACCGGCACCATCTGCTCGTCGACCTTGACCGAAACGGTGACGATCATCGAATTCTGGTCGGGCACGCGCGCTTGCATGACGCCGCGCAACTGATTGCGATTGATGGCGAAAACCACCTTGCGGTCGTCGACGACGTTACCGGAGATGATGTCCATCCCGGTGCCGGACGAGCCGCCCATGAAGGAGCCCTTGTAGCCGTCGCGGCCCTTGCGTTCGACGGTGGCCGCCATCTTCTGCGAGAAGACGCCGACGCGGCAATCGCCGTCCAGCGTCATGCCAACCTTGCCGCTCGGCGTGGAGCCGGTGAAATTGCAGGTGAACTTGGTGCCCTTGTATTTGCCGGCGACGATCTCGCCCGGGCCCACCCATTGTCCTTCGACCGTCTGGAAGAACTGCTTGTCGCGATCGGCGCCGAAGGCCGTCGTTCCTGCCGCTACCGAAACGGCAGCCGCAAGCGCTAGCGGCATGGCGGCAGACGAAATCACGCTTTTCATGAATGACACCCGGCAACGAGAACGCTGTGTTGGAACGTGGGGCAACCATGAAGAAGATTGGTTAATGCTTCGTGACCCGAGCAGCCTTCGGGCGGTTCCGAACCTATGATTTCGCGTCGTTCTTGCCGTCCTTGCCGCTGGCGAAGGAGGTGAGCGCGGCGAGGAAATCGCCCATGCCGGGGCGCCTGACCGCGGTGAAGGGCAGCGGGCGAACCGTTTCCATCGCGGCGATGCCGATTCGCGCCGTCATCATGCCGTTGACCACGCCTTCGCCTAATTTGGCCGACAGTCGCGCCGCCAGGCCATGGCCGACGATCTGCTGGACGAAACTGTCGCCGACGGCGATCGAGCCGGTGACCGCCAGATGCGCCAGCACGCTGCGGGCCAGGCGGAAGAAACCCAGCGTGCCGGGTCGGCCGCCATAGAGTTCCGACAGGCGACGGATCAGCCGGCCGGCCTCGAAGACGACATAGGCAATGTCGACCAAAGCGCGCGGGCTCACCGCCGTCACCAGCGACACGCGCTTGGCGGCGTCGAGGATCAGCGCCTTGGCCTGGCTGTCGAGCGGGGTCAGGATTTCGGTTTCGGCCAGCCTAACCAGATTACCGCCGTCGATGATCTCGCCGCGCAATTCGGCCAGTGCGCGACGCCCGGCGGCGGTCTGCGGGCGCGCGGCGACGAAGGCGGAAAGCTCGTCCACCACGGCACGGGCGGCGTTGGGATCGTCGCGGGCGATCGCGTCGAGCGCCTTCGTCTGCAGCTTCTCGACCTTGGCCAGCCGCGCGATCGCCAGGAATTCGCGACCAAGGATGACGATGAGAGCAAACAAGGCGACCGCCGCGACACCGGTGGCCAGCCAGCCCAGCCAGTCGGCGCGGGTGAACAAGTCGCGGATCAGCCGGTCGGTCCACAGGCCAATGGCCAGCGATATCAGAATGCCGACGGCGCCGAAGAACACATTGGCAAGCAAGGAGCGTTTGCGCGGTGCCGGCGCGGGTGGCGGTTCGGCGGCGGTGAAATCCGGCTCGTCGAAGACATCGATGGCGTCGGGAACGACGACCGCGACGTCGGCCTTCAGCGCGCGCGGCTTGCGCGCCGTCTCGACCGGTCTTGCCGGCTCGTTGGGTTTCGTTGCCGGTTCGGGCTCGATGCGGAACGCCGCCGGCTTGCGGGACGTGGTCATGCCAGACGATCTCCGATCAGGAACTGCAGGGCACGGTCGAGGCGGATATGCGGCAGCGACAGCGTCACGCCTTCGGCGGTGCGTTCGAGCTTGGGCGGGCGGAAGCGCACGAAGCGGACGGCTGGATCGACCTCGTCCAGGTCGGCGGCGCGATGATCCTCGAACACGGCATCAACGCTTTTCGGCAAGTCGCCGGGAAATATGGCTGTTTCGGTGTTTCCATCAAAAGTCTGGTCGCCGATGCGCTCGCCCGCCAGCGGCGTGCCGATGATGACCGGTAGCGTCTCGCCACCCTGCTTGACGGTGCCTTCGCGGGTGGCGCGCACCGCCGCCATGGCCACTACATCGACCGCCGCGCCGGTGAAGCTTGCTTTGGCGATGGCGCGGTCGGCCAGCCGGCGCACGATCGCCTGCAGCCGGTCGTGGCTTTCGTGATGCAGATGGTCGGCCTTGGTGGCGGCGATGAGGATTCGGTCGATGCGGCGCGAGAACCAGTCGGTGAGGAAGGAGCCGCGCCCCGGCCGGAAGCAGGCGAGGATCTCGGTGACGGCGCGTTCGAGGTCGGCCATCGCAGCGGGACCTGCGTTCAGCGCCTGCATGGCGTCGATCAGAACGATCTGGCGGTCGAGCCGGGCGATGTGCTCGCGGAAGAACGGCTTCACCACATGGGTCTTGTAGGCCTCGTAGCGCCGCTCCATCATCGCATGCAGAGAGCCCGGCCGGGCGCGCGTGGCACCAAGCCCCGGCAGTGGCGCGAAAGTCAGCGCCGGCGAACCGTCGAGATCGCCGGGCATCAGGAAACGGCCGGGCGGCAGCGTCGACAGTGCCCTTTCATCCAGCTTGCAGGCTTTCAGATAGGCAGCGAAGCTCTCGGCCAGCCGGCGCGCCGTCAGTTCGTCGGCGTCGGCATCGGCGCTTGCATCGGCCGACAGCGTTCGCCATTCCCGGGCGAGGTCGGCCCGCACCGGCAGGGCGGCCAGTTCGAAGGCCTCGTTGGAGAAATCCGCGTAGGATTTGCCGAGCAATGGCAGATCGAGCAGCCATTCGCCGGGATAGTCGACAATGTCCACTGACAGCTTGCCGGCCGAGAACATGCGGTTCCAGCCGGAAGCTGATTCATATTCGATGGTGAGGCGCAGTTCCGAGATGGCGCGGGTCGAATCCGGCCAGATGCGTTGATCGACGAGTGCCGCGATATGGTCCTCGTACTGGAAGCGGGGCACCGCGTCGTCGGGCTGCTGTTCGAGAAAGGCGCGGGCGATGCGGCCGGACTTTTGCGCCTCGAACAGTGGCAGGCGGCCGCCATGCACCAGATTGTGCACCAGCGCGGAGATAAACACCGTCTTGCCGGCGCGCGACAGGCCGGTGACGCCGAGCCTGAGCGAGGGGGTGAAAAGGCTGGTGGCACGGCCTGCGACCGTGTCCAGCGCAATGCGGGCCTCGTCGGAAAAGGTTGTCAGCGATGACGCCAATCCGGTCCTCTCGCGCTTTGCCGGTCCTGATCTCCCGCAAGCGCGGGCACCCCGATATAGGTCGTTCGCGGCGTCATTAAAATGGCGCGGCGCAAAATGGCGTCGAGGCGATCACACCGTCGCGGGAATGAGGAACGCCTCCAGATAACCTTTCCCGGGAGCGGCATTGGCAAGGCCGTCGTCGAAACGGATGACGGCAAGCCCCGAGGTCGGGAAGCCGTGCTCCAGCGTTTCATGGGCGGACGGATCACCATCGCCCGACACCGCCATGGCCAGGTCCTCCATCATCGGATTGTGGCCGATGACGAGCAGCGAACCATAGCCGCCATTGTCGCGGATGATCTGCAAATAACCGGCGGCGTCCTCGCTGTAGAGCTTGTCGAAATAGAGCACGCGGCCGGTGTCGGTATGGCTGGCGATGCCGCCGAGCGTCTCGCGCGCTCGCAGCGCGCCGGAACACAAAGTGAGGTCGGGAACATAGCCGTTGGCGCGCATGGCGGTACCGATCGCCTCGGCATCGGCAATTCCGGAAGGGTCGAGCGCGCGGTCGAAGTCGCGCGTACCGGGCAGGGCCCATCCAGCCTTGGCATGCCTGAGAAGATAGAGTTTCGCCACCAACACCCCCGTCCTGCCGGCGCCGGTCGCCGGTTCTCCGTTACAGGATTAGCCAGCGGATCGTTTCGGCGCAACGTTGCAGGCATTGGCAAATATGCCACAAGCGGCACGACCTGGGGTTGATCGGGGGCGCGGGCGAACCGCGGCGGGACCTGTATTAACAAATGCGCAACATGTCGACTGTTTGCGCTTGTACAGCCATTGCCTCGCGAATATATAGGCGCCAAATTTAGGGCAGTCGGGTGAGTCGAATGAGCGCAATTATAGCTTCCGATTACATACCCTCCGAAGACGAGCCGTTCATGAACGAACGGCAAAAATCATACTTTCGGCAAAAGCTGATTACCTGGAAGAATGATATTCTGCGCGAGGCGCGCGAAACTCTCGAAATCCTGCAGCAGGAAAATGCAAATCATCCCGATCTGGCCGACCGTGCATCGTCGGAGACAGACCGGGCGATCGAGCTCAGGGCGCGCGACCGTCAGCGCAAACTGATCTCCAAGATCGATTCCGCCCTGCAGCGTATCGACGAGGGTACCTATGGCTATTGCGAGGAGACGGGTGAGCCGATCTCGCTGAAGCGCCTCGACGCACGCCCGATCGCGACTTTGTCGATCGAGGCGCAGGAACGCCACGAGCGCCGCGAAAAGGTCTATCGCGACGATTGAGGCCGGCTTTGGCCGTATGACAGTCTTTGTGAGGATGGCCGGCTTGCCGGCCATTTTCTTTTGCGGTCGCTGTTAAGAGCGCCCTGAAACCTGCTTGTGCGGTTCCGCCCGGCGCGCCCGGGCAGTCATTCGCTTCAGGAACCGCTCTCCCGGGGTGGCGATTTCAGCGCTTGTGGTTGGAAAGCTCGCCCAGCAGCTTGGCCATTTCGTCGTCGAGCGACGGCGAAGCCTTGGCGCCGCTTTTGGCCGGCGGCAGGGCGTCTTCCTCCAGCGACACTTCCAGTTCCTGCATCAGCGCGTCGTCGAGAAGATCGTCGGTGACGGGTGGCGGCGGCGTTCGCAGGGCGGTTTCCGCTCGTACAGGCTCGGCCCGTGGGGCGGGCTGCGCTGCCGGCTGCGGCTGGACACGCGGCGCTGCCGCTGGCGCCACCGGTTCGCGATGCGACACATGGTTCGCCTGCTGGCGTGGCGGCTCCTGCCGCACGGGCTGGGGCGCGGGTGCCGGCTGGGCCGGGCGCTGCTGTTGCCTGGCAGGCGCCGGAGCTGCCGCCTGCGGCTGGCCGTCTCCGGTCAGCACCGGGCGGCGCGAGGGAACCATGCGGATATCGCGCTCGACCACCACGTCGGTCGGTCCGCCGATCAGGATCAGATGTTCGATGTCGTCGCGGCGCACCAGCACCAGGCGGCGGTGGCTGTCCACGGCGGTGGCGTCCATCACCGCCAGGCGGGTCTTGCGGTTGCGGCCGCCGGCCACATAGGTGCCGAAGGTCAGGCTGCGGATCAGCTTGACGATGAGCAGGATGACCACGAGGAACACCAGCGCGGCGAGGGTCCACAGGATGGCGGGCGCGTAATTCGGCCCCGCAATGCTTTCCAGCCAACCCAGCATCGACATCCCCACAACTATCCGGCCCCGTACGTGCGGCGACACTAATTGTGCCGTCCGGCCGTCGCAAGGCGCGTTTCATGCATTGTGAACAGGACGCCACAGAACATCATTCCATACGGCCGTCGATGGTGCTGTTTTTGACTTACATTTGCCAGCGGGGTCTTTTCCGGGCAGGGAGAATATGATTCAACCGGGCGAGTCGGGCGCCGTCGGCTGCAGCGCAGTCTCATCGCAAGTCCATAACAGGCTCTAGAATTGGTGAGCAGGGGGCATATGGCCAAGGAAACGGGCGGCGAGTTCTATCCCATGCCGATCGTCGACCAGGGCACGCGGCCGGGTGCCGTAACCCGGCTGATCGTCTTCATGGTGGTGCTGGCCGGCGCCGCGATCGTCTTCGGCCTTTTCCGCGAGCGTTTCGGCGATCCCTTCCTGCTCGGCATGCTCGGCGTGCTGGCGATGATCGGCGTCGGCTTCCTGTTCGCCACGGCGATCGGCTTCGTCCAGATCGCGCCGCGCTCGACCAGCGACGAACTGTCCAAGGCCTATGTGGATTCCATGTCGCAGGGCCTGCTGGTAACCGACGCCAAGGACCGCGTGGTCTACGCCAACCGTGCCTATGCCGCGATGACCGGCGCAACCGCTGCCGCCGACGTCAAGACGGTGGAGGGGCTGCTTTCCGACATTCCGGAGGCGACCGGCACGATTTACCGGCTGGCGGCTGGTTTGCGCGACGGCCAGGCCGGCGATGGCGAATTCAGGCTCACCCATTCGATCCGGCCGGGCGCCGAACCCGGCGCGCACTGGTACCGCACCAGGGCGCGCACTTTCTCGGTGCCGGGCCTGCGCCAGCCCCTGTCGGCCTGGCAGCTCGCCGACATTTCGGCCGAGCGCGCCGAACAGGAGCGTTTCTTCCTCGACCTGCAGCAAGCGATCGATCATCTCGACCATGCGCCGGCCGGGTTCTTCGCCGCTGACCCGGAAGGTCGCGTCACCTATGTCAACGCGACGCTTGCCGAATGGCTGGGCATCGATCTGACATCCTTCTCGCCGGGTGCCGTGGCGCTTTCCGACATCGTTGCCGGCGACGGCATGGCGCTGATCCGCTCGGTGCGCGCTGATCCAGGCACGACGCGCAATGCCGTCATCGACCTCGATCTCACCACCATGGCCGGCAAGGCGCTGCCGGTGCGTTTCATGCACCGGGTTTCGGCCAGCCGCGAAGGCTTGAGCGGGCCCAGTCGCACCATCGTGTTGAACCGTACGCAAGGCGAGGACGCCTCGGCCGATCTGCGCGCCTCGGAAATCCGCTTCACCCGCTTCTTCAACTCGACGCCGATGGCGATCGCCGGCGTCGATCATGCCGGCCGCATCCTGCGCACCAACGCGCCGTTCCTGTCGCTGTTTTCCCCAGCCGTCGATCGCGACTCGCTCGACCGCAAGGTACGGCTCGACACCGTCATCCACGAGCGCGACCGCCCGGCTTTTGCCGCAGCGCTCGAAAGCGCGCGCCAGCGGCAGGCTGAGATCGCGCCCATCGACACCGTGCTGCCCGACAATGAGGAGCGGCATGTGCGCTTCTACGTCAACGCGGTTGCCGACGGCACCGACGGCGAAGGCGCCGAGGAAGCGGCCATCGTCTATGCGGTGGAGACCACCGAGCAGAAGGCGCTCGAAGGCCAGATGGCGCAGAGCCAGAAGATGCAGGCGGTCGGCCAGCTCGCCGGCGGCATCGCGCACGACTTCAACAACGTGCTCACCGCCATCATCATGGCTTCCGACCTTCTGCTCGCCAATCACCGGCCGTCGGACCCGTCCTTCCCGGACATCATGAACATCAAGCAGAACGCCAACCGTGCCGCCTCCCTGGTGCGCCAGCTGCTGGCTTTCTCGCGCAAGCAGACGCTGCGGCCCGAGGTGCTTAACCTCACCGACGTGCTGGCGGACCTACGCATGCTGCTCGCCCGGCTGGTCGGCAATACCATCAAGCTCAAGGTCGATCATGGCCGCGATCTGTGGCCGGTCAGGGTCGACATCGGCCAGTTCGAGCAGGTGGTGGTCAATCTGGCTGTCAACGCGCGCGACGCGATGCCGTCGGGCGGCGATCTCACCGTGCGCACCAAGAATGTCACCACTGATGAATGCGCCACCTACGGCTATCGCGAATTGCCCGCGGCCGACTACGTCGCGGTCGAGGTCGAGGATACCGGTTCGGGCATTGCGCCGGATGTGCTGAAGAAGATCTTCGAGCCGTTCTTCACCACCAAGGAAGTGGGCAAGGGCACCGGCCTCGGTCTGTCGATGGTCTACGGCATCATCAAGCAGACCGGCGGTTTCATCTTCTGCGATTCGGAAGTCGGCAAGGGCACGACCTTCCGCATCTTCCTGCCGCGCCATGTCGCGGAGGCGCCGAAGCAGCCAGCCGAGGCGAAGTCGCAGATCGCCGGAGAGGCGGTCGGTGGCGAGACCGCTGCCGCAGCACCCGCAAAGACCGCCGATGCCGCCAGGAATGGCGACGCCAAGGACCTGTCCGGCTCTGCCATAGTCCTGCTCGTCGAGGACGAGGACGCGGTGCGCATGGGTGGGGTCAGGGCGCTGAAGTCGCGCGGCTATACCGTGCACGAGGCGACGTCAGGCGTCGAGGCGCTGGAGATTTTCGACGAACTCAAGGGCAAGATCGACATCGTCGTGTCGGACGTGGTGATGCCGGAGATGGACGGGCCGACCCTGCTCGGCGAACTGCGCAAGCGCCAGCCCAACATCAAGTTCGTCTTCGTCTCGGGTTATGCCGAGGACGCTTTCGCCAAGAACCTGCCGGCCGATGCCCAATTCGGCTTCCTGCCGAAGCCGTTCTCGCTCAAGCAATTGGCAACCGTCGTCAAGGACGTGCTGGAAAGCTGAGTTTTCGACCTAGCGCAGCGTGCAGGTCGCGGCGCTCGCCGCGCCGTCGGGCTGGCGCATGATGATGTCGAAGAAGATATTCTTCGGCCCGTCCTCGGTGGCCTGGGTGAGGGAGACCTTGTTGCCGCCAGTCGAGAAGCCGCCGAGCGGCCCAAGCCAGGTGATCTCGCCGTTCTTGTCCATCTCGTAATTGTACCCCTGCATGGCCGGTCCGTAGGTCGGGCCGCTATAGACGCGTCCCTTGATGGTGATGTCACCGAGATAGAGGAAGGCGCCAAGCAGGTAGACCTCGCAGCGATAGCCGCCGTCGGGCAGGGTGCCGTCGGCGATACCGGCGCGTGCACTGCCGGCAACAAGTGCTGCGGCGAGCGAAAGCGGGATCAGGAGGCGGCGCTTCATCGGCTGGATCCGGTTGCGTTGCCAAGCATGCAGCATTTTTTCGACAGAGCCGCAACATTGGAACGGGAAGGCGCTTGCGTAATGTGGAGCGCTGCAATCATATATAGCCGACCTCTAATACGGCTCTTGGCCTTACCGATCCATGTTATGCTTTGCATGGCCTTGGTGAGTCGGCCGTTTTTCCGCGTCACACTTGATTTGGGGGCAGATCGAGGAAGACGTCGCCGGCGCTGGCAAGTTCCACGCAAGCGATGAAGCGTAGGCTTCCTTCCGCGATCTGAGCGTTGCTAAGCGCATCGGGCAAGGGGACGGGCCGGTGGAGACTTTCTTCGAGGACTACCAGAAACGGCGCCTGGTCAACCGCGCCGACATTCTGACCGCCATCAATATTCTGAAATCGCAGGGCTATGACGAGGACGAGATCATTACCGAGATCACGCGCGTCTTTTATGTCGACCTCGATGAATACAATGAGCTGGTAAGGGCAGCCTGATCCGGGTGCGGCCAGGCCTTCGGGCTTAGCCAACAAGAGCCGGGATCGCTGTGCTCCTTTGTGGTATTATCGCTGATGCAGCGGGGGACGCGGCATGAAGCACCTCATCGTCGTTCATGGCAGGGACATCAAGCCGGCGGGTTCGGAGCTCGCCTCGCTGTCGAAGCGGGCGATCGTCAGAGGCTTGCAGCGGGCAGGGCGCGCCGACATCGCCCAAGGCGTGGCGAGTGGCGCTGTTCGTTTCTCCAGCGCCTATTACGGTGACATCAACAACCGCATCGAAGCTTCCTACAGCGCCAAGACGGCGGCGCTGCTGACCGCGCAGAACGATGCCGGTTACGCTTTCAGGCCGTGCTTTCCTGCCGCCGAGCTGGAAGCGGCCTACGCCATGACCGACGCGCTGCGCAGCTTCAACCTGGCCGCCTATCGGCATGTGCTGGATATCGCCGATGACTGGCGGCTGCTCGACGAGGCGGCGGATGCCGCCAGCCTGTTCGGCAGCCTTCTCACCTTCGGCCTGCTCAACACGCTGGTGGTGGAAACGGTCAAGTCGGACCTCACCGCCTATCTGACCTCGCAGCGTGTCGGCTCCGAGATCCGCGCCCGGCTGCAGCAGGTTCTGGAGCCGGCACTGGCGGCGGGCGACGACATCTGCCTGGTCACCCACAGCCTCGGCTGCATGGTCGCCTATGATGTCTTCTGGAAATATTCGTTCCGGTCCGAATACGCGCATATGCGCGACGCCGGCCGGAAGGTGAACCTGTGGCTCACCATCGGCTGTCCGCTGGGCGAGGTCGGCGTGCAGCGCAACCTGCTCGACGGTGTGGTGCTGGACGACGAGAAATATCCGCGCGACCAGTTCCTCGACTGGGTCAACGTACATGCCGAGGACGACTATATCGCCCATGCCGAAAGCATGCGTTCGGCGTTCTCGACCATGCGTTCGAAGAAGTATTGCCGTTCGATCACAGACAAGAAGATCTACAATTGCTGGTATTACCGCGACGCCGCCAAGGGGCGGCTCGTGTCCAACCCGCACGACCTTTACGGCTACCTGATGAACCAGGACACGGCCAAATACATCGCGCAATGGGCGGCTTAGGCCGCGCCGCCTAGAGCGGAATGTTGTCGTGCTTCTTCCAGGGGTTCTGGAGGTCCTTGTTGCGCAGCATCCTGAGCGCGCGCGCCACACGCCGGCGCGTCGAATGCGGCATGATCACCTCGTCGACATAACCGCGCTCCGCCGCCACGAAAGGCGACAGGAAACGATCCTCGTAGCGCTTGGTGTGGGCGGCGATCTTGTCGGCGTCGCCGATATCCTTGCGGTAGATGATCTCAACCGCGCCCTTGGCGCCCATCACCGCGATCTGCGCCGTCGGCCAGGCGTAGTTCATGTCGCCGCGCAGATGTTTCGAGGCCATGACGTCATAGGCGCCGCCAAAGGCCTTGCGGGTGATCACGGTCACCTTCGGCACGGTCGCCTCGGCATAGGCGAACAGAAGCTTGGCGCCATGCTTGATCAGTCCGCCATATTCCTGCGCGGTGCCCGGCAGGAAACCCGGTACGTCAACGAAGGTGACGAGGGGGATGTTGAAACAGTCGCAGAAGCGCACGAAACGCGCCGCCTTGCGGCTTGCGTCCGAATCCAGAACGCCGGCCAGCACCATCGGCTGGTTGGCGATGAAACCCACCGTGCGGCCCTCGACGCGGCCGAGGCCGGTGACGATGTTCTTGGCGAAGGAGGCCTGGATTTCGAAGAAGTCGCCTTCGTCCACCGTCTTCAGGATCAGTTCCTTGATGTCGTAGGGCTTGTTGGCGTTGTCGGGAATCAGGCGGTCGAGCGACATGTCGTGGTCGGTCACCGACTGGTAGCATTCGATCTCGGGGATCTCGGCGGTGTTGGAGGCCGGCAAGAGGTCAACCAGCCGCCGCATCTGCAGCAGCGCCTCGACGTCATTGTCATAGGCGCCGTCGGCGATCGACGATTTCGTCGTGTGCACGGAGGCGCCGCCGAGCTGTTCGGCCGTCACCGTCTCGTTGGTCACCGTCTTCACCACGTCCGGTCCGGTGACGAACATGTAGGAGGTGTCGCGCACCATGAAGATGAAGTCGGTCATTGCCGGCGAATAGACGTCGCCGCCGGCGCAGGGGCCCATGATCAGCGAAATCTGCGGGATGACGCCGGAGGCCAAGACGTTGCGCTGGAAGATTTCGGCATAACCGCCGAGAGCGGCCACGCCTTCCTGGATGCGGGCGCCGCCGGCGTCGTAGAGGCCGATGATCGGCGCGCGGTTGCGCAGCGCCATATCCTGTACCTTCATCACCTTCTCGGCATGGGCTTCCGACAGCGAGCCGCCGAACACGGTGAAATCCTTGGCGAAGAGATAGACCGGGCGGCCGTTGACCGTGCCCCAGCCGGTGACGACGCCGTCGCCGGCCACCTTCGATTTCTCCATGCCGAAATCGGTCGAGCGGTGCTCGACATACATGTCGAACTCCTCGAACGAACCTTCGTCGAGGAAGATCTCGATGCGCTCGCGCGCGGTCAGCTTGCCCTTGGCGTGCTGGGCGTCGATGCGGGCCTGGCCGCCGCCAAGCCTGGCGATCTCGCGCCGACGCTCGAGTTCCTTCAGCACTTCCTTCATCGGGCGGCCTCCCTGCAATGCTCTGTCCGCTTTTGGTATCGGCGCGGCGAGGGGAGTGCAAGCAGGGCTTTGGTTTCACGATGCAAACCGGCATTTCGTCGCTTCGACGGCGAAATATTGGCGGGCCTTAAGGGCAAGCCCCGTCGCCGCATCGGGATAGCTCGTTCTGCCCGCTGGGATATATGCGCAATGCTGCAATGCAACATCGCGCTCTTGCTTTTTTGAGCGAACTCCTCCATATGCCGCTTCATAGGCGCTCGGGCCGGGGCTTTCCCGGCTTTCTCCTTGATTGAGACTGGTTGCGTCTGTTCCCCTTGCTTTGGGCAAGGCGGTGTAAGTCCCGCGGCAAGAGGCTGGCGGGCACGACAGCGCAGCCGAGCGGGCTAAAAGCCCGCCCGCCTTGTCGTCCCATTCCTGTTTTTGACGGCGGGTTGCGCCCGGCCGCCATCGCTGTTTGCGGCAATGTCCGCATGAAAGAAGATTGTTTTGACCAATGAAATCGCTGCGGAGCTGAACGGCTTCGCCAAACTCGGAATTTCCGGCCAGCTCCTGAAGGCTACCGTTGCGGCGGGCTTCACCGAGCCCAAGCCGATCCAGGAGCAGGCTATCCCGGCGCAGCTCGCCGGCCGTGATATCCTGGGCATCGCCCAGACCGGCTCGGGCAAGACGGCCGCCTTCGCGCTGCCGATCCTGTCCAAGATCATCGCGCTCGGCACCAAGCGCCGGCCGAAGACGGCGCGCGCGCTGATCCTGGCGCCGACCCGCGAGCTGGCTGTCCAGATCGAGGAAACCGTCAAGGTGCTCGCCAAGGGCGCTCATGTCTCCACCGCACTGGTTCTGGGCGGTGTTTCCCGCTTCAGCCAGGTCCGCAAGATCGGCCCCGGCGTCGATTTCCTGATCGCCACGCCCGGCCGCCTCATGGACCTGGTGCGCGAGAAGGACGTCATCCTCTCCGAGACCACCTGGCTGGTGCTCGACGAGGCCGACCGCATGCTCGACATGGGCTTCATCAACGACGTCAAGCGCATCGCCAAGGCCACCCATCCGGCCAGGCAGACCGCGCTGTTCTCGGCCACGATGCCGTCCGAGATCGAGCAGTTGACGCAAAGCCTGCTGCGCGAGCCGGTGCGTGTCGAAGTGGCGCCGCAGGGCACCACCGCCGCCGAGATCGTGCAGAGCGTCGTGCTCGCCCGCACCAAGCAGAAGCGCAAGGTTCTGTCCGACATGCTGGCCGACGAAGCCATGAGCTCGGTGATCGTGTTCGCGCGCACCAAGCATGGTGCAGATCGCGTCACCAAGGATCTGGAGCGCGACGGCTTCGAGGCCGCCGTGATCCACGGCAACAAGAGCCAGAACGCCCGCCAGAACGCGCTGAACGGGTTCCGCAACGGTACGGTGCGCATTCTGGTCGCCACCGACATCGCCGCGCGCGGCATCGACGTGCCCGGCATCAGCCACGTCGTCAACTTCGACCTGCCGGATGAGGCGGAAAGCTATGTCCACCGCATCGGCCGCACCGGCCGCAACGGCCGCGATGGCATTGCGATCACGCTGGTCGATCCGTCGGAGAACAGCAAGCTGCGCCAGGTCGAGCGCATCATCCGCATGAAGCTGCCGGTGCTGGCCGACCATCTCGGCCAGCCCGATCCGGCGCGCGAGCCGCGTCCGCAGGGCGAGCGCGGTTTCGAGCCGGCCAATGACGGCGCGCGCGAAGGCCGCGAGCATCGCCGCGACGGCCGGCCGCGCAATGACGGCTTCGGCAAGAAACGCTTCGGCGGCAAGCCGGGCGGACGTCCGTTCTCCGGCAAGCCGGATGGCGAGCGTGGCGCCCAGGGCGAGCGCAGCCCGAGCGGTGACCGCCCCTTCAGTGGCAAGCCGGCCGGCGAACGGCATTTCCACGGCAAGCCCAAGGGCGATCGTCCGTTCACGGACAAGCCGCATGGCGAGCGCAAGCCGGATGGCAACAAGCCGTTCCGCAACAAGCGCCGCTTCGGCCGCAAGCCGGCCGCGCGGGCTGCCTAACCAACAGAGCGGGGCCATCCGGTTCGGATTGGCCCCGTTTTTCTTTTTGATGCCACATGCCTTGAAACCGATGTCCTTCACGTTACGCCGCCTGGTTCTTGAGGACATGGATCGTGTCGCCATCGTCCTGCGGCAAGCCTTCGACGAGCGACTGCCCTGGCTTGCCGGGCTGCACACGCCCGACGAGGACAGGGCCTTCTTCCGAAATCACGTCTATCGGACATGCGAGATCTGGGGTGCGCTAGACGGCGATATCGTCGGCTTCATCGCGTTCCGGGACGGCTGGGTGGACCAGCTTTACGTGCTGCCGGCCCATCAGGGACGCGGTATGGGCACGGCATTGCTGGATATCGCCAAGGCAGCCTCACCGAGGGTGCAACTATGGACGTTCCAGAAGAATTGGGCTGCGCGCGCTTTCTACGAAAAACACGGTTTTGCCGTCATCGAGGAAACCGACGGCAGCAGCAATGAAGAGCGCGAGCCCGACATTCTCTATCTGTGGCAGAAGCAATCTGCGGCGAACGGCTCAGTCTAGGCGGGAAGCGCTTTAGGTTCCCTGAGATGGGGCGAAGCGAGCCACCAACTCGTGGCTTTCGGCGGCATAGACGAAACGCACCTGCGTGACCGGGTGTTCGGCGTTCCAGGTACGCCGCTCCACCACCAGGCAAGGCGCGCCGACCGCAATGTCGAGAGCAGTTGCAATCGCCTGGTCCGCCGCCATGGCGCGGATGCGATGTTCGGCGGCATTCCACGGCACGCGCCCGACCAGCCAGGGGCTCGGGCTGATGTCGAAGAACTCTTCTTCGTCCGCTTCCGGCACGGCGGTCAGGTTGATCAGGCGCCGTTCCTGGCAGAACGGCCGCTTGCCGGCGAAGTGCCGGCATTCCAGCGCCAGTACCGGTCCGGCGGTTTCGAGGCCGAGCAGGTCGCGATCTTCGGTGTTGGAGCGGCGCTTGTGTCGCGACACGCGCTCGTAGCGGTAGGGCAGGCCGGTCACCTCGACCTCGGTGCGGATATCGTGGATTTCGAGAATCGCCGCCTGCGAATGCGGCTGGCGCACGAAACTGCCGGAGCGGCGGCGGCGCTCGATCAGCCCGGCCTTGGCCAACTGCGACAGCGCCTTGTTCACCGTCATGCGCGAGCAACTGTACTCGGCGGTCAGTTCATGCTCGAAGGGAATGCGATGGCCGGGGGCCCAGGTTCCCGACAGGATCTTCTCGCTGATGTCAGACAGGATACGCTGATGCAGCGACGACGGTTCCGCTGTCATGGTCATCAGTCTGCATCCCCCATCTTTTCAATCCGGCGGCCGTCAACCGGCCGACAGCTTGATCATCACATTCCGGAAGCGTTCGGCAATGGCCTCGCGCGCAAAATGACGGCCGTTCTCGACCCGTTTCTTGCCATGCACCCATGCGCAGTCAATTTGCGTGCCGTTCGCGAAGATCCACGCGTCGAGAATGGCGTCGCCGGATTTGCCGGCAAGTGAAGGGTGGTTCGCATCAAGCGAGACGAAATCGGCGGGCGCGCCGGCTTCGAGGCCGGTTTTCGCAACACCGAGCGCCTGGTTGCCGCCGACCAGGGCGGAGTTGAACAAGTTCCGGCCGTTGGATTGGCCGGGCGCGACCAAAACGTTGCGGGCGCGGTGCAGGATGCGCTCGGAATATTCGAGCTGGCGCAGTTCGTCACTGACGCCGATCAGCACGTTGGAATCGGAACCGACGCCGTAGCGGCCGCCATGGCTTGAGAACAGGGGCCCGGAAAAGGTGCCGTCTCCCAGATTAGCCTCGGTAATCGGGCACAGCCCGGCGATAGCGCCGGATTTCGCCATGGCGATCGTCTCGGCATCGGTCATGTGGGTGGCGTGGATCAGACACCAGCGGCTGTCGACCTGCTGGTTTTCGAGCAGCCATTCGACCGGCCGCTTGCCTGACCAGGCAACGCAGTCGTCCACTTCCTTCACCTGCTCGGCGATGTGGATGTGGATCGGCGCCAGTGGGAGCAGCTTGGCCACATCCGTCAGCTCCGCCGGCGTCGCGGCGCGCAGGCTGTGCGGTGCGACGCCGACAACGCCTCCATCGAGGGCGCCTACAGTCTTCCGCGATTTGTCGAGAAGTTTCGAGAACGCGTTGAGATCGTTGATGAAACGCCTCTGTCCTTCGTTGGGCGCGGTGCCGCCGAAGCTGGAATGCGCATAGAACACCGGCAGCAAGGTCAGCCCTAGCCCGGTCGCGCTGGCGGCGGCGGCGATGCGCTCGGCCATTTCCGCGATGTTGGCATAGGCGCTGCCGTCGTGGTCATGATGCAGATAGTGGAACTCGCCAACTCGGCAAAAACCGGCCTCGAGCATCTCGACATAAAGCTGCGACGCGACCGCCTCGACATCGTCGGGCGTCATCGACAGCGCGAAGCGATACATCACCTCGCGCCAGCTCCAGAAAGAGTCGGCGCCGGGGCCGCGCGTTTCGGCAAGGCCGGCCATGCCACGCTGAAAGGCGTGGCTGTGCAGGTTCGGCATGCCCGGGACGACGATGGCGTGCCGTTCGTCGCCGGGCTGCGCGGTGGTGTCGGGTTGCACCGAGGCAAGCGCGCCGTTGGAAACCGCGATGCGCACATTCCTGCGCCAGCCGTCGGCTAAAAGCGCCTGTTCCGCAAAGATTGCCGTCACGCCATAATCCTCCCTGTGCGTAATCGACGCCAGAATAACACTTGCGCCGCGTCTCAATATGTATATACATAATTTCAGTGGAGTGAAGCGGAAAAAAGCTATGGCTGAGGAGGAGAAGGGCCGGGCAGGGGCAAGCCGCGTGTGGCGCAATGCGCGCCTTGCGACGCTGGCCGAAACTGCCGCAGGTCTTGGTGAAATCGAACGCGGCGCCGTCGTGGCGCGCGATGGCCGCATTGCCTATGCTGGTCCCGAAGCGGACATGCCGGCAACTCCTTCCGGAACTCAAATCGTCGATTGCGAAGGCCGTTGGATCACGCCCGGCCTTATCGACTGCCACACCCATCTCATCCATGCCGGTAACCGCGCCAACGAATTCGAGATGCGGCTGACTGGCGCCACCTATGAAGAAGTCGCCCGCGCCGGCGGCGGCATCGTTTCCTCGGTGAAGGCGCTGCGTGCGGCGAGCGAGGATGAGCTGGTCGCGCAGACCCTGCCGCGCCTCGATGCGTTGATGGCCGAAGGCGTCACTACCGTAGAGGTGAAATCCGGCTACGGGCTCGATCTCGCCAATGAGAAGAAGTCGTTGAGGGCGGCGCGCCGCCTCGGCGTGGCGCGCCCGGTGACGGTGCGCACCACCTTCCTCGGCGCGCATGCGCTGCCGGTCGAGGCCAATGGCGACAAGGACGCTTACATCGACCTGGTGGCCAAAACGATGCTGCCGGCGGTCGCCGCCGACAAGCTCGCCGACGCCGTCGACGGTTTCTGCGAGGGCATCGCCTTTTCGCCGGAGCAGATTGCCCGCGTTTTCGACGCAGCGAAGGCTGCCGGCCTGCCGGTGAAGCTGCATGCCGACCAGCTGTCCAACCTGAATGGTGCCGCGCTTGCGGCCCGCTATGGTGCGCTCTCGGCCGATCATCTCGAATATACCGACGATGCCGGTGCCGCGGCGATGGCCAAGGCTGGAACGGTCGCCGGCATCCTGCCCGGCGCCTATTATTTCATCCGCGAGACGAAGAAGCCGCCGATCGCACTGTTTCGCCAGCATGGCGTGAAGATGGCGGTGGCCACCGACAACAATCCTGGCACTTCGCCGCTCACCTCGCTGCTGCTCACCACGAACATGGCGGCGACGTTGTTTGGCATGACCGTTGACGAATGCATCGCCGGCATCACCCGCGAAGCCGCCCGCGCACTCGGATTGCAGGGCGAAACCGGCACGCTGGAAGCCGGTAAATGGGCCGACCTCGCCATCTGGGATATCGAGCGGCCGGCTGAACTTGTTTATCGCATGGGCTTCAATCCGCTCCATGCTCGTATCTGGAGGGGACAATGACCGAACTCGTACTGAAACCCGGAAACGCCACGCTGGCCGACTGGCGCGCCATCTATCGCGGCGCCGTGCCGGTGCTCGATCCATCCTGCAAGCCGGCCATCGAGGCCAGCGCCAGGGCGGTCGAGCGCATCGTCGCCAAGGGTGAGCCGGTCTATGGCATCAACACCGGCTTCGGCAAACTCGCCAGCGTGCGCATTCCCGCCGCCGACCTTGAAACGCTCCAGCGCAACATCGTGCTCAGCCATGCCGCCGGCGTCGGTGAGCCGATGCCTGTCGCGGTGGCGCGATTGATGATGGCGCTGAAGCTCGCCTCGCTGGCGCAGGGCGCTTCCGGCGTGAAGCCAGCGACGATCGATCTCTTGCAGAAGATGCTGGCCAACGACGTCATTCCGGTGGTGCCGGCGCAAGGCTCGGTCGGCGCTTCTGGCGATCTTGCGCCGCTCTCGCACATGACGGCGGTGATGATCGGCGTTGGCGAATGCTTTACCCCGCATGGCCGCTTCCCGTCCAGGGTCGCCTTTGCCTCGCACGGCCTGGAACCGGTGACGCTGGGCGCCAAGGAAGGGCTGGCGCTGCTCAATGGCACGCAGTTCTCCACCGCCTATGCGCTGGCCGGCCTGTTCGAGGCAGAAGTGCTTTATCAATCGGCGCTGATAGCCGGCGCGCTGTCGACGGATGCCGCGAAAGGTTCCGACGCGCCGTTCGATCCGCGCATTCATCTCTTGCGCAAGCATCGCGGCCAGATCGAGACCGCGGAAGCGCTGCGCAACCTGATGGCCGGCAGCGCCATCCGCGAATCCCACCGCGTCGGCGACGAGCGCGTGCAGGACCCGTATTGCCTGCGCTGCCAGCCGCAGGTCATGGGCGCCGCACTCGACGTTCTGCGCAAGGCCGCCGACACGCTGCAAACCGAGGCCAACGGCGTCACCGACAACCCGCTGATCTTCGCCGAGGACGACACCGCGCTGTCCGGCGGCAATTTCCATGCCGAGCCGGTGGCGTTCGCCGCCGACATGATCGCGCTCGCCGTCTGCGAGATCGGCTCGCTGTCGGAGCGGCGCATCGCCATGCTGGTCGATCCGGCGCTGTCCGGCATGCCGGCCTTCCTGACGCCAAAACCCGGCCTCAACTCCGGTTTCATGATCCCGCAGGTGACGGCGGCCGCACTCGTTTCCGAAAACAAACAGAAGGCCTATCCGGCCTCGGTCGATTCCATCCCGACCTCGGCCAACCAGGAAGACCACGTCTCGATGGCCGCGCATGGCGCGCGCCGCCTGATCGGCATGATCGAGAACGCCACCGCCGTGATCGGCATCGAATTGCTTGCCGCGGCCCAGGGCTGCGATTTCCACCAGCCGCTGGCTTCCAGTGCCGCGCTGGAGGCCGTGCGCAAGGCGGTGCGGACGCAGGTGCCTTATCTCGACGACGACCGTCATTTCCATCCCGACATGGAAAAGGCGATCGCGCTGGTGCGCGGTGGCGCGCTGGTCGAGGCCGCCAAGGCGATCAAGCTGCCGGCGATCAGCGGGGGCGCTGCATGACGCAGCCCGCCTGGCTCACCGTCCAGCGCGGCGAGGCGCCGCTGCTGGTCTCGATCCCGCACACCGGTACCGACCTTGCCGGGCTGGACGATCGTTTCGTCTCTGCCTGGCTCGCCCGCCGCGACGCCGACTGGTGGATCGAGCAGCTTTACGATTTCGCCGTCGGCCTCGGCGCCACCGTGGTGCGCACCACGATCTCGCGTTCCGTCATCGACGTGAACCGCGATCCGTCCGGCGTCTCGCTTTATCCGGGGCAGGCGACGACGGAACTGTGCCCGACAACGACCTTCGACGGTGAACCGCTCTATAAATCAGGGCTTGAGCCGAACACCGACGACGTGGCCGGGCGCCGCAAGATCTATTTCGAACCATACCATGCCGCGCTCGAGGCCGAGATCGCGCGGCTGCGCGGCCTGCACGGCAAGATCGTGCTCTACGATTGCCACTCGATCCGTTCCGTCATCCCGAGGCTGTTCGAAGGCAAGCTGCCGCTGTTCAACCTTGGCACCAATTCCGGCAAGAGCGCCGATCCGGCGCTTGAGAAAAAGGTCGCCGACATCATGGTCGCGACGGGGCGGCCCTGGGTCGTCAACGGCCGCTTCAAGGGCGGCTGGATCACCCGCGATCATGGCCGGCCGCAAGACGGCGTCCATGCCTTGCAGATGGAGCTTTCCTGCCGTGGCTACATGCTGGAGCCGGAAGGCAAGGTCGGTCCGGCCAACTGGCCGAGCCGCTACGATCCCGAATTCGCCGCGCCGATGCGCGCGACGCTGACTGAAATCCTGACGACCGCACTCAACTGGGCGAAGGCCTGATCTTCGAGGGAGCATTCGCATGACCCAACACACCCGTATCGACAATTCCCGCACCATCCGCGCCGCCACCGGCACCGAGCTGACCGCCAAGAGCTGGCTCACCGAAGCGCCGCTGCGCATGCTGATGAACAATCTCGACCCGATCGTCGCCGAAAAGCCCGGCGAGCTGGTGGTCTATGGCGGCATCGGCCGCGCCGCCCGCGACTGGGACAGTTTCGACCGCATCGCCGGCGCGCTGCGCAAGCTCGAGGCTGACGAGACGCTGCTCGTTCAGTCCGGCAAGCCGGTCGGCGTGTTCAAGACGCACAAGGATGCACCGCGGGTTTTGCTGGCCAATTCCAACCTCGTGCCGCACTGGGCGACCTGGGAGCATTTCAACGCGCTCGATAAGAAGGGCCTGATGATGTACGGCCAGATGACGGCCGGTTCCTGGATCTATATCGGCTCGCAGGGCATCGTGCAGGGCACCTACGAGACCTTCGTCGAGCTCGGCCGCCAGCACTACAATGGCGACCTGTCCGGCCGCTGGATCCTCACCGCCGGCCTCGGCGGCATGGGCGGCGCGCAGCCGCTGGCCGCCACCATGGCCGGCGCCTCCTGCCTTGCCGTCGAGTGCCAGCCCTCGCGCATCGAGATGCGTCTGAAGACCGGTTATGTCGACGTCCAGGCCAAGGACCTCGACGATGCGCTGGCCATCATCGACAAGGCCTGCAAGGAAAAGAAGGCGATTTCCGTGGCGCTGCTCGGCAACGCCGCCGACATCTTCCCCGAACTGGTGAAGCGTGGCGTGCGCCCCGACGCGGTCACCGACCAGACCTCGGCCCACGATCCGGTCAATGGCTATCTGCCGCAGGGATGGACCGTCGGGCAATGGGAAGAAAAGCGCGAGCGCGATCCCAACGCTGTCGTCGTCGCCGCCAAGAAATCCATGGCCACCCATGTCAAGGCGATGCTCGACTTCCATAAGATGGGCGTGCCCACCGTCGATTACGGCAACAACATCCGCCAGATGGCACTGGAGGAAGGTGTCAAGGACGCCTTCGATTTCCCCGGTTTCGTGCCGGCCTATATCCGTCCGCTCTTCTGCCGCGGCATCGGCCCGTTCCGCTGGGCAGCACTCTCGGGCGATCCGGAGGATATCTACAAGACCGACGCCAAGGTGAAGGAACTGACCCCCGGCAATCATCACCTGCACAACTGGCTCGACATGGCGCAGAAGCGTATCAAGTTCCAGGGCCTGCCGGCGCGCATCTGCTGGGTCGGCCTCGGCGACCGTCACCGCCTCGGCCTCGCCTTCAACGAAATGGTCGCCAAGGGTGAATTGAAGGCCCCGGTCGTCATCGGCCGCGATCATCTCGATTCCGGCTCGGTCGCGTCGCCCAACCGCGAGACGGAAGCGATGAAGGACGGTTCGGATGCCGTGTCCGACTGGCCGCTGCTGAATGCTCTGCTCAACACCGCGTCAGGTGCCACCTGGGTGTCGCTGCATCACGGCGGCGGCGTCGGCATGGGCTTCTCGCAGCATTCCGGCATGGTCGTCGTCGCCGACGGCACGGAAGATGCGGCACGCCGGCTCGAGCGTGTGTTGTGGAACGATCCGGCCACTGGTGTCATGCGCCATGCCGATGCCGGCTACGACATCGCCATCGAATGCGCCAGGGAACACCAGCTCAACCTGCCGGGCATCCTGGGCTAAACGCGATGCGCATCCTGCGTGCGGCCGATTATCGTTCCATGCCGTGGAAGAACGGCGGCGGCGTGACGACGGAAATCGCCGTCTCGCCGGCCGGCGCCGGACTGGACGATTTCGACTGGCGCATCTCGATGGCGCGCGTCGAGGCGGGCGGGCCGTTCTCGGTCTTTGCCGGCATCGACCGCACGCTGTCGATCCTGGAAGGCGAGGGGATGCGGCTGACGATCGCCGGCCGCGCGCCGGTCGAGCTCACGCGCGCATCCGATCCGCTTTTCTTTCCCGCCGACGCGGCGACCGATGCGTCGCTGCCGGCGGGACCGATTACCGACCTCAATGTCATGACCCGCCGTGGCCGCGCGCGCCACGGCGTTCGCCGGCTGGTGCTTGCCAAGCCGTTCGACTTCGTCTCTGAAGCCGCCACCACGCTTCTGTTCTGCCATCAAGGCAGCATCGCGATCGGCGAATCGTCGCCCGTCGCGCTCGATGCCCACGACACGCTGTGGCTCGACGGAGCCAGCGAAACGCTGCGGCTCGTGCCCCAGCCGCACGCGATCCTTTTTGTGATCGCCATCCAAAACGATTAAAGGCTGATTCCAAGCGTTATCGCGCCCGGCCCGAAATATCGCGCCGGGCGGTTGCGCTATCACGAAAATGCCTGAATCCTTGCCATTCGATCGGCCCGTTGGTAGCGCAGGCGCGTGCATAGAGGTTGTCGGGGGAGCAACGGCCACTAATCTTCGACGAGATGAGAGGACAAGCTCGTTCGACCCGCTTTGCTACGCAATCAATCACCTGTAAATCGATATCGAACATCGGGGACGATAGGGTCGCGCCGCGACCGGTTCCCGCCGCACGGATTGCTTGATGAACATTCAGAATAGCCCCGCCGAAATCAGGACCGCCGCCGCGCGTTTCCCAGCCGCTGCGGAGGAGCCGATCCGGTCGCAGTACTTGTCCGAGGACAGGTTGCGGGCGCTGGGCGAAAGCCTGGCACGGGGCGATGTCTCCGATCTCGCCGGGCTCGAGCCGTTCGATTTCCAGAAGCGCAACCGCGACAGCGCCAAGAAGATCCTCGAAGTCTACCGCCTGACCAATGCCGCGCAGGCGCGGGGCGAGACGGTGACGCCGGCCGCCCAGTGGCTGCTCGACAACAATTATCTGGTCGAGGAAACGATCTATCAGATCAAGCGTGACCTGCCGCGCCGCTTCTATCGCCAGCTGCCGACGCTGAAGCTCGCCGATGGCACCGCCATTCCGCGCGCGCTTGCGGTTGCCTGGGCCTATGTCGCGCATTCCGACAGTTCGATCTCCTCGCAGATGTTCAAGGCGATCGTCGAGGGCTTCCAGTCGATCGAGCCGATGAAGATCGGCGAGATCTGGGCGCTGCCGTCGCTGCTGCGCTTCGTCTTGATCGAAAACCTTCGCCGCCTTGCCGTGCGCGTCAACCGCTCGCGCGACATGCGGCTCATCGCCAATGACGTCGCCGACAAGGTGCTTGCCGCCGGCGACAGCGCCGACCGCCAGTCGATCCTGGGCAAGTACCAGGCGCATGCGGGCGACACCACTTTCGCCACCCAGCTGCTCTACCGGCTGCGCGACGGTTCGCAGAATGCCGGCAGGGCGCTCGAATGGCTCGAGGCGGAGCTGGAGAAGTCCGGCACCGACGCCGAGGAAATCACCATCGCCGAGCACCAGACGCTGTCGAGCGGCAACGTCACCACCGGTAACATCATCCGCGGCCTGCGCTTGATCAACGACGTCGACTGGACGGTCTGGTTCGAAGGGGTCAGCCGCATCGACGCGTTGTTGCGCGAGCGGACCAATTTCTCGGAACTCGATTTCGCCTCGCGCGACCAATACCGCACCGAGATCGAGGAACTGGCCAAGCGTTCGAAGCAGTCGGAATACGTCGTTGCCGAAAAGGCGACGGATATGGCGGCGGCGGCCGGGCAGGCTGTCGACCAGGCTACGGATGCGGCCAACGGCACTGACATCGGCTTTTTCCTTGTCGGTTCGCGCCGTCCCGAACTTGAAAAGGCGATCGGCTATTCGCCGAGCCTCGGCCGCAGCTTCCTGCGCGGTTTCCGCAAGACCGGCTGGCTCGGCATCGTGCTGCCGGTTTTCCTGCTCACCGTCCTCTTGTTGTGGTTGACGGGCAACGCGCTGGCCGCTCTTGGTCTGCCGATCGCGGGCATCACGCTGATGTTGCTGCTGTTCGCCGTACCGGCCAGCGAAGGCGCGCTCGCCTTCTTCAACACCGTGGTGCTTTTGTTCCTCAAGCCGACACGCCTTGTCGGCTATGAATACAAGGACGGCATTCCGGTCGAGGCGCGCACCCTGGTCGTGGTGCCGTCGCTGATCGGCTCCCGCGACGATGTCGAGGAGAATGTCCGCAACATCGAGGTGCATCACCTCGCCAACATGTCGGGCGAATTGCATTTCGCCCTGCTTTCGGACTGGCCCGACAGCAAGGCGGAAATCAGTGCCAACGACACCGAGATCCTCGATTTCGCCCATAGCCAGATCGCGATGCTCAACCAGCGCTATCCGACCGAGGGCGCGCCGCGCTTTTATCTCCTGCATCGGCGCCGGCTCTACAATCCGGCGCAGGGCGCATGGATGGGCTGGGAACGCAAGCGCGGCAAACTGCACGAATTGAACCTGCTTCTGCGCGGCGACAGCGACACCACCTTCCTGCCGCTGGAGACGCCGCTGCCGGAGAACATCGTGCATGTGATGACGCTGGACGCGGACACGCGCACCACGCGCGACGCGATCGCCAAGCTCATCGGCAAGATGTGCCATCCGATGAACAAGCCGCATTTCGACCCGGTAAAGCGCCGCGTCACCGCCGGCTACGGCATCATGCAGCCGCGCATCACGCCGTCGCTGACCACCGGCGACGAGGCGTCGTTCTTCCAGCGCGTGTTCTCGGCCAATCGTGGCCTCGATCCCTATGTCTTCGCCGTGTCCGATCTCTATCAGGACGTGTTCGGTGACGGCTCCTTCACCGGTAAGGGCCTCTATCATATCGATGCCTTCGAGGCCGCGCTGAAGGGGCGCATCGAAGACAACACCGTGCTCAGCCACGACCTGCTCGAAGGCGCGCTGGCGCGTTCGGCGCTGGTCACCGATGTCGAGCTGGTCGAGGATTATCCGACCCGCTACTGGGTGGACGCCTCGCGTACCCATCGCTGGGCGCGCGGCGACTGGCAGCTGTTGAGCTTCATCTTCGATCCGCGTTCTGGCGTGCCCGCATTGTCGCGTTGGAAGATGATCGACAATCTGCGCCGTTCGCTCACCCCGATCTTCTGGGTGATGGCGGCGATCGCCGGCTGGACGCTTTTGCCGTTCACGCAAGCCGCGCAGTGGCAGGCGCTGCTGATCCTGACTTTGTTCATGGCGCCCACCTTCGACATCGTCAACGCCATCATCCCGAAGAGCAGCGATGCCACGCCGCGCGGGCATTTCTCGGCCTTGGCGCACGACATCGCCTTCGGCACCGCCATGGTGGCGCTGAAGATCGTCTTGATGGCACACCAGGCCTGGATGATGGGCGACGCTATCATCCGCACGCTTTACCGCCTGTTCGTCAGCCGCAAGAATCTGCTCGAATGGCGCACCGCCTCGCAGGCGCACAAGGGCAGCGGAAACGACATCGGCTCCTATTACAGCATGATGTATGGCGCGGTGATCATCGGCGCCATCGGCCTCGTCATCCCGGTGTTCGACGATTCTACCGGCGCCTTCGTCGCCTTCGCCTTCGCCCTGTTCTGGATCGGCTCGCCGGCCTTTGCCTGGCTGGTCAGCCGTTCGGCCGAAACCGAGGACCGGCTGCACCTGTTGCCGCAGGACGTGCATGCGCTGCGCGTCGCGGCGCGCCGCACCTGGCACTATTTCGAGAACTTCGTCACGGCCGAACAGAACCATCTGCCGCCGGACAATTTCCAGGAAAACCCGAAGCCGATCGTGGCGTCGCGCACCTCGCCGACCAATATCGGCGTTTATTTGCTTTCGGTCGTCTCGGCCCGCGATTTCGGCTGGATCAGCCTGTCGGAAGCGATCGCGCGCATCGACGCGACCATGCAGACCATCGAGCGCATGGAGCGCAGCCGCGGCCATCTCTACAACTGGTACGAGACGACGACGCTCAACCCGCTGCGTCCGACCTATATTTCAGCGGTCGACAGCGGCAATCTCGCCGGCCATCTGGTGACGGTGGCGGCGACCTGCGCCGAATGGGCGGAAGCGCCGTCCGTGCATCTGCATGGCGATGTCGAGGGGGTGCTCGACACCGTGGCCATCCTCAATGAAAGCCTGGACGATCTGCCGGACGACCGTCGCCAGCTGCGGCCGCTGCGTCAGCGCCTGGCCGACCGGTTGGACGGCATGCGCCGCGCCGTGCGCACCATCAAGGCGCAGCCCGAAATGGCTTCCGCGCGCACCGTCAACCTGACCGTGCTTGCCGGAGAAATCCGCAAGCTCGCCGCCGCCATCCATGCCGAAGCCAATTCGACCGCCAGCGACATCATCGTCGACTGGGCGGCGCGGCTCGAAGCGACATGCGAGGCGCATGTGCAGGACGCGCAGGCCGACGAGAAGGCGGCGCAGGCGTTGCGCGTCAAGCTGCTCGAATTGCACGAGCGCACCCGTCGCTACGCCTTCGAGATGGAGTTCGGTTTCCTGCTGCGGCAGGACCGCAAACTCTTGTCGATCGGCTACCGGGTCGAGGAGCGTCAGCTCGACGAGGCCTGCTACGACCTGCTTGCCTCCGAATGCCGCCTGACCAGCCTGTTCGCCATCGCCAAGGGCGACCTGCCGACCGAGCATTGGTTCCGCCTCGGCCGCCCGGTGGTCGAGATCGGTTTCCGCGGCGCGCTGATGTCGTGGTCCGGCTCGATGTTCGAATATCTGATGCCGCCGCTGGTCATGAAGGAACCGCAGGGCTCTATCCTGAACCAGACAAGCAAGCTGATCATCAAGCGGCAGATGCAGTACGGCCGTTCCAAGAACGTGCCGTGGGGCATTTCGGAAGCGGCCTACAATGCCCGCGACCGCGAGATGAACTACCAGTACACCAATTTCGGCGTGCCCGGCCTAGGCCTGAAGCGCGGTCTTGGCCAGAACACGGTGATCGCGCCCTATGCGACGATCATGGCCGCGCAGTTCATGCCGCGCGAGGCCGTCGCCAATCTGAAGCGTCTCGAAAGCATCGGCGCGCTTGGCCGCTACGGCTATTACGACGCCGTCGACTTCACGCCGCAGCGCGTGCCGGAAGGCACCGACCATGCCGTGGTGCAGAACTATTTCGCGCACCATTCCGGCATGTCGATCGCCGCCATCGCCGACGCCGTCTTCGAGGGCCGGCTGCGCGACCGCTTCCACAGCGATCCGGTCATCGAATCCGCTGAACTGTTGCTGCAGGAGAAGGCGCCGCGCGAAATCCCGGCCGACACGGTGCGAACCGACGTCGAGGAACAGGCCGTCGCCGACGAGACCGAATTCCAGAACCCCGACACGCGGGTCGTGCTCGACCCCGCCTGGGCGCTGCGTGCCACCAATCTGATGTCGAACGGCCGCTATTCGGTGATGGTGACGGCGACCGGCTCGGGCTATTCGCGCTGGGGCGACTTTTCCGTCACCCGCTGGCAGCCGGACCCGACCGAGGACCGGATGGGCTCCTACATCTTCCTGCGCGATGCCGACACCGGCGACTGGTGGTCGGCCACCGTCGAGCCGAAGCGCGTGCCGGGCGAGGTTGCCCAGGCACAGTTCTCGGACGACAAGGCGTCCTTCATCAAGACCGTGCATTCGCTGCGCTCGGAAGTGGAATGCATCGTCATTTCCGAAGGCAATGGCGAGGGCAGGCGGGTCACGCTCTATAATGACGGCGCCACCGATCGTCATATCGAGGTGACCTCCTTCGCCGAGCTGGTGCTCGGCACGGACGCCTCCGACAATGCCCATCCGGCGTTTTCCAAGATGTTCGTGGAGACTGAGATCGCGCCTAACAGAAATGCGATCTTCGCCGCGCGCCGCAAGCGCGACGCCGGCGAGCCGGACATCGCCGCGGCCCACTTCGTCACCGATCCGTCCGGTCTTGCCCGCGACGGCGAAGCCGAGACCGACCGCCGCGCCTTCATCGGCCGTGGCCGCACCATCGCCGATGCCGCCGCCTTCGATCCCGACGCAAAGCTCGGCGGTCATGCCGGCTTTACACTGGATCCGGTCGCCGCACTCAGGCGGCGCGTGCGCGTGCCGGCCAACAAGAAGATATCGCTCACTTTCTGGACGGTGGTCGGTGCCAACCGCACCGAACTGGACGAGGCGATCGCACGGCTCGACCATGCCGAGAGCTTCGCCCGCCAGGCGATGCTGGCCTGGACCCGTTCGCAGGTGCAGACGCGCCATCTCGGCCTCAGCCTGACCGACGCGGCCAATGTGCAGAAGCTGGCGCGCTACCTGATCTATCCCGATCCGTTCCTGCGCCTGCCGTCGGACGCGGTCGCGTCCGGTCTCGGCAAGCAGTCCAGCCTGTGGCCAACCAGCATTTCGGGCGACTTCCCGATCTTCGCGGTACGCATCGGCGACGTCGCCGATCTGGAGATCGTCGCCGAGGCGCTGCGTTTCCAGGAGTATATGCGTGCACGCGGCATGACGGCCGACCTCGTCATCGTCAACGAGCAGGCGTCTTCCTATGTCCAGGACCTGCAGCAGGCGATCGATGCTCTGTGCGAGAACAGCCGCCTGCGCGGCAACGAGTTCGGCCCGCGCCAGCACATCTTCGCGGTGCGTCGCGATTTGATGGACGAGACCACCTACAAGACGCTGCTGGCGGTGGCGCGCGTGGTGCTGCACACCCGCAACGGCATGATCTTCGACCAGATCGAACGGGCCGAGGCGGCGGCGATCCAGGCACGCGACGTGCTCAATCCGGGTCGGGCGGCACAAATCGCCGAGACACCCGCGCCCCGCAAGCCGGAAAAGGATGGCAGGGACATCGCCGCCGACGGCACCGATCTCAACTACTGGAACGGCTATGGCGGCTTCGACGGCGACGGCCGTCACTATGTGGTGCGCCTGACCGGTCGTCGCTCGACGCCGCAGCCATGGATCAACGTCATCGCCAACGAGGCGTTCGGCTTCCACACATCGGCTGAAGGCGCTGCCTTCACCTGGAGCCGCAACAGCCGCGACTATCAGTTGACGCCGTGGTCGAACGATCCGGTCGCCAACCGGCCGGGCGAGGGCATCTACATCCACGATCTCGACAGCGGCGAATCCTATTCGCCGACGGCGGCGCTGCTGCGCGACCCGGCCATGGTCTACGAGACCTGGCACGGGCAGGGTTTTTCCACTTTCCGCACCAAGCGTGGCGCATTGTCGATGGATTTGACCCATGTCGTCGATCCGACGGACCCCGTGCGCGTCACGCGGCTGCGTATCCAGAACTCCGGCACAGAGCCGGCAAGGCTGCGCATCTACGCTTACGCCGAATGGGTGCTCGGCAGCCATCGCTCGAAGACGGCCGCGACCATCCTGTCGCAGCGCGACGAGGCAACCGGCGCGCTCCTGGCCCAGAACCCCTATGGGCTCGACTTCGGTGATCGCGTCGCCTTCCTGGCCAGCGATCGCGAACCGCAATCCTTCACCGCTGACCGACAGGAGTTCCTCGGCCGGCACGGCACCAGCGCGTCGCCGCAGTCCGTCACCGCGGGTGCTGCGCTCTCCGGCCGCATCGAGGCCGGCGACGATCCATGCGCGGCATTGGCGCGCGACGTCGACATTCCGGCGGGCGGCGACGTCACGCTGCTGTGGTTGATGGGCGACGCCGGTTCCGCCGGCGAGGCGAGCGCATTGGTCAAGACGCATCGCGCCAAGGACTTTGACAAGCGGCTTGCCGACAACGAGGTCGCCTGGCGCGGCTTCCTCGACACGATCCAGGTAGAAACGCCCGACAAGGCACTGGATGCCATGGTCAATCACTGGCTGCCCTATCAGGCGCTGGCCTGCCGCATTCGTGCCCGCACCGCCTTCTATCAGGCGAGCGGCGCCTTCGGCTTCCGCGACCAGCTGCAGGACACGCTGGCCCTGTTGGCGCATGACCCGTCGCTGGCACGTGAGCAAATCCTGAACGCCGCCGGACGCCAGTTCCCGGAAGGCGACGTGCAGCATTGGTGGCTGCCGCGCACCGGCGCCGGCGTGCGCACCACGATCTCGGACGACGTCGTCTGGCTCGCGCATGCGGTGTCGCGCTACATCACCGTGACCGGCGACAAGTCGATCCTGAAGGAAGCGCTGCCGTTCATCGAGGGTAAGCCGCTGGCCGAGGGCGAGCACGACTCCTTCTTCGAGCCGCAAGTCTCCAAGACGATCGTGCCGCTCTACGAGCACTGCGCGCGGGCGTTGGACCTAGCGATCCAGCGCACCGGTGCCGACGGGTTGCCGTTGATGCTGGGCGGCGACTGGAACGACGGCATGAACCGTGTCGGCGTTGGCGGCAAGGGCGAGAGCGTCTGGCTGGGCTGGTTCCTGCTGAAGACGCTGACCGACTTCTCTGCGGTCGCCAAGGCACAGGGCGATGCCAAGCACGCCAAGGCCTGGGAGGCGCATGCCGCCAACCTCAAGCGAGCGCTGGAGAACAAGGCCTGGGACGGCGAGTGGTATCGGCGCGGCAGCTTCGATGACGGCTCGCCGCTCGGTTCGCGCGGTTCCGACGAGTGCAAGATCGACTCGATCGCGCAGTCGTGGAGTGTGTTGTCGGGCGAGGGCGATCCGGCGCGGTCCCATACGGCGATGGATCAGGCGATCAAGCATCTGGTCGACGAAGAGCTCAAGATCGTGAAGCTGTTCACGCCGCCCTTCTCCAAGACCACGAAGGATCCCGGCTACATCAAGAGCTATCCGCCGGGCGTGCGCGAGAATGGCGGCCAATATACCCACGCCTCGACGTGGTTCGTCATCGCCTTGGCCGAGATGGGGCGCACTGACGAGGCCTATCGCTGCTTCTCGATGCTGAACCCCGTCAACCACGCCCTCGACGCGGACGCGGCCGAACACTACCGGGTCGAGCCCTATGTCGTCGCGGCCGACATCTATGCCGGCGAAGGCAAGGGCGGGCGCGGCGGCTGGACCTGGTACACCGGTTCCGCCGGATGGCTCTACCGTGCCGCTGTGGAAGGCATTCTGGGCATCGAGCGGCGCGGCAAGCGCGTCGAGATCAACCCGAAACTGCCGTCCGACTGGCCGGGTTATTCGGCCAGGCTCAAGATCGACGGCACCGAGCACGCGGTCCGCGTCGTGCGCGCCAAGGGCGCCAAGACGATCTCGCTGGAAGTGGATGGCGCCAAGGTCAAGGGCAACGCCTTCGACCTCAAGGACGGCAAGATTACCGAGGTCGTCGTCAAGATACCGGCCTGATGCCGGAGGGCGGCCGCCGGAAGTCACCGGCGGCTGCCTTGAAATGCACAAAAATGTGGCAGCGGCGGGCTTCTGCCGCAATTTTGCCGCAGCATTGGGATTTCACCTTTTATCTCAAACCGTTACGCGATCACGGCAGATTTCTGCCCGTTGTCATGTTTTGTTCGACGGAACGGAACAGAAGGCACTGGTGGGCATTGTTTTGCCGCTCATCTGGAGATACGTGTTCACCGCAATAATGCGGCGCACAATGGATCGTTTCGCGGAGTAATCGAGTTGTCACTGCTGCAAATCTACTGGAGAGCGCTCGGCTATCTTACTGCCGACAAGAAGCGTCTCACCCTGATCTGCCTGGCAAACGTCATGCTTGCGATGGTCGCGGTTTACGAGCCGCTGCTGCTGGGTAAGGTCATCGGCGCCATCGCCGAGCGCACCAACCCGATCAGCGAACTTGTCATGTGGGCAGGTCTCGGCGCCTTCAACATCATTGCATTCGTGCTCGTCGCCCGCGGCGCCGACCGTTTCGCTCACAAGCGGCGTTCGGAAGTGCTGTGCGAATCCTTCGAGCGCGTCATCACCATGCCGCTTGCCTGGCACCAGCAGCGCGGCACCTCGAACTCGCTGCAGACGCTGCTGCGCGCGGTGGAGTCGCTGTTCAGCCTCTGGCTCGAATTCATGCGCCAGCATCTGTCGACCGTCGTCGCACTGATGTTCTTGGTGCCGACCGCGATGCGCCTCGACATGCGCATGTCCGCAGTCTTGCTCGTGCTCGGCGTGTTCTACTTCGCCGTCGGCCGGCTGGTCATGCGCAAGACCAAGGCGGGCCAGGCCAATGTGGAGCGCCACTATCACACAGTGTTCGGCCACGTGACCGACACCGTCAGCAACGTTGCCGTGCTGCAGAGCTACAACCGTATCGGCCAGGAAACCGAAACGCTGAAGCGTTATGTGCGCGACCTGCTCAATGCCCAGAACCCGGTTCTCGACTGGTGGGCGCTGGCCAGCGCCATGAACCGCCTGTCCTCGACCATCTCGATGATGGTGGTGCTCCTGATCGGTTCCTATCTGGTCATGCACAATCAACTGCGCATCGCCGATGTCGTTGCCTTCACCGGTTTCGCCACCTTGCTGATCTCGCGCCTCGACCAGGTTTCGGCCTTCGTGACGCAGATTTCGGAAGCACGCGCCAAGCTCGAGGATTTCTACAAGCTCGAGGAAGCGGCCGCCGAGACGGCCGAGCCGGAAGGCCTGCGCGATCTTGGCAAGGTCACCGGCCATATCCGCTTCGAGAATGTCGGCTTCTCCTTCGCCAACTCCACCCAGGGCGTCGAGGATGTCTCCTTCGAAGTCGCCGCCGGCCAGACGGTCGCCATCGTCGGCCCGACGGGCGCCGGCAAGACGACGCTCATCAACCTCCTGCAGCGCGTCTACACGCCGGACCAGGGCCGCATCCTCATCGACGGTATCGACACGCGCAGCGTGACCCGCAAGTCGCTGCGCCATTCGATCGCCACCGTCTTCCAGGATGCCGGCCTGCTCAACCGCTCGATCGAGGACAACATCCGCGTCGGCCGCGCCGACGCCACCAATGAGGAAGTGCACGCAGCCGCCAACGCCGCGGTCGCGCAGGACTTCATCCTGTCGAAGAGCAACGGCTACGACACGCTTGTCGGCGAGCGCGGCGGCCAGCTTTCGGGCGGCGAGCGTCAGCGTATCGCCATCGCCCGCGCCGTGCTGAAGGACGCGCCGATCCTGGTTCTCGACGAGGCGACCAGCGCGCTCGACGTCGAGACGGAAGGCCGTGTCAAGGAAGCCATCGACGATCTGCGGCGCGACCGCACCACCTTCGTCATCGCTCACCGCCTGACCACCGTCCGCGACGCCGATCTGGTCGTCTTCATGGACAAGGGCCAGGTCGTCGAGATGGGCGGTTTCCAGGAATTGTCGCTGCGCAATGGCCGTTTTGCCTCGCTGCTGCGTGCCGGCGGCCTGCTCAACGACGACGAGGTTCGCCGCCTCAGCGTCGTGTCGGTGACCGGCGAAGCCGCTTAATCATCGAACCGGCTGGCCTCTGGTCGCCAGTTTCGCGAAAATCATGACACCGCGTACCTTCAAGGTGCGCGGTGTTGTCTTTTCAGAACGGCTTCAATCCCGATCCGAAAAGCTCTAAAGAACATCGCATGAGCGAAACGAGTGCACGTTCTTCGAGCTGGGCGGACCTGGCCAACCCGACGCGTTTCATGACGCTGGCAGACAGGCTGGTGCCGTGGCTGGTCGGCATTGCGGCCGTCGTGCTGGCCGTCGGCCTCTATATGAGCTTCACCGCGCCGGAGGATTTCCAGCAGGGCATCACCGTGCGCATCATGTATATCCACGTGCCTTTCGCCTGGCTCTCGATGATGTGCTACTCGGTGATGGCCATTTCGGCGCTCGGCACGCTGGTGTGGCGACATCCCTTGGCCGATGTCGCGCTGAAGGCGGCGGCACCCATCGGCGCGGTGTTCACGGCGCTCGCGCTCATCACCGGCTCCATCTGGGGCAAGCCGATGTGGGGCACCTGGTGGGTGTGGGACGCCCGGCTCACCTCCGTGTTCGTGCTGTTCTTGATGTATCTCGGCATCATCGCGCTGACCCGCGCGCTGGACGATGTCACCCGCGCCGCCTGGGCGGCGGCCGTCATCACGCTGGTCGGCTTCATCAACATCCCGATCATCAAGTTTTCGGTCGACTGGTGGAACACGCTGCACCAGCCGGCATCCGTGTTCCGGCTTGACGGTCCGACCATTGATCCCAGCCTGTTGTGGCCCTTGCTGGTGATGGCGGTGGGCTTCACCGTCCTGTTCTTCGCGCTGCACATGATGGCGATGCGCACCGAAATCCGCCGCCGCCGCGTCATCGCCATGCGCCGCATGGCGGCACGGCGCGCCGATAGCTGATCGGATCGCTGCCCGCGCATCGACAGCGGCGGGGCGTTGCGCTATGCGAAATGCTGCTGCATCGGCCAGAAAATCGGAATCGATTTTCGACAGGCACGATGCAGCAGATAAAAAGTGTCAGAGCGTCCTTTGCGCGTCCAATTGGACGCGCGGCGCTCTAACGCCACCGCCGCTCTTACGGGACCGCTTTCATGAAACGCTCGAACGTCAACGCCATCATCCGCGAGGCCGACGCCTTCATCCGCTCCTTCGGCTACATCATGCCTCCGTTCGCTTACTGGACGCCGGAGGAGATGAAGGCGCGGCGCGGCAGCTCGGCCGGCATTTTCGAGTCCCGCCTCGGCTGGGACATCACCGATTACGGCCAGGGCAAATTCGACGAGCTTGGCCTCTTCCTGTTCACCGTGCGCAACGGCCGCTTCGAGGACATGAAGAAGGGCGCCGGCATGCTTTATGCCGAGAAGATCATGATCTCGCGCAAGGACCAGCTCTCGCCCATGCACCGCCACGTCATCAAGGCGGAAGACATCATCAACCGCGGCGGCGGCAAGCTGGTGCTGGAACTGTTCATGCCCGACGCCGAGGGCGGCATCGACCCCAAGGCCGAGGTCTCGGTACCGGTTGACGGCACCATCCGCAAGCTGCCGGCCGGCGGCCTGCTCAAGCTCGATCCGGGCGAGAGCGTCACGCTTCTGCCCGGCGTGTGGCACGCCTTCTGGGCCGAGGGCAAGGACGTGCTGATCGGCGAGGTCTCCACCGTCAACGACGACCTCACCGACAACATCTTCCGCGAGCCGATCGGCCGCTTCTCCGACATCGAGGAAGATGTGGCGCCGCTGCACTTGCTGGTGGCGGATTACGAGCGCTGGCTGGGCTGAGCCTCTCCGGCTTTCAGGCTGTTGCCTTGGTGTCGGTGGAATCGTTCGGCTGGATCGAACGATTCGACACGAACAATGCGTTGGATCGGCGATAGATAGAATGGCATTCCAATTCCGATTGGAATTGGAGAATAGCCGTGTCTGTCGCCTCGTCCCTCGACCGCCCCCTCGTTTCGCCCGCAGCGGCCAGGGAGCCGGCGCGCGCCGACAAGGCAACGGTCTGGGCCGGCATCGTGCTGGCTGTCATCGTGGCCGCCTCCGCATTCTCGATCCGGCAGTTGCCGGGGCTCGGCATTTTCAGCCCGATGATCCTGGCGGTCATCGTCGGCATCGTTTTCTCCAACCTGGTCGGCCTGCCGGCCAATACGCGCCCCGGCATTGCGTTTTGCCAACGCACCTTGCTTCGGCAGGCAATCGTGCTGCTCGGCTTCCAGTTGACGCTGACGCAACTCACCGCGATCGGCGTCACCGGCGTCGGCATCGTCGCCTTGTCGCTGGTCGCCACCTTCTGCTTCACGCTTGGCCTTGGTCGCATGCTGGGCGTCGACCGCAAGCTCGCCGAACTGATCGCCGCCGGCACCTCGATCTGCGGCGCCTCGGCCATCGTTGCCACCAATGCGGTGACCAGCGCCAGCGACGAGGACGTCGCCTATGCGGTTGCCTGCGTCACCCTGTTCGGCACGGTCGCCATGCTGGGCTACCCGTTGCTGGCAGGGCCGGCCGGCCTCGACCCGCATGGTTTCGGCCTGTGGGCGGGCGCTTCCATTCATGAAATCGCGCAGGTCATCGGCGCCGGCTTCCAGGTCGGTCCGCAAGCCGGCGAGATCAGCACCATCGCCAAGCTGGCGCGGGTGGCGATGCTGGCCCCTGTGGTCATCACGCTCGGCCTGCTGGCGGCGCGGAGCAGGACCGGCGAAAAGACGGCGAAGCCGCCAATGCCGTGGTTCGTGGTCGCCTTCGTCGCCGTCGTGGTGCTGAACAGTGCCGTCGAAGTGCCGGCCGAAGTGAAGTCGCTGATCGTCTTCGCCACCACCTTCATGCTCTCGGTCGGCCTTGCCGCCATGGGCTTGCAGACGCATATCGGCAAGATCCGCTCGCGCGGCCTGCGCCCCTTGCTGCTTGCGCTTTCGGCGTTTGTCTTTATCGCTTGCTTCAGCCTGCTTTTGGTCAAGTTCGCAGGTTGAGGAACCTGAATGACGCTGGAGCAGTTGCGCATCTTCGTTGCCGTCGCCGAACGCGAGCATGTGACGAACGCGGCGCGCGACCTCAACCTGACGCAATCGGCGACAAGTGCTGCCGTTGCTGCTCTTGAAGCGCGTTATGCGACCAAGCTGTTCGACCGCGTTGGCCGCCGGATCGCACTGACCGATGCCGGCCGCCTGTTTCTCGCCGAGGCGAGGTCGGTGCTGGCGCGCGCCGCCGCCGCCGAACTGGTGCTGGCCGATCTCGCCGGGTTGAAGGTCGGCTCGCTCGGCCTCGGCGCCAGCCAGACCGTCGGCAATTACTGGCTGCCGCGTTTCATCCACGCCTTCCGTTCGCAGCATCCCGGCATCGGCGTGTCGCTAACCATGGGCAACACCGAGACGGTCGCCGCTCATGTGCGCGACGGCGAGGCCAATCTCGGCTTCGTCGAGGGCGAGGTCGACGAGCCGAGCCTTGCCGTCACTACGGTGGCCGAGGACGAGATGGTGCTGTTGGCGCCGGCCGGGCATCCTTGGGGACAACTCGGCAAGGACGAGAAGCCGGTGCTGGGTTCGGCCAGCTGGGTGTTGCGCGAAAGCGGTTCGGGAACGCGTTCCACGCTCGCCGCCATGTTGCGCAAGGACGGCATCGCCGAGGCCGATATCGACATCGGCCTTGTGCTGCCGACCAACGAGGCAGTGCGTACGGCGGTGGCGGCGGGAGCAGGGGTGACGGTGATGTCGCGCCTCGTCGCGGCCAACGCGCTCGCCGCCGGCAGCCTGATCGCCGTCGATTATCCGGTGCCGCGCCGCCGCTTCTACATGCTGCGCCACAAGGAGCGCTACGCCACCGCCGCCGAGACCGAATTCATGCGGCTGATCGGCGAAGGGTTGCCGGACCGGTAGGCTGTCCCGGCTGACGCTTCCGCCGTCAGGTTACCAGCCTCAGCATCTTCAAAACGCGTTCGAACATCGCCCCGTATGGGGGATGCAGCAGCGCGCCGCCATTGAAGCGCGATTGCAGGAAGACCGGCTTTTCCTTGCTGAAGGTGCGGAAACCCCATTCGCCGTGATAGGCGCCGATGCCGCTGGCGCCGACGCCGCCGAAGGGCTGGCGTTCCTGCGCGATGTGCAGCAGGCAATCATTGACGGTGACGCCGCCGGCAATCGTCTCGTGCAGCACGCGTTCGCGCGCCGTCGTGTCGGTGCCGAACCAGTACAGCGCCAGTGGGCGGTCGTGCCGATTGACGTGGCCGATGGCGTCGTCCAGCGAAGCGTATTCGAGGATCGGCAGCACTGGCCCGAAGATTTCCTCGCGCATCAGCCGGCTGTCTTCCGGCGCGTTGCGCACCAGGGTCGGCGCGAATTTGCGGCCCTCTGGCGGCAATGTCTCGCCGGCAGGGTTGATCTCGGTCACCTCGGCACCGCCGGCGCGCGCCTCCTCGACCAGCGCCGTCAGCCGCTGGTAATGGCGGTCGGAGACGATCGAGGAATAGTCCTTGTTGGCCTTCAGCGTCGGATAGAAGCGTTTCACCGCTTCGGCGAACTTGCCGGTCACGGCCGCCGCCTGGCCTTGCGGCACCATGATGTAGTCGGGTGCGATGCAGGTCTGGCCGGCGTTGAGCAATTTGCCGAAGGCGATGCTCCTGACCGCCGCGTCCATGTCGCAGGACGGATCGAGGATCGCCGGCGACTTGCCACCGAGTTCCAGCGTCACCGGGGTCAGGTTGGCGGCGGCTGCAAGCGCCACCTGCCGGCCGACCGCCGTCGAGCCGGTGAAGATGAGGTGGTCGAAGGGCAGCGAGACGAAGGCCTTGCCGGTCTCGGCGTCGCCGGTAACGACATCGACTTCCTCCGGCGCGAAATGCTGGGCGACGAGGTCGGCGAGCAGTGCCGAAAAGGCGGGCGTCAGTTCGGACGGTTTCATCAGCACGCGGTTGCCGGCGGCAAGGGCTGCGGTGGCCGGCGCCACGGCCAGCTGGAACGGGTAGTTCCAGGGCGAGACGACGCCGACGACGCCGAGCGGCTGCGGCACCAGCCGGTTGGAGCCCGGCAGGAACGGCAGGCTGGTGGCGACGCGGCGCGCGCGCATCCAGGAGGCGACATGCGAGATGGCGTGGTTGATGCCGGCGCGCACCACGAACAGCTCGGCAAAGCGGGTTTCATGCGCCGAGCGGCTGCCGAAATCGGCGGCGATGGCCTCGCAAATGGCTTTTTCGTGGTTGTCGGTCAGCGCCAGCAGGCGCTTCAGCCGGTCCTTGCGCACGACCAGCGTCGGGAATGGCTCGGCGGCGAAGGCGCGGCGCTGTGCCTCGAAGCGTTCGCGCAGCAAATCGGGTCTGACATGCAGCATGCTTTCCTCCACCCTTTTTTGACTGTCCGGCCGTAACGCATTGAAAACGCATAAAATGCGATGGCGCGCCGGAAATCTCCGTACGCATACGGGAATGGAACTCCCGATTTACGTGAGCGTCAACAGCTTTGTGGTGGGGCATGGTTGCCGGTGCGGAAGGCCCACACCGGCCGCGGCCGGCACGGTCAGGCGCCGGCGAGGATGAAATCGGCGCAGCGGTCGGCGATCATGATGACCGGCGCGTTGGTGTTGCCGCTGGTGAGGCGCGGCATGATCGAGGCATCGCAGATGCGCAGTCGCGGCACGCCGCGCACCCGCAATTGCGGGTCGACCACGGCGGTAGCGTCCGTGCCCATGCGGCAGGTGCCGGACGGGTGGTAGACGGTTTTCGCGTGTTTCTCGATATGGTCGAGGATCGCGGCGTCGGAGAGGTCGGCGGCGGCGCCCGGCGCCAGTTCCTCGCTCACCACCGCCTGCAGCGCCGGCTGGCGCAGCACGGTGCGCGCGATCTTCATGCCGGCAAGCAGCGTCGCCCTGTCGTCGGCATGGGAGAGGAACCCGGTGGTGAAGCGGATCGGCTCGTTGGGATCTGATGAGCGCAAGGCGATCGAACCGCGCGATTTCGGCCTCAGAACGCAGGGATTGATCTCCATGCCGTGCCGTTCGATCGAACCGTGCTGGGCGCTTTCGATCATCACCGGCAACACGTGGAACTGCACGTCCGGCCGGCCGTCGCCGTCGGTGTCGAAGAAGCCGCCGCTTTCCACCACGTTGGAGGCGAGCAGCCCGTTGCGGAAAAGCACGTATTGGACGCCATGACGCAGCGCGCGCAGGCCGCGATCCTCGCCAAGCAGCGAGATGGGCTGGCGCGTCAGCGCATAGACCGGGGCGGCGACATGATCCTGGTAGTCGGCGCCGACGGCCGCGATGTCGCGGATCACCGGAATGCCGAGGCCGGCAAGCGCGGCCGCCGGTCCCAAGCCGGACAGAAGCATGATCTTCGGCGTGCCCAGCGCACCGGCGGCCAAAATCACCTCGGCTTCGGCCGTCGCCATGTGCTGACCGCCGCCAGCGGTGGTGTAGGAAAGGCCGCGCGCCGCGCCGTTCTCCAGGATCAGGCCGGTCACCAGCGCGTCGGTGACGATCTTCAGCCGCGCATTGCCGGCCAGCGGCTTCAGGAACACTTTCGCGGTCGACTGGCGTTCGCCGCCGCCGGTCGTGGTCTGGTAGAAACCGACACCTTCCTGGCGTTCGCCGTTGAAGTCGTCATTGTAGCGATAGCCGGCCTGCTGGGCCGCCCGCACATAAGCGAGCGAGAGCGGGTGGCGATGGCGCGGGTCGGAAACGGGCAGGGGGCCGGCGTCGCCATGGCGTTCGCCGGCCAGTCTTTCGTTGCGCTCCAGGCGCCTGAACACCGGCAGCACGTCGTCCCAGCCCCAGCCGGGACAGCCAAGGTCGCGCCAGCCGTCATAATCTTCCGGCTGGCCACGCACATAAAGCATGGCGTTGATCGATGAACCGCCGCCCAGCGTGCGGCCCTGCGGGATCGGCAATCTGCGACCGCCGACGGCAGGTTCCGGGTCTGATTCATAAATCCAGCTGCGCGCCGTGCCGATCACCTTGGCGAAGGTCGCCGGCATGTCGATGAAGCGGGTGTTGTCGGCGGGGCCTGCCTCCACCAGAAGCACACGCTTGCCGGCATTGACCAGCCGGTTCGCCAGCGTGCAGCCGGCGGAACCGGCGCCGGCGATGATGTAGTCGAAATTTTCCGTCATCGGTTCAGGCATACCGCATGATGACGGTCTTGGTCTCGAGATAGCCCTCGAGCGCGGCGCGGCCATGCTCGCGGCCGATGCCGGACTGCTTGAAGCCGCCGAACGGTGCGGCGGCGTCCAGCGTGTTGTGCGAATTCACCCACACCGTGCCTGCCTTCAGCGCGTGGATGGCGGTCATCGCCTTGCCCATGTCGCGCGTCCAGATCGAGGCCGAAAGTCCGTAGCGCGTGTCGTTGGCGACGCGGATCGCCTCATCCAGATCGGCGACCGGCATGGCGGCGACCACCGGCCCGAACACCTCCTCGCGCACGATCTCCATGTCGTGCGAGACATTGTGCAGAATGGTCGGCGCAACATAGTGGCCCTTGGCCGGCACGGTGCGCGTACCGCTTATCTGCTCGGCGCCAGCGGCGAGGCTGCGCTCGACGTAACCCATCACGCTGTGGCGGTGCTTGGCCGAGACCAGCGGGTTGATCTGCGCACCCTCGTCGCGGCCGGCGCCCAGCGTCATGCCGTCGGCGATTTCGGCCAGCCTTGCCAGCGTGCGCTCATAGATCGGCTTTTCGATCAGGATACGGGCGGCCGAGGTGCAGACCTGGCCCTGGTTGAAGAACATGCCGAGGCCGGCGAGCAGCGGCTCGATGCCGTCCTCCATGTCCGACAACAGGATCATCGGCGATTTCGAACCCAGTTCCAGCGTGAAGCGGGCGACACGGTCGACGGCGGCGTGGCCGACGCGCTTGCCGATAGTGGTCGAGCCGGTGAAGGTCAGTTTGTCGATGCCGGGATGGTTGATCAGCGCCTCGCCGGTGACGGCGCCGGAGCCGGGCACGATGTTGACGACGCCGGGCGGAAAGCCGGCCGCCTCGATCAGTTCCGCCAGCCTCAGCAAGCCAAGCGGCGTCTCATGCGGCGGCTTCAACACCACCGTGCAGCCGGCGGCAAGCGCCGGCGCGATCTTCCAGGTGCCGATCAGTAGCGGAAAATTCCACGGCACGATGGCGCCGACCACGCCGACCGGTTCCATCACGGTCATGGCGTGGTGCTTGGCGCCGGGCGGCACCGGGATGGAGACCTGGAACGTCGAACCCTCGATCTTGGTGGCCCAGCCGGCATAGTAGCGCAGCCAGTCGACCGTTCCGCCGGCCGACAGCATTTTAGCGACGCCGAGCGACTTGCCGTTTTCGATGCTCTCGATCTCGGCGAGCAGGTCGGCGTCGGCTTCGACCAGATCGGCGAGTTTCAGCATCAGCCGTTGCCGGTCGACGGGCCGCATGCTGCCCCACGGGCCGTCGAGCGCGGCGCGGGCGGCGCGCACTGCAAGGTCGACGAGTTGCGGGCCGCTCTCCGGAACGCGGGCCACGATCTCGCCGGTGGCGGAATCGTCCACCGGCAGGCCTTCACCGGCGGCATCGACGAAGCGTCCGTCGATGAACGGGCGATGGCTGCGCGCCAGGAAGGCGGCTGCGGCTGCGCTGATGGGCGGTGCTATTCTTTCGTTCACGGCTTCCTCCTGGCATCGGTTCGTCGTTCGACCGTGCAGTCAGGGGTAGGAACCGCATGCGCGGGCCGCAAGACGATCACCGGGCCAGTGCACGTTCAGTCAAAACAAAGTTCCCGTTCGGACAAGACGCCCGCCGGTCGACATCGCACTATTGGCGACAGAGGACGGCCGCACCTTGCGGTCGCGACAGGCAGGATCGAAATGAGATTTTCCGGCAAGACGGCTTTCATCACCGGCGGCGGCACCGGCATCGGCGCGGCGGTTGCCCGGCGCATGGCGAAAGAGGGCGCCAACATCGTTTTGATGGGACGCCGGCGCGAGCCGCTCGAAGCGGTTGCGGGTGACACCAACGCGCTGATCGTACAGGGCGATGCCGCCGACGCCAATGCTGTGCGCGCCGCGCTGAAGCAGGTGCATGCGAAGTTCGGCCTGGTCGACATGCTGATCGCCAATGCCGGCGGCCATGGCGTCGGCCCGACCATTTCGATGAGCGACGAGACCTGGGCGCTTGCCACCCGCACCAATCTCGACACCACTTTCGTCTGTGCCCGCGAATGCCTGCCCGACCTGATCTCGCGCAAGGGCAACATCGTTGTCGTTGCCTCCATCGCCGGCCTGTTCGCCGGTCCGGCCGCCGCCGGCTACGTGACGATGAAACATGCCTGCGTCGGCCTCGGCAAATCCTTGGCGCGCGACTACGGCCGCCGCGGCGTGCGCACCAACACGATTTGCCCCGGCTGGGTGGCGACCGCCATGGCTGACGAGCAGATGCAGGTCGTCGTCGAGAAACACGGCCTGGCCTCGGTCGACGAGGCCTACCGGCTGGTCACCAGGGATGTGCCGCTCGGCCGCCCGGCAACGCCGGAAGAAATCTCCAACGTCATCTGCTTCGTCGCCTCCGACGAGGCCGCAATGATGAACGGGTCGATCCTGACCGTCGACGGCGGTGCCACCGTGGTCGACCTGCCGACCCTAGCCTTTGTCGATTGAGCCTTTGAGGACCTTGTGATGAACGACGTGAACAGACCGGCCGACTGGAAGCATTTCGACGACTTCGCAGCCGGCATCGCCACCAACCGGCTGCCGACGACCAAGGCCCTGGCAGGCCAGACCTTCAAGATCACGCTGAAGGGCGGGCGCCAGGTCGATCTCGCCTTCACCAGCCCGGACACCGTCGCCTGGGGCGAGGGCAAGGAGGCCGGCGTCGACTGGTACGAGGCGCTGGAAGTCGCGCCCGACACCTTCTTCATCAACATGACCTTCGGCGCGCGCACCACCGAGGACGAAGCCTTCATCGTCAACACGCGGACACGGCGCGTGCTTTCGGTGCGCGAGCGGGTGCGCGATGCCGGCGAGGCGCCGGGCGAGCCGCGCGTCGCGCAAACCTGGCTGGCCGGCGTTCTTGGCGATGCCTCGGCGGCGCCTACCGGCATCGAGCCAGCACCGACGCGCGACCTCATCGGGCTCACCGCGCATTATCAATACAGCCCGAACCACCTCTACGAACACGTCTACCTGTCGTCGCAGCGTTATGCCTGGCAGAACCTGGTCGGCGTGCAGCGCGGCCATGGCGACGTCGATCTCGCAACCACCTGGAAGTTCGCCGAGAACCAGTATGTCTTCGGCTTCCGCGAGTTCATCATCCCGGTCGCCTCGCTGTTCTTCTACAATTGGGACGGCATGCGCTCGACCGGCAAGTTCCTCGGCGTGACTTCGACCGGCGCGGTCGAAAACAAGCCCGCCGGCGCACTGATCGAGAAGAAATCCACCACTGTCTACGACGAGGGGCGTGCGCCGGTCTGAGCGCGCGGGTGAAGCCATGAGCAAGAATTACGAAGCGATCAAGGCGCATTACGCCGGCTCCGACAACAAGGATCTGGCGGCGATGATGGCGCCGATCACCGACCGCACCGCCTGGACCGAAATGGCGGGTTTTCCCTACGCCGGCACCTATGTCGGTGCCGTCGCCATCATCGAAGGCGTGTTCAAACGCATCGGCGATGAGTGGGAGGGCTACACCTTTAAGCTGGAGCGGCTGGTCGACGGCGGTTCGACCGTGCTTGGCATCGGCACCTATTCGGGCACCTACAAGCGGACGGGCCGGCCGATGAAGGCACGCGTCGTCCATGTCTGGGATGTCGAGGACGGCAAGGTGCTGCGGTTCGAGCAGTTCACCGACACCAAACTGGTCGCGGAGGCGACCGGCTGACGGGTTTTGGGGGCATGGCCTGACCGGCGTGGGGCTGGCGGGACCGGATCTGGGAGGAGAAAATGCAAATGAGCCTGAAAGGAATGATGGCGGCGCTTGCGCTGTCCACGGTGCTGAGCGCCGGCGCGACGGTTGTCGCCAATGCCGCCGGCGACGAGATCGTCATCGGCGCGCCGGTCTCCTTGACCGGTCCGTTCGCCGGCGACGGCAAGGAACAGGAATGGGCCTACAAGCAGGCAGTCGAGGACATCAACAAGGCCGGCGGCATCATGATCAAGGAAGCCGGCAAGAAGCTGCCGGTGCGGCTGGTCATCGCCGACGACGAGAGCGCGGAGGCCAAGGTGGCCTCGGCGATCGAGAACCTCGTCAAGGTGCAGAAGGTCGACATCCTGTTGTCGACCCATTCCGGCCCGCTCAACGTTGCCGGCGCGATCGTGGCCGAGAAATACAAGAAGTTCTACATGATCACGACGGCTTTCCCGTTCGAATGGCAGCCGCTCAAGCTCAAATATTCGGCCTTGTTCTTCTTCCATCCCGGTCCCGGCGCCGAGGTGCCGTTCGAGATATGGCAGAAGCTGCCGGAAAACGAGCGGCCGAAACATCCGGCGCTGGTCACCGAGGATTCGCCCGACGGCAAGGGCTTTGGCGGTGCCTTCGAGGCGGCGGCGAAGAAATATGGCTATACCTTTGCCTTCAACGATCCCTGGGCGACCGGCTCGACCGACTATTCGGCGATGATCACCAAGCTGAAGGCCGCCGATGTCGACGCCATGCTGGTGTTCGGCTCGCCCGCCGACACCATCACGCTGATGCGCCAGATGAAGGAGCTCGGCTTCAGCGTGCCTTACCTGCACGGCTGGAAGGGCACCTGGACCGGCGAATTCCATGACGCGCTGGGCAAGGATTCCGACTACGTCCTGACCGACGGGTTCTGGTCGGCCAGCTACCCTTACAAGGGCGCCAAGGAATTGGGCGATCGCTACGAGGCCCAATACAAGAAGGATTCGGTCACCGTCGGCGCCTTCTACGCCAACGCGCAGGTGCTGTTCCAGGCGATCGAACGCGCCGGTTCGACCGATGCCAGCGCCGTCCACGACGCCGTCTTCAACCAGGAGTTCAAGGACACCGTCGTCGGGCCGCTGAAATTCGACGAGGGTGGCTTTGCGCTGATCCCGTCCGTCGCCACGCAATGGTGGCAGGGCAAGCATCAGCTGATCTTCCCGAACGGCGATTGGACCTACAAGCCGGCACCGGCCTGGGACAAGCGCTGATAGGGGGTGGGCAGCGGGGCGACGTCGCCGCAAAGGCGTCGCCCCGTTCGTCCCGCACGAGGCCGCCGACCCGCCGCCGCCTGGCGCGCGGTTCGGCCGCCTGCCATAAAAATCGGGGAATGGAACACTTCATGCAGCCAGACGGGACGGTGCTTTGCCTCGAGGCGGTCACCAAGCGGTTCGGCGGTCTGGTCGTGCTGGATGGCATCGATCTTGCCGTCGGCCGCAGTGAACTGGTCGGCCTGATCGGGCCGAACGGCGCCGGCAAGTCGACGCTGTTCAACGTCATCACCGCCATCTACGCGCCGACGCGCGGCAAGGTGCTGTTCGGTGGACGCGACATCACCGGCGCGCAGCCGCACCATATCTGCCGTTTCGGCATCGCCCGCACCTTCCAGCTGGTGCGCACCTTTCTCACCATGACCGCCTTCGAAAATGTCATGGTCGGCGCCGTCTACGGCGGCGGCGGCCGTGTGCGCCACGCCGCCGAGGCGGCGGAGCAGGCGCTGGAACTGGTCGGACTTGCCGCCAAGCGCAACGTGACCACCGCCCATATGACGCTGTCCGACCGCCGGCTGCTCGAAATCGCCCGCGCGGTTGCCTCCAGCCCGGCGCTGCTCCTGCTCGACGAGCCGATGGCCGGGCTCAACCCGACCGAAATCCGCCAGATGGTCGAGGTCATCCGCCGCACGCGCTCGGAAAAGGGCATTTCCATCCTGTGGGTCGAGCACAAGGTCGACGCCATCATGAAGGTGTGCAGCCGGGTGGTCGTGCTCGACCACGGCGTCAAGATCGCCGACGGCACGCCCGCCGAAATCGTCGCCAACCGCAAAGTCATAGAGGCCTATCTTGGCGAACCGGCTGCTTGAAGTAAAAGATCTCGAAGTCGCCTATGGCGACGTGCGCGCGCTGTGGGGCGTCTCGATCCATGTCGAGGCGGGCACGGTGGTTGCCATCGTCGGCGCCAACGGCGCCGGCAAGACGACGCTGATGCGCGCCATTTCCGGTCTGTTGAAGCCGAAACGCGGCGAGATCCTGCTTTCCGGCGCTTCCCTGCTCAACCGCGCGCCGGAGGAGATCGCCGGCATGGGCATCGCCCATGTGCCGGAAGGGCGCGGCCTGTTTCGCCAGATGACGGTGCTGGAGAACCTTGAACTCGGCGCTTTCCAGCCAAAGGCCAGGGCTCGCATGAAGCAGTCGCTGGAGAAGGCCTATGCGCTGTTTCCGCGGCTCAAGGAGCGGGCAGGGCAGAAGGCCGGGTCGCTGTCGGGCGGCGAGCAGCAGATGCTGGCGATCGCACGCGCCACCATGTCGGAGCCGTCGCTGCTCATTCTCGACGAGCCGTCCATCGGCCTGTCGCCGCTGGTGGTGCAGCAGATGTTCAAGCTGATCGAGGAACTGCACCGGCAGGGTGTCACCATCCTGCTGGTCGAGCAGAACATCCACCAGGCGCTGAAGATCGCCGACCACGCCTTCGTGCTGAAGACCGGCGAGATCGCCATGCAGGGCACCGGCGCCGAGCTGATCGCCGATCCCGAAGTTCAGAAAGCCTATATGGGCGTATTGGAGCTGTGATGACCTTGCCCTCGCCGGACATCTTCCTGCAGCTATCCATCAACGGCGCGCTCGGCGGCGCCATGTATGGCGTCGCCGCCGTCGGCCTCAGCCTCATCTTCGGCACCATGCGGCTGATCTTCCTGGCGCAGGGCGCCATGATCATCCTGGCCGCCTATCTGGTGCGGGCGCTGTTCCAGCATCTCGGCATCGACCCGTTCCTGTCGCTCGCCATCATGGTGCCGGTCGGCTTCGGCGCGGGATGGCTGATCTACCAGGGCCTGTTCCGCAAGGCGGCGGCGGAAGAAGACCGCAACATCTCGCTGTTGATCGCGGTCGGCGTCATGTTCCTGGTGCAGAACCTGATGACGGTGATCTGGGGCGGCAACACCGCCGCCGTCGTCACCAGCTACACGGCAAGCGGCATCGAGTTTCTCGGCGTGCGCACCTCGTTCACCCGCTCGATGGGCTTTCTGATCGCGCTGGCCGGCACCGGGCTGGTGGTGCTGTTCCTGCGCAACACGCTAGTCGGCAAGGCGGTGAGGGCAGCCTCCGAGGACATGACGGCGGCGACGCTGATGGGCATCAGCCCGCACAAGGTCAATGCGATCGCCTTCGCCATCGGCATTGCGCTGGCCGGTGCAGCCGGCGTCGCTGTTGCTACAACATTTCCCTTCAACCCCTTTGCTGGGTTTATTTTTTCACTCAAGGCGCTGGTGGCGCTGGCGCTCGGCGGCATCGGCAATGTCGTCGGCGCGCTGGCCGGCGGCATCATCCTCGGGCTGATCGAGGCCTATGTGCAGTTCTTCATCTCCGGCGGCTGGACCAACGCCATCGCCTACGGCGTCTTCCTGGCCGTGCTGATGTTCAAACCCGAGGGCCTGTTCAGCCGGCCCTACAAGAAGGCGTAAGGCCATGTTTGCCCAAAACCGCATCTGGCTCGCCGCCGCCGTTGTCGTGCTCGCGCTGCTGCCGCTCTGGCCCGGCGTCATCGACAGCTACGCCTTTTCCTTCCTGTTCTTCGTGTTCGTCTACGCCATATTAGCGCAGGGCTGGAACCTGATCGCCGGCTTCGGCGGCCAGATCAGTCTCGGTTCGCACGCCTTCTTCGGGCTCGGCGCCTACACCACGGCCATCCTGTGGAGCGGCAACTATCTGTGGGGTTCGCTCTACCAGGCTTTCCCGCGCATCTATTATTTCGACCCGGTGACGATGGTGCTGAGCGGGCTGGTCGCGGCACTCGCCGCCGCGCTGATCGGCCTGCCGCTGCTCTCCAAATTGCGCGGCGACTATTTCGCGCTGGGCACGCTCGGCTTCGGCGAGATCGTCAAGGTGATGTTCGTCAACGGTGGCGATTTCACTGGCGGCGCCTTTGGCGTGGTGGCGCCGTCCAGCACGTTCGAGACGCTGATGCCGCATTACTGGACCGGGCTCGGCCTCACCGTCGGCACCGCGCTTGCCATAGGCTGGCTGATGCGCTCGCGTTACGGATTGGCGCTGATCGCGGTGCGCGACGACGAGATGGCCGCATCCGCCAACGGCATCGACACGCTGAAGGTCAAGGTCGCCGCCTTCGCCGCCAGCGCTTTCATCGCCGGCCTCGCCGGCAGCCTCTACACCTACTACATCTTCCATGTCGGCCCGGACTCGGTGTTCAGTCTCGACTGGATGCTGCTGCCGCTGATGATGACGGTGGTGGGCGGTACCGGCACCTTGCTCGGGCCGATCCTTGGCGCCTTCGTCATGTATGCGGTGTTCGATCTCGCCCGCATCTTCGTGCCGGACTACCACCCGATCATTTCTGGTCTCACCATCATCCTGGCCATGCTGTACCTGCCGAAAGGCCTGGCGCGCCTGCGCCCGGCCGCGGCGCGTGCATAAGGCCGGTTCGCGCAAGCGCAACCGTTCGCCACGCCGCCGTATTGCGTGTCGCGCATCGCCAGCGCATCCGAACCGCCTATGGCGCGGTGCAGGATGTGGATTGGATGCGCGGAGGAAGACGCAAGCCCAAAGAAAGAACCGTGTCCCTTCAATCCCTTGCCGAAAACCGCACGAAAACCACGCCCGGATTTGTCCACGCCACTCGCCTTCAGTTGACAATCGGCCCATCGCCCTCACGGGAACCTGGTGCGCACCGGGTATCAGGGAGGGCGCCGGTGCCGGACTGGCAGCGCTAACGGTGGCGCTGTCTGGTGACGAGCCCTAAGTCCGGGCCCTGGAAAAACCCGGCCGCCGAAAATGGCGGCTTCGAGGCCCGAAGTCTGCCGTCGCGAAGGACGGCGAGGTCGGTCCGGGGCAAGAACACTGGCGGGGCGCCCGGAAGGCGCCACGTATTATTACAGACAGGCACCGACCCGGCGCCCCGCTTCCCACCTCCCGCAACGGGAGTGTTTTTTGACAATGGCCAGGGCGGATTTCCGCAGCGTGGCGATGAATAGATGTATTCAACCCGCAACGCCTCCGTCATTCCGGGCAAGCGACCAAAGCGAGCGCCGACCCGGAACCCATTGGTCCTGGCGCGTCGAGCTCGGCCCGGTCCTCGTCTTGAACCGTTCTTGCAGTTGAATCGGCGCTGTGCGCTTCAGGGCGATCCACGCGAACCCAGGTCCCGGCCGTGCTGCTTATGGGTTCCGGGTCGGCGCTCGGCTCCGCCTCGCTGGCCCGGAATGACGAGTGCGTGGCCTTTTCCGGCGCCTTTGCCTTGCTCAGCCTGCCTTCAACGAAATTCGATTTCTCTCGTCGATGCGAAAACAGCCCGCGCTGCCTCCAGCTATCCACAAACTGGCCCTACACTGCGCGCCGGCAAACAGGTAAAAGGGCGCCATGAACACCCACGCCAAGATCCGTATCGGCCATTCGGCCTGCCCGCATGACTGCCCGTCGACCTGCGCGCTCGACGTCGAACTCCTGGGGCCCGACCGTATCGGCCGCGTGCATGGCGCCAAGGACAACAGCTACACGGCCGGAGTCGTTTGCGCCAAGGTGGCGCGTTACGCCGATCGCATCCACCATCCCGACCGGTTGATGAAGCCGCTGGTGCGGGCCGGCGCCAAGGGCGACGGCCAGTGGAAGGAATCCAGCTGGGAAGCCGCGCTCGACCTCGTCGCCGAAAAATTCATCGCGGCCGAGGAAAAATACGGCTCCGAGACGGTATGGCCCTATTTCTACGCCGGCACGATGGGGCTGGTGCAGCGCGACGGCATCGAGCGGCTGCGCCACGCCAAGAAATATTCCGGCTTCTTCGGTTCGATCTGCACCAATCTTGCCTGGACCGGCTATGTCATGGGCACCGGCGCGCTGCGCGGCTCCGATCCGCGCGAAATGGGCCGTTCCGATTGCATCGTCGTCTGGGGCACAAATGCGGTGGTGACCCAGGTCAATGTGATGACGCATGCGATCAAGGCCCGCAAGGAACGCGGCGCCAAGATCGTCGTCATCGACATCTATGAAAACGCCACCATGAAGCAGGCCGACATGGGCCTGGTGCTGAAGCCCGGCACCGACGGCGCGCTCGCCTGCGCGGTCATGCATGTGCTGTTTCGCGAAAACATGGCCGACCGCGCCTATCTCGAAAAATACACCGACGACCCGAAGGGGCTGGAAGCGCATCTTGCCGACAAGACACCGGAATGGGCGGCGGCGATCACCGGCCTCACCGTTGCCGAGATCGAGGCTTTTGCCCGCCTGATCGGCACGACGAAAAAGACGTTCTTCCGGCTGGGTTATGGTTTCGCGCGCCAGCGCAACGGCTCGGTCAACATGCACGCCGCGCTTTCCATCGCCGCCGTCACCGGCTGCTGGCAATATGAGGGCGGCGGCGCTTTCCATTCCAATTCAGGCATTTCCGGCTTCAAGTTCAACAAGGACTTGCTCGAAGGCGACCGCTACCGCGACCCCAAGGTGCGCTATCTCGATCATTCGCGCATCGGTCCGGTGCTGACCAATGCCGAGGATGCGCTCTATGGCGGCCCGCCGGTGACGGCGATGCTGATCCAGAACACCAATCCCATGAACGTCGCGCCCGAACAGCGGCTGGTGCGCCAGGGGCTCCTGCGCGAGGACCTGTTCACCTGCGTGCACGAGCAATTCATGACCGACACGGCCAAGTTGGCCGACGTGGTGCTGCCGGCCACCATGTTTTTGGAGCATGACGACGTCTACAAGGGCGGCGGCAACCAGCACATCACGCTGGGTCCGAAGCTGATCGAGCCGCCGGTCGGCCCGCGCACCAACCATTATGTCATCGAGGAATTGGCCAAGCGTCTGGGCGTTTCGCACCTGCCGGGCTTCGGCCTGACCGAGAAGGAACACATCAACGCGCTGCTCAAGAACCGCGACCTCGATTTCGACACGCTGCGCGAACAGCGCTGGGCCGACATGCAGCCGGATTTCGAGACCGCGCATTTCCTGAAAGGTTTTGGCCATCCCGACGGCAAGTTCCGCTTCAAGCCGCAATGGAACGGCGGCGCGGCACCCAACAAGCCGCCGAAGAGCATGGGCATTTTCGGCCCGGTCGAACAGCTGCCGGAATTCCCCGACCATGTCGACCTGATCGAGGTGGCGGATGCCGAGCATCCGTTCCGCCTGGCGACCTCGCCGGCGCGCAATTACCTGAATTCCAGCTTCGCCGAGACGCCGGTGTCGCAGGCCAAGGAAGTTCGGCCGGAGCTTCTGATCCATCCTGACGATGCCGAGGTGCTCGGACTTGCCGAAGGCGCGCGCGTCGAGGTCGGCAACCGGCGCGGCGAGGTAGTGCTGCATACGAAGTTCTTCGCCGGGTTGAAGCGTGGCGTCGTCATCGCCGAGGGCATCTGGCCGAATTCGGCGCATGAGCGCGGCGAGGGCATCAACGTGCTGACCGGCTCTGACGCGCCTGCGCCCTATGGCGGCGCGGCCGTTCACGACAACAAGGTCTGGGTGCGGGCGACTTAAGGCGCGGCACGAACCCGGCTTCGGTCGCAAGTTCAAAAAGATCGGGCGCCATCCACGGATGACGCCCGATCTCGTTCCAGGCGGAGCGTTTAGGCGGCGAGCGCGGCGCCGGTGTCGCGCAGCACGTCTTCCAGCGGGACCAGCCCCTTCATCGCGCCGCTGCCGATGGCCGGCTTGCCGTCCTCGATCGCCACGGCGAAGCGGAAGGCGGGATCGGCCTCGATCCGCTGGCGCAGCGCCAGGATGCGCGGATAGTCACGCGGGTCGATCGCCTTGTGGAACTCCACCCAGCGCGCCACGCCGGCAAACACCGCATCGGCAAGAGTCGGCTTGTCGCCGAGCAGATACGGGCTGTCGCCGATCATCGCCTCGAGCTGCTCGTGGCGCTTGGCGACGAAGCTGCGGCCGAATTTGCGTAGCGTCTCGCGCTCTTCCTCGGAGGCGTCGTCCGCCTCCAGCGCCACCCACATGGAGAAGAACGCGCCGGTGAAGCCGGTGTTGAGGAAGGCGATGTACTGGTGCATGCGGTCAGCTTCCGGCGTGCCGGGTTCGAAGCTGATGCGGCGCTCGGTGTCGCGCGCCTCCAGCCACAGCGCGATCGCCATGGTCTCGGTCAGCACGCGGCCCTCATCGGTGATCAGCACAGGCGTTTCCACCCGGCCGTTCAGGCGCTTGTAGGGGGCCTCGCGCATCTCGCCCAGCATGTCCACGCGGGTCAGGCGGTAGGGCTGGCCGAGCCATTCGAAGGCGGCGACGAGCCCGGCGGACGAGCCGAGCGGAAAGCCGGAGGTGAAGATCGGTTCGGAAATCGGTTTCATTTTGGTTCTCCGTTGTTGATGCAACGGATATAGATTCGTGGACTTTTGCCCGGTAGACTGACGAATTGAAACCCAATGTCTGCATGCGGAGACTTTGATGCTGAACCTCAACGATCTCCAGTTCTTTACCCAGGCGGTCGATAGCGGCGGCTTCGCATCCGCGGCCCGGCGCCTTGGCTTTCCGAAATCGACGATCAGCAAGCGGGTGGCCGCGCTGGAGGCGACACTCGGGGTGCAACTGATCCACCGCACGTCGCGCAATTTCACGCTGACCGATGTCGGACGCGACGTCTACGATCATGCCCGCGCCGCGATGATCGAGGCGGAAGCGGCCGAGGCCGTCGTGCATCGGCGCCTGGCGGAACCGAGCGGCATTGTGCGGATCACGACATCGGTACCGACCGCCCAGTTCCGGCTGGCGCCGCGCTTGCCGCTGCTTGCGCGCCAATATCCGAAGCTGCGTGTCCAGCTTCATGTCACCGATCGTTTCGTCGATCTGGTGCAGGACGGTTTCGACATCGCGGTCCGCAGCCATTTCGGGCCGCTGCCGGATTCCGATCTCGTCCATCGGCGCATGGGCAAGGAGAAGATCACGCTGGTCGCGGCGCCGTCCTATATCGCGGAGCGCGGCGAGCCTGCGACGCCCGAGGCCCTGAGCGACCATGAAGGATTGTTCAACAACATGACGATCAAGGCCTGGCGCCTCAGCGACGCGGAGGGGCGCACGGTTGAGGTCACCCCGCAGCCGCGCCTCTATGCGGACGAATCCGTACCGCTGTTGATGGCGGCGGAAGCGGGGCTGGGCGTCGTCTGCCTGCCGGAAATGATCTCGGCGCAGGCGCGGCGGCAAGGACGGTTGGTGCGGGTATTGCCGGGGTGGACCGCAGGCAGCGTCATCACCTCGATCCTGACGCCGCAAAAGCGCGGACAGCTTCCCGCCGTGCGCGCAGTGATCGATTTCCTGCTGCAGAAGGAGACGGTCGATACCTATGCGGCGGGATGGATGCATGGTTGATCGAAGCGCATCCGCGCGAGCCCGTGTCTTCCAATCGTTGCCAATATCGGTCTAGCGTGGGCCCGGATGCGATTTGGAGATTGCGATGAGCGGCGACCACCAGCACGGCGATCTTGAGACGACACCGGCCTCGCGACTGTGGATGGCGCTCGGGCTGACCGGCACCTTCCTGATCGTCGAGATCGTCGGCGGCATCGTTACCGGCAGCCTGGCGCTGATTTCCGACGCCATGCACATGCTGACCGACGCCATGGCCCTTGCCATCGCGTTGCTTGCCATTCGCATCGGCCGCCGGCAGGCGGATTTGCTGCGCACCTACGGCTACGCCCGCTTCGAGATACTGGCAGCGGCCTTCAACGCCATGCTGTTGCTGGCGGTGGCGTTCTACATTCTCTACGAGGCCTACAAGCGGTTGTTCGAGACGCAGGAGATCGCCTCGCTCGGCATGCTGGCCATCGCTGTTGTCGGCCTGCTGGTCAACCTGACGTCGATGCGACTGCTCACCAGCCACAAGGACAAGAGCCTCAACGTCAAGGGCGCCTATCTGGAAGTCTGGGCCGACATGCTGGGTTCGGTCGGCGTCATTGCCGGCGCGATCATCATCTGGCTGACCGGCTGGCAATGGGTGGATTCGCTGATCGCCGTCGGCATCGGCTTCATGGTCTTCCCGCGCACCTGGGTGCTGCTCAAGGAATGCGTCAACATCCTGCTCGAAGGCGTGCCGCCGGGCATGAAACTGTCGGAGGTCGAGGCTGCGATCGCCGGAACTCCTGGCGTCGCCTCGGTGCATGACCTGCATCTGTGGGCGATCACCCAGAGCAAGGTTTCGCTGACCGCGCATGCTGTGCTGGGCGAGGGCGCGGACGCCGAGACCGTTCGCCGGGCGGCTGAAACGGTGCTGCGCGAAAAGTTCGATCTGCACCACACCACGCTGCAGATGGAGCGCGAGACCTGTTCGCCGCTCGAGGCCATTCATTAGAGCGCCGCGCGTCCAATTGGACGCGCAAAGGACGCTCTAACGCTTTGAATCTGCTGCATCGTGCCTGCCGAAAATCGAATCCGATTTTCTGGCCGATGCAGTATGCCATGCGGCATTTTGGCATCGGCGCTTGCTCCTCTAGTCACTAGAGCATCTATCTTTGGTCCATGGCGCCGGCTTCGGTGTCTTAACGGATCAAGGAGGCCGATATGAGTTGGCACGGTTCCAGACAGAACAAGCACGGCGGTGGTTACGGAAATGGCGGCCATGGCAGTGGCGGGCATGGTTCGGGTTCGGGATGGGGGCGTTCCGGGCATGATCGTCGGGAAAACTTTCGTGACGAGCAGCCACCAGCAGGCAATCAACCGCCGAGAGGCGAGCGGCCAACACGGACGATCGACATGATGCCCGCCGGAGCGGTGTCGAGCATCCCGGCCATGTCCAAATTCGCCATCGTTGCAGCCATCGGCATCTTCCTGGCCTGGACGCTCTTGGCGGTCGCGGCCTATGGCCTGGTTGACGTGCTGGGCGGCTGGCTGTCCACCAACAGCGGTGTTCTGCTGCAGGGTGGCAAGGATGTGGCCGGCGCGGTCGGTGTCGGCAAGGAACTGGTCGACAAGGTCGATGTGCAGGGCACGGCGTCGCTCGTGCAGCAGGTCCTGGCGGGAGCATTGGTCATCGCCCGGCCGGCGATCGTCGCGTTATGGCTGCTCGGCGCGCTGGCGATTGTCGCCGCACCGTTCGCGCTTCGGCGGATGGGCTTGTTGCGACGCTCCGGCCACTGATCCCGGCTGCGTTTAGCCGAGATCCTTCGGTCGCAGGAAATGGGTGAGGGTGGCAGCGCCGGAGTCGAGCCTTGCCCAGTCGCCATCATATTCGAAAAGCGCCAGGGCGCCGGTCGGGAATTTCTCGCTCAAGGCTTTCGCCAGCTTGCGGTGCGACGTGTCGGCGATGAGGCTTCCAGCCAGGGTTTCAAGGCCGGGATTGTGGCCGACCACCATCAGCGTCTCGTCGGCTTCGTTATTGTTGCGTATTTCGGCCAGGATCGCATCAGCCGGCGCCTCGTAGAGCGCGTGCGAGAAACTTGCCTCGGGTCGTGAGGTCCATTCACCGGAGACCAGGCGCCAGGTTTCGAGGGTGCGCTCCGCCGACGAGACCAGGGCGCGGTCGGGCAGCCAGTTGCGCTGCGCGATGGTGCGCCCCATCAGCAATGCTGCCTCGATGCCGCGCGGCGCCAGCGGGCGCTCGACATCGGCGAGATCGGGATTGTCCCAGCTCGACTTGGCGTGGCGCAGCAGAAGAAGCCGTTTCATGACATGATCCTTGCGAGTGTGGTCAGACACAAACCACAGCGATATGTCGGCGGCGTGTCGGCCTTAAGGCGTGATGCGCGCCAGATGCTCCAGATCGACCTCGGCACGCAGCGGATTGGGCGCGGCGACCACGGTGCCTGACAGCGTATCGTTTTCGGCAAGGCCGGTAAACACGGTGCGGCCTTCCGCCATGCGCGCCTTGCCTTCCGCGACGAGCTTCAGCGCCATCGGGTAGATGTGGTGCTCGGCTTTCAGCACGCGCGCGGCAAGTGCGTCTTCGCTGTCGCCGAGCAAGACGGGCACTGCGGCCTGCGCGATGATCGGTCCTTCGTCCATGGCCGGCGTGACGAAATGCACGGTGCAGCCATGGATGCGCATTCCGGTTTCCAGCGCGCGCCGATGCGTGTCCAGGCCCTTGAAGGCGGGCAGCAGCGCGGGGTGGATGTTGATCATCCGGCCCTGCCATTTCTCGACGAACGGCGTGGTGAGCAGGCGCATATAGCCGGCCAGCGCCACCAGTTCGGTGCCGAGACCGGCAAGGGCGGCGTCGATCGCGGCGTCATGCGCTTCCTTGCTAGCATGGTCGGCGCGGGGAATGACCTGCGCCGGAATGCCACGCGCGATGGCAAGGCCAATGCCGGCGGCGTCCGACCTGTCGGAGATGACGCCGACGATCTCGGCCGGGAAGTCGGGATTGGCGGCAGCGGCGATCAGCGCGGTCATGTTGGAGCCGCGGCCGGAAATGAGGATCGCGGTGCGCTTGCGTTGTGGTCTCATAGGCCGATCGTTCCCCGATAAAGCACGCCGCTGTCGCGGCGCGGCACGATGCGGCCGATCGGCGTCACCGTCTCGCCGGCCTCCTGCAAAACGGCGGCGACTTGCGCTGCCTGGCCCGAGGCCACCACCACGACCATGCCGATGCCGCAGTTGAAGGTGCGCATCATCTCGTGCGGCGCGACGCCGCCCGTCTTGGCCAGCCACGAGAAGACCGGCGGCACGTCGATGGCGTCGAGGTCGAGCTCGGCTGAAAATTCCTTGGGCAGCACGCGCGGGATGTTGTCGGGAAAACCGCCGCCGGTGATGTGCGCCAGCGCCTTGATGCCATGCGTGTTGCGGATCGCCCTGAGGATCGACTTCACATAGATGCGGGTCGGCTCGAGCAGGGCCTCGGCCAGCGTCATGCCGGGCGCGAATGGTGCCTTTGCATCCCAGGCGAGGCCGCTCGCGGCGACGATGCGGCGGATCAGCGAATAGCCGTTGGAATGCGGCCCGGACGAGGCAAGCCCAAGCAGGACATCGCCCTCGACGATGTCGTTGGTCGGCAGCAGTTGACCACGCTCAGCCGCGCCGACGGCGAAACCCGCGAGGTCGTAGTCCTTTTCCTGGTACATGCCGGGCATTTCGGCGGTTTCGCCGCCGATCAGCGCGCAGCCGGCCTGGCGGCAGCCTTCGGCGATGCCGCTGACAATGGCTACGCCGTGATCCGGGTCGAGCTTTCCGGTGGCGAAATAATCGAGGAAGAACAGCGGTTCGGCGCCCTGCACGACGAGGTCGTTGACGCACATGGCGACGAGGTCGATGCCGATCGTGTCATGCTTCCCGGCGTCGATGGCGATTTTCAGCTTGGTGCCGACGCCGTCATTGGCGGCCACCAGAACCGGGTCCGAGAAGCCCGCGGCCTTGAGGTCGAACAGGCCGCCGAAGCCGCCGATCTCGCCGTCGGCGCCCGGGCGGCGGGTTGCCCGCACCAGCGGCTTGATCTTTTCCACCATCAGGTTGCCGGCGTCGATGTCGACGCCTGCATCGGCATAGGTAAGCCCGTTGGTTCGTTCGTTCATCGCTGTTCCCTGCTTGCGGGACGGTCCGGCGGGATCGACCGGCACCACCTTACCGCGTCACGCGGCTCTTCGCACGAACCGTCCGCCCCCGCAACCGCAAGAGGGCGGCAGGCGCGGTCGCCCGAGACAAATCCGTGGATAGCGCGGCTTGGTGCGCTGGTCTCTTGCGGTTCGGGTCGCCTTCGCTCATGTATCGCAGAGAACAAAGACGGGTCGCCTGTTGGTAATCACAATTCCCAACCTGATCTCCATCCTCCGCCTGCTCTTGGTGCCGGGCGTGGTGCTGGCCATGCTGCAAGCGCGCTGGGACTGGGCTTTCGCCGGCTTCGTGGTCGCCGGCATATCGGACGGCGTCGATGGTTTCATTGCCCGCCAGTTCAACCAGCGCTCACGGCTCGGCGCCTATCTCGACCCGATGGCGGACAAGCTTTTGCTGGTTTCCGTCTTCGTCGTCCTCGGCCTGGTCAACCAACTGCCGCTATGGCTGGTCGTGGCGGTGGTTTCCCGCGACGGGCTGATCATCTGCGCGGTGGTGCTGTCGTCGGTGATGGGCCATCCGGTCGAAATGAAGCCCCTGCTGGTTTCCAAGGCAAACACCGCAATCCAGATCATCCTGGCGGCGGAGGTGCTGGCCGAACTCACCTTCGGCATGCATCTCGATCCGCTTCGCTCGGCCCTGATAATCCTGTCCGGGCTCTTGACCGTGGCTTCGGCCGCAGCCTATCTCGTGGCTTGGCTGAGGCATATGAGCGGTAATGGCGAAGGCAACACTTCCGGAACCTGAACACGACGCGGCCGAGGCCCTGGCCGCCGCCGCATTCCGTCGGCAACTGCGCTTCTGGCTAATCAGCGCCATTGGCTTGATCGGTTTCCTCTATCTGTTCAGCGATATCCTGCTGCCTTTCGTGGCCGGCATGGTGCTTGCCTATTTCCTGGATCCCGTCGCCGATCGGCTCGAACGGCTTGGGCTGTCGCGTGTCATGGCGACGGTGGTGATCCTGATTGGCTTCATCGTCACCCTGGTTCTGGCCTTCGTGATCCTGGTGCCGGTGCTCGCCTCGCAGATGGCGGGTTTTGCCGCCAAGCTGCCCGAATATCTGACCCGCCTGCAGACGCTGGTCACCAGCTTCGATCCGAAATGGCTGGAACAGAAATTCGGCGTCGACGCAGCAGGGCTGAGGGAAGGGCTGAATTCGGCGCTGACCTCCGGCCTCGGCCTGCTGACCACCGTGTTCCAGTCGCTGTGGAATTCCGGCAAGGCGCTGGTTTCGGTGGTGTCGCTGTTCGTGATCACACCTGTGGTCGCCTTCTACATGCTGCTCGACTGGGACCGCATGGTCGGGACCGTCGACAAATGGGTGCCGCGCGATCATGTCGAGACGGTGCGCCAGATCGCCACCGACATTAACACGGCCACCGCCGGTTTCGTGCGCGGGCAGGGCACGCTCTGCCTTGTACTCGGCGCGATGTATGCGATCGGGCTGACGCTGACCGGCCTCAATTTCGGTATCCTGATCGGCCTGTTCGCCGGCCTGATCTCCTTCATTCCCTATGTCGGTTCGCTGACCGGCCTTGTTCTGGCGCTGGGCGTGGCGCTCGTCCAGTTCTGGCCGGATTGGGCGATGATCGTCGCCGTTGCCGGCGTCTTCTTCGTCGGACAGTTCATCGAGGGCAACATCTTGTCGCCGAAGCTGGTCGGCAAGAGCGTTGGGCTCCATCCGGTGTGGCTGATGTTCGCGCTGTTCGCCTTCGGCGCGCTGTTCGGCTTTGTCGGCCTGCTGATCGCGGTGCCTGCGGCTGCCGCCATCGCCGTGCTCGTCCGCTTCGCCATCTCCCGCTATCTCGAATCGCCGCTCTACAAGGGGCACGGTATCGAGCCACCACCTCTGGCCAGCCGGCGCGACAAGGCGCGGCGCGGATAAACCAGCCCATGGAACGGCCACGACAGATTCCGCTCGATCTCGGGCACGGCACCGCCTATTCGCGTGACGATCTGGTGGTTTCCAGCTCCAATGCGGAAGCCGCCGCGCTGGTCGACCGCTGGCCGGACTGGCCTGCGCCGGTCGTCGTGCTGGCCGGACCCGCCGGCTCGGGCAAGACGCATCTGGCAGCGATCTGGCGCGAGATGGCCGATGCACGGGTTGTCGAAGCCGGGCAGGTCGAAGCGGCCGCGGCGACATTCGATGGCCGGCCGGTGCTGGTCGACGACATTGACACCGGTACGCTGGACCAGGAAGGGCTGTTCCATCTCATCAATGCGGTGCGCGGCGGCGGTTCGCAATTATTGCTCACCGCCCGGCGCTTTCCCGCCGCCTGGGGCGCGACGCTGCCGGATCTCGTATCCCGGCTGAAGGCGGCTGCGACCGTCGAAATCCACGAGCCGGACGACGTACTGCTCGCCGGCGTCATCACCAAGCTGTTCGCCGACCGTCAGGTCGAGGTCGAGCCGCACGTCGTGCAATATCTGGTCCGGCGCATCGAACGGTCGCTCGCCACCGCCATGCGTGTGGTCGAGCGTCTCGACCGGCTGGCGCTCGAGGAAAAGGCGCGCATCACACGCAGCATGGCGGCCGATGCCGTCAACGCGCTTGACGAGGGGCAGGGCGAGTTCGAGTTGTGAGCGTGCGTTTCCTTCTCCCCTTGTGGGAGAAGGTGGCTGAGCCGAAGGCGAGGTCGGATGAGGGGTGCTGGACGGAGTGCGGCCTCGCGGGATGTCGGGTGTTCTTAAGCCAATGCGCTGGCTCTGAAACGTCTCATTTCTTCCAGCACCCCTCATCCGTCTCGGCGCTGCGCGCCGAGCCACCTTCTCCCACAAGGGGAGAAGGAGCAGGCACCAGTCAGCCAGCCTCCACTCTATTTCCGCTCTCCGGATCGAAGATGTGCTGGACGGCCGGTTCGACGGCAAGGCGAACCGTCTGGCCTGGCGCCAGCCCGGGGCGGCCGATGGCGTAGATGCGCAACTGCTCGCCGGCCACCCGCACGTAATATTGCGTCGACATGCCGAGCGGTTCCACGACTTCGACTTCGGCCTTGAGCGGGCCGTCGTCGACGATCCGGATATCCTCCGGCCGCACACCGAGCGTCAGCGAAGCTCCTTCTTGCAGCGGCAGCCCGTCGGGCAGGCGAAGCTTCTGGCCGTCGGTGAACAAGGCCTGGCCGATGTTCTGCCTGACCATCGTCGCCTGCAGGAAATTCATCGCCGGCGAGCCGATGAAGCCGGCGACGAAGATGTTGGCAGGCTTGTCGTAGAGTTCCAGCGGCGCGCCAACCTGCTGCACATTGCCATTGTGCATGACGACGATGCGGTCGGCCATGGTCATGGCCTCGGTCTGGTCGTGGGTGACGTAGATCGAGGTGGTCTTAAGCTGCTGGTGCAACGCCTTGATTTCAGTACGCATATGGGTGCGCAGCTTGGCATCCAGATTGGACAGCGGCTCGTCGAACAGGAACACCTGCGGATCGCGCACGATGGCGCGGCCCATGGCGACACGCTGGCGCTGGCCGCCGGAGAGCTGGCGGGGCAGGCGCTCCAGCAAGGGTTCCAGCCCCAGTCGCTTGGCAGCTCCATCGACCCGCGTCTCGATCGAGGTCTTGTCGGCCTTCCGAAGCATGAGGCTAAAACCCATGTTGGAAGAAACGTTCATATGCGGATAAAGCGCATAGGACTGGAACACCATGGCGATGTCGCGGTCTTTCGGCGCGACGTCGTTGACGACACGCTCGCCGATGCGGATGTCGCCGCCCGAAACCTCCTCCAGGCCGGCGATCATGCGCAAAAGGGTGGATTTGCCACAACCCGACGGGCCGACCAGCACGACGAACTCACCGTCCGCGATCTTGAGATCGACCTCGTTGAGCACGCGCACGACGCCATAGTCCTTCTTGACCTTTTCCAGCGTGACGGAAGCCATGAATTACCCCTTGACCGCACCGGCGGTGAGCCCGGTGACGAGATAGCGTTGCAGGAAGGCGAAGAAGATGCAGACCGGGATCAGCGCCAGCACCGAAGCGGCCATCATCTGACCCCAGTCGACCGCGAACTTGCCGATATAGGTGAGCAGGCCGACGGCGAAGGTCTTCTTGTCATCGCTCGAGATCAGCATCAGCGCGAACAGGAGTTCGCTCCAGGCTGCGGTGAAGACGAAACCCAGCGTCGCGCCCATGCCGGGCAAGGTCAGCGGCACGATCACCCTGCGCATCGCCTGGGCGCGCGTGCAGCCATCGATCATGGCGGCCTCTTCGAGGTCCTTCGGAATGCCATCGAAGAACGATTGCATCAGGAAGGTGGCGAAAGCGGTGTTGAAGGCCGTGTAGATGATGATCAGGCCGGTCAGGCTGTTGATCAGCCCGATCTGGCCCATCATGCGGTAGATCGGCGGGATGACCATGACCAGCGGAAAGGTCTGCGTCAGCAACAGCATGATGGCGAGCGCCGCCTTGCCGCGGAAGGTGAAGCGCGACATGGCGTAGCCGGCCAGCGTGGCGATGACGGTGACCAGTGCCGCCGTCGACACGGAGACGATGACGCTGTTCATGAAATAGCGCGGAAAGTCGGTGGCGGAGAGCACGGTCGAGAAGTTCGCGAAGGTCGTTCGCGACGGCCACAGCGTGATGCCCTCCGAATAGAGCAGCGAGGTCGGCGTGACCGAGATTTTCAGCGTCCAGTAGATCGGAAACAGCGCGAACAGCACATAGGCGGCGATCGCGACATAGAGGCCGATGCCGCCGATCAAGCGCGAGGATTGGGTTTGTCCGGCAATCATCAGACATGCCTCACTAATGTGCGACGGATGCCGATGAGCACGATCGCGTAGAGGATCAGGAGGACAAGCAGAAGCACGGCCATCGCCGAGGCGTAGCCCTTGTCCAGCGATTTGAAGGCGCTGACATAGATGTAGACCGGCATCGTCGCGGTCGAACCGGCCGGCCCGCCCTCGGTCATGACGAAGATGAGGTCGGCGAAGGTGGCGATCCAGATCGTGCGCAGCATCACCGTGATGGCAATCGTCGGCGCAAGGAAGGGCAGCGTCACCTTGGTGAAGCGTTGCCAGGGCGTGGCGCCGTCGATGGCCGCCGCCTCATGCAGTTCCGAAGGGATCGATTTCAGCGCCGCCAGCAAGGTGATGGCGAAAAACGGGATGCCGAACCAGACATTGGCGATGATCGGCCCCCACATGGCGGTTGCCGGGTCGGACAGAATGTTCGTCGGCTCCGCCTTCAGCCCCAGCGCGTAGAGCCAGTGCGGCACGGGTCCGATGATCGGGTTGAACAGCCAGGCCCAGGTGAGGCCGGAAAGGAAGGAAGGCACCGCCCAGGGCAGGAACACCAGCGCCTGGACAACGCGGCGGCCGGCGAAGGGCTTGTCGAGCAACAGCGCCAGGCCCAGTCCGAGGAAAAACTGGAAGAACAGGCTGGCGATGGTCCACCAGGCGGTGTTGACCAGGGCCTCGCGCAGCAGCGGGTCGGTCAGCATGGCCTGGTATTGGCCGAGCCCGACATACTCCGATTTGAAGGCGGAGAATTTTCGGAACGAATAGCTGATGCCGATGATCAGCGGCACCAAAAGCACCGTCACCAAAAGCACGATGGCAGGGCTGAGATAGAGCCACGGCTCGAACGACGCAAAGGACAGGCCCTTGCGGCGCGGCGGTGCGATGTCGATGGCGACGGTCATGAAAACACTCAGCGTTTGGCGAAACCAATGCGTGCGGCGGTCTCTCCCCGTTTATGGGGGAGAGATGTCCGGCAGGGCAGCGAGGGGCGGAGCGAACCCGGGAGAGTTTGGCGCTGCCGCCCCTCATCCGGCCCTTCGGGCCGTTCTGCGGGCCTCCCCACGGATGGGGAGAAGGACCAAGAGCTTACTTCTTGTTCTTGGCCATCCAGTCCTGCTGTTCCTTGGTCATGTAGGCCGCCCATTCGTCAGCCACTTCCTTGGCCGGACGCTTGCCGAGCAGCACTTCCTGGAAGCCCTTGATCGCGATCTGGTCGACGAAGTTGCCGAGGTTCTCCAGATGGGTCGGTGGGGTGACGAACTCATACTTGTCGCCGCCATTCAGTTCCTCGAACCAGCCCTTGAACTGCTCGGTCTTGAAATAGGCGTCCTGTTCGGCGCCGTTGTGGATCGGCAGTACGCCGACCATCTTGGCCCAATCGATATTGCCCTTCGGCGAGAGCAAGGTTTCCATCAGCTTCCAGGACTGGTCCTTCACTTTGGAATTGGCGAACATCGCCCAGCCGCTGTAACCCAGCGTCGGGAAGGATTTGCCGCCCGGCCCGGCGGGCACCGGAGCGACGGCGAAATCGTCCTTGTTCATCTTCTCGGCAACACCGATCAGCGCGTCCGGATCCTGGTCGAGCATGGCGCAGGTGCCGGTGTAGAAGCCGGTCACCGTCTCGTTGAAGCCCCAGCTGACGCTGTCCTTCGGCGCGTAGCCGTTCTTGTACATGTCGGCCAGCATCTGCAGGCCCTTGACCGAACCCGGATCGCTCATCAGCGACGTGCCGTCGGGATTGAAGTAGCCGCCCTTGCCGTTGGCGATGTTCATGAACATGTTGACGCCGAAAGTGGCGCCGGGGCCGCCGCGCAGGCAGTAGCCATATTTGCCGGGCAGGGCGGAGATCTTCTTGGAGTCCTCGACAAACTCATCCAAGGTCGTTGGGGCGTGGTCGAGGCCGGCCTCCTTGAACAGTTTCTTGTTCCAGAACATCGCCTTCAGATAGTAGCCGTAGGGGATCATGAACTGCTTGCCGCCCACGGTCGAGCCGAACTGGCGCGCGCGTTCGCCCAGCGTCTTGTTGTCCGGCCATTTCTCCATGTACGGGCCGAGGTCCTCCAGCATGCCGTTGTTGCCATAAAGGCCCATCCAGCGCTCCGGCATCTCGACCACGTCGGGCGTGTCGCCGGCCTGCACCATGGTCAGGAATTTTTCGTATGCCTGGCCCCAGGGCAGCGAGATGAGCTCCACTTTGACGCCTGGATTGGCGGTCTCGAATTCGGCGATCTGCTTCTTCAGGAATTCCGTCCGCGGCGGACTGGTAATGACCTCGACCATCTTGATCGTGGTGTCGGCAAAAGCGGCACCTGCCGAGATGGCAAGACCGGCAGCGGCCGCAAGCAATATCTTCATCGTCTTCATGTCACTCACTCCCATTGTTTGACATGTTATTTTTTTGATTTTTCAAAGGCTTGTGCGATGTCGCTCCACAAATCCTCGACATCTTCCAATCCGATGTTGACACGGATGGTTCTTGGGCTGACGCCGAAGCGCGCCATGGAATTCACTCCGGGCGTCTGTTCCAGGGAAGCCTTGGCCGGCACGACCAGGCTTTCATGGCCGCCCCACGACACGCCGATGCGGAAATAGGTCAATGCGTCGACAAAAGCCGGGATGTCGACGTCGTCGGTCACCTCGAAGGAGAACAGGCCGGTGTAACCGGCAAGCGTCGCCTTGCCCGGATGGTTCGAATAGACGGGATGATTGACGCGCTCGACCTTCCCGTGCGCCTTCAGCCGTTCGGCAATCGTCAGGCCGCTTTTCATGTGGTGCGGCAGGCGCAGCGGCAGCGTGCGCAAGCCGCGCAGCAGAAGCCAGGCGTCGAAGGGCGACAGCTTGCCGCCGAGATAGGAATAGGTCTGCTCGTTGATGCGGCGGATGTGGTCAGCCGAACCGGCCACGACGCCCGCAACAGTGTCGCTATGGCCGCCGAGATATTTCGAGGCCGAATGCAGGACGAGATCGACGCCATGCGCGATCGGCTTCTGGAAGACCGGCGTCGCCCAGGAATTGTCGATGGTGGTGACGATGCCATGTTCCCTTGCCAGCCGGGTCAGATGCGGCAGGTCCTGCAGCTCGAACATCATCGAGGTAGGGCTCTCGAGATAGAGCAGCTTGGCGCCGGGCAGGGCAGCGGCAACGGCGTCCGGGTCCGAGCCGTCGACATAGTCGACCTTGATGTTGAGGCGCGGCAGCAGGCGCTCGAACAGGCGATAGGCATCGCCATAGCAATTGCGCACCGCGACGATGCGGTCGCCTGCGCCGACAAAGGCAAGCACGGTCGCGCTGATCGCCGCCATGCCGCTGGCGAAACCGCGCGCCGCTTCCGCCCCTTCCAGCGCCGCGACGCGTTTCTCGAACTCCATCACCGTCGGATTGTCGCCGCGCGAATAGATCGGTTGGCGCCGTTTGCCGGCAAAGGTGTCGGCCATTTCGGCGTAGCTGCCGAAGGTGAAGAGCGAGGTCTGGTAGATCGGCGGCACCACCGCTCCGCTGTCGAACGCATCGTCATGCGCCAGCAGCGTCGCGGCCTCGGCGATGTAATCGGTGTCGGGGATCGGGCGATGGTCGTTCATGTCTGCCTTGCCTGTATTCTCGCCGCGCCGCGCCTGAGGTCGGCTTCGACGGTGGCGATCAGTTTCAGCGCCTCGGCGCGCGCGCCTTCGGGGTCGCGGGCGGCGATGCGCTCGTAAATGGTGCGATGGTAGGGAAACGAGGCGTGGCCGAAGTCGCGCACGCCCAACGGGTGTTCCCAAAAACGGTGGAACATCTCGTGCATGGCCGAGATCAGCTGCTCGAACAGCGGGTTGCCGGAAGCGCGGTAGATGGCCTGGTGGAACTCCCAGTCTTCGTCCGACGACATGCCGGCGCGGCTGTGGAAGGCTTCTTCCATCGCTTCCAGCTTATGGTGGATAAGGTCGAGATCGGCAGGGCCGGTGCGCAGCGCGCACAAGGCAGCGGCCTCGGCCTCCAAGGCGCGGCGCACCTCCAGCGTCTGCATCAGGCTGGCGAAGTCGTTGCCGCCGGCCAGCGTCAGCGGCATGTGCAGCATATGCGGGGAGACGGCCGCCTTGAGAAAGGTACCGCTGCCCTGCCGGCGCTCGACCAGCCCAAGACCTTCCCAGCGCGTCAAAGCCTCGCGAACGGTGTTGCGGCTGACCCTCAGCCGGTCGGCCAGGATACGCTCGGTGGGCAGTTTGTCGCCGGGGCCAAGTGTCTCCTGAAGGACAAAATCCGCCAGCGCCGCCAGCACGGCGTCATCGCGCGCCGTGGTCTGGATCGGAGGGAGGCGGATCTGGCTCATGCGACATCCGATTGGATCAATGGTCCAACCAATTGCACGGCAAAAACAGCGAGTCAATAACGCGTCGAATCGGTTTTTGTTTGCGGGCGGGCCGGGGGAGGTGATTCTGAATGCCGTAGGGAGGAATGCGCGCCACGATCGCGATCGGCCTGCCGTGGGCAGGGTCGAGCCGCTCTGCTGAGAGCAAGCTGTTGGTGGCGATTTTGGCTTGGTTGGTCGGAGTGGCAGGATTCGAACCTGCGACCCCCTGATCCCAAATCAGGTGCGCTACCAGGCTGCGCTACACTCCGGACCGGGTGTTGCCTAGTGTTTCGGCCACCACAAAGCAAGCCCAAAAACCATTGGTCTTGCGGTTAATTCCATTGCGCAGTAAGCACCGGGGAGGAAACGGCGCTGCCGCCGCACAACGAGGTCTCCATGTCCGCACGCATCTTCAGCCCAGCCAAGACCGCCATGCAGTCGGGCAAGGCAAGAACCGGCAACTGGGTGCTCGAATTCGACCCCGAGCAGCCGCGCAAGATCGATCCGCTGATGGGCTACACGACCTCCGGCGACATGAAGAGCCAGATCAAGCTGTCCTTCGACACGCGCGAGGAAGCCGTCGCCTATGCCGAGAAGCAGGGCTTGGCCTACAGGGTCGAGGAACCCAAGGAAGCCAAGCGCCGGCAGATTTCCTATGCGGATAATTTCCGCTATGACCGCCGTACGCCGTGGACGCACTGATTTCCGGTGTCAGCGGCGCAAGCCACACGTGGCAGTCGCTGTCGCGGATTTTGACGGCGGTCTTCTGCCGATTTTGATTTTGCTGCCCCGGCTTGGGTCAGCCAGCGGTCCCGTAGCTCAGCTGGATAGAGCACCGGCCTTCTAAGCCGATGGTCACAGGTTCGAATCCTGTCGGGATCGCCAATCGTTTTCAATAGCTTGAGGGTTTGACCTCGATACGAAAATAGGCCGTTTACACACGGTTTACGCGCTTTGTCCGTTTGGTGTTCTGCTCCATGCGCTGGATCACTGCACCGGAACTTGCTGATCGTCGGCAAGATAGTGTCTTTCCAGCACAGCGTTGACCTCTGAAATCAAGTGGCCCGTGACCATCAATGTCGATAGCACGACGGACTTTGCTGCAGGCTTTGTCAGCGGCGAAAAGATACAGGGCCTGACTAGCGGTGCCTTTGGATGCTTCCGTTCCAAGTCGTCAACGACTGTCGTGATCGACTGGCAATACGGGCATTCCAAAGTGGGGAAAAGCTTTACGATGCGGTGACGGCGGTACGGCCTACCATCACGACACTGAATACTATGGCCGTCAACCAGGAAACCACCGGTGGTTCGGTTCTCGCGGCGAGATAAGTTTTGGCGTGCCTCCGGGGTATGCAAAAAACGGATTTCAGCATGGGTGGTCGGCTAATGCTGACGAGAACCTATGATTGTAGCCAGGATCGGTTGGAGACGGTCACCGACCGGCGTTAGTCTTCTGCCGTGACGTTGCAACCGATCCTGCCAGCAGACAGCAAAATAGTCCTCAAAAATTCAAATCAGCTTGTTCGCACAAAAGACGTGGCGGCGGGAATACGCCTGTCGGCTAAGTGGGGTAGGTATCTGGAAGCGCCTTCTTGCTCAACAACGGCACCACCAGAAGCTTTTCGGGTGTCGGCGTGAGCAACTTCACTGTAAGCATCTCGGCACGTGTCTATCGGGTCTTTTTTCGCTAACAATATGGAATCGACAAGCTATACAGCCACTGTTACGTTGGTAAAATTGGGTTGCAGGGCGATTGTCACTACTCGTCTTAACAATATGGTGGAGTACATGCATTATTGATACAATAACATGGCGCCTTTGTTTGCCACACATAAAGCCGATATTATCGTGAAACGGGATCAGTCTTGATAGATCGTGTTTCGCAATCGGAATAATTCTTGAGAATAATTGGACGTGACCAATTGCCGACTTGATGACAGCCGCACAAGATGCTTGGCATTAAGTCGCACGACGCATTTCTAGGGGGAATTATGGCGGCCACGTCGCTCTTTTCGCGCGCAGCGAAGTCTATTGTAAAGAAAACGCTGGCTTCGCTGAATGATCCGTTTGCGCCAAGGCCGCCAAATGCGTTCACTCGGGATGAGTTTAAGCGTTTTGTAGACCGTTACGGTGCCTCGGCGGACGACGAACGGAAGCGCCTAAGTCTGTAACTTCTGAATAAACTTGCGGTGGACCCGGAGGCTGGCTTTCATCTTGATCATCCGGCCTATGAAAGGGTATTCGACGGCAGCGATTATTGCTATCACGGCAATGCTGCGTATACGTACGCCACAGGCGAAATTAACCGGGCAGAACATATCGCCAAATCGCGGTTCGCCAAATCTGAAAACTCCTTCAATGCGTGGCTTTTAGCCCGCTGTCTAAGGACCAACGGCAAATCAAAACAAGCCATTGAACGTCTGCGGAAGACTACCGATCGCTTCTACCCTGATGGGGTTTGACGCTGGAACTTGTATCCAAGTTGTACTGGTCTGGAAGCGTAGCAGAAGCTAATTCGGTGCTCGCCGCAGCGCCTTCCGGCGTCGTTCCGACAGGCGGTGTCGATGTAGTCAAGAAGGAGTTCGCCGCCGCCATCGACGGAACACTCACCCTTCGAACTGGCAGGGGTGACATCTACGACGAGCAGAATGTGATCGATACCTGGTGGCGTTATTGGCGCCATTTCAACCAACTCACGGAATGGCAGCACAACGAACCATTTGTGATGGGGCGATCCTTCGGCGACTGTCTTCGGCTATCAAGGAAACGAGCCCAAAGTCGGTGATCGATTTCGGGGCCCTGTGCGGAGAAATCAACTACCGACTGGCAAAGCAGTTTCCCGAGGTCGGTGTCTATGGTGTCGACCGACAAGAGATTGTCAAGAAGCTGAATGACGAAGCCTATTCCCTTCCAAACCTGCATTTTAGGGATGGGGATATCTTTGAGAGTCTAAAGACCGTCGACGAGGAATTTGTTCTTTTCACAAAAACCAGGACGACTGTCCTTTGCTATCCTGATTTCGTCAGAGGTTCTATAACGAGTGCCATAGTAAAGGCGTCGAGACTATTGTTGGTTTTGAGCCTTCGGGCATTAGCCGAGATGCGGGCCGTTTCCCCGAATATTCGGTCGGCGACAACTCGGTCGTTTTCCGCATGGTCATGATGCTGTACAAATATCCAGAGATGTTGAAGAAGGCGGGATATCGCATCACCAAGTCGGAGATGGTGCCCGTGAGCTTCTTGTATTTTGACGACCCCGGCTATCACCTGCTCTATTTTGAGGCCACGCGGGTCTAGTTACTGCATCGCTATGCCTCGCACGAATGGATAGGCCTGAGCCCATATCTCCATCCAAGAGGCATATGGACGCTTGGAGCGCCTATCCCGGGTGCAATACCGTCTCGATCTTGCTGGCAAACTCGGTGACGATGCGCCTCGCACCCCACGCCGACAGATGCGTCTGATCCGAATATAGAGGGATCCCATCGGCTATCATTAAGCATTTGACATCGCTGCAGAGGACATCGAAGGGGTCCAGGAACAGGGCGGTATCGCCAATACGGGCTGCCATCAGTCCATTGATGGCGGCCCTCGCCGAAACGGTCGCGTTGTCAATTGCCTCGCTCGCACATGCGGCCATAGTCAAGAAGGTGCGCCCCATGCAATCAAGCGGCGTGCCAGCCACTCCTACAGTTGGCACATTACCGATGACGAAAAGGTGCGAAATCCCAAGGTCGCGCTTAAGCTTCACAAGCTCGCTTGCAGCGAAGGTTGCAAGGTCTTCAGCGGATTCTAGTTGCCGCTTTTGACCAGTGATTTCATCGATCATTGGGTAAATATCCCAATACTGCCCGATCACCACAGGCACTCTGGCTGAGCGGATGGCTTTGAAGGCGGTGGCCCGCATCTGCCGGCAACCTTTGTCGTATAGGATTGGATCAGGGTGAGTGCGGAAATCTCGCGTGTATGTTGGGGAATAGAATGGGCAACTGCTGAACTCGAAGAATTGAACGTTCAGGTCAGGAAGTGCTTTGAGGAAACCCGCATAGTATTGCCGCGCGTGGGAATCGCCAATGACTATGAGGTCTGGGGCTCCGCCCCCTTTCGTCATGCAGCCATTCGGATTGCAACCGTCCCCACCATATCCGACCAGTTGGACTTTTTCCGGGTCCGTTCGAAAATCTGCGAGGAAGTATCCGCGTTCGCCTAGCCGCCATGGCCATCCGGTGGTGGTAGCGCTGTATCCGAGTAGCGCGACAGCCACTGCCGCTGCGGTGAATGAAGCCCAATAACGGGAGCGACCGAATGATGCTTTCCCCGCATGTCGGAACGGCTGCTCGACGGTGTGCGAGAGGACCGCCCCGAGAGCTACGGCTGCTGTTACTAGCGTGGCTTTGTCGGCGCCCGTGAAATTGCGCTGAAGGACATAGGCCGCAAAAACGACAACAGGCCAATGAGCGAGATAAACAGAATAGCTGATCCTGCCCAGGTAGACAGATATGGGGTTGCGCAGGAGAAGGCCAACGAACCGTGCCTGGCCCGCCGACAGAACCGCAGCGGCCCCGGTGGCCGCAACCATGCCAGCAAGCGCTTGGTTTGAGACAGGGTCGAACAGCACTACGGCCGCGACCAATGCTGCAATGCCAGCAGCCAAGATCAACTCCTGCAACCTGCCCGTACGGACGGCGGGCAGCCAGACGAGCAACGCACCGATAGCGAATTGATAGACGCGAAATGGGGTGAGAAAGAACGTCGTCGTTGTCGATCCGTTCCAAGCGATGACGGCCACGATACTGATCGCGCCTGCAATGGCGATCCATAGCCAAGGTAAGCTTCTTCGGAGCAGCAAGAGCAGAAAGACGGGCCAAACGAGGTAAAACTGTTCTTCGACGCTCAGTGACCATGTGTGCAGCAACGGCTTGCCTATCGCCGCGCCGTCGAAGTAACCCGATCCGAGCCAGAAATAGACATTCGCTAGCGAGAACACGGACGCTGCCAGCGAGCCGCCGAAGTCGGCCATGAGTGCGGGTGACAGGAGCAAAGCCGAGGCCGCGCCGGAGACCAACAAAGTCGCCACCAGCGCCGGGAACAGGCGCCGGCCTCGCCGTGTGTAGAATTCAGCAAAGCTGAATTGGCCGCGCTCCACGTCACGCTTGATGTTTCCGGTGATCAGATAGCCGCTAATCACAAAGAATACATCAACACCAAGATAACCGCCGGCAAAGCGGGTGATGCCAGCATGGAATAGAACGACGGCGATCACGGCGAATGCTCGCAGGCCGTCTATGTCCGGTCGGTAGCCACTGACTCTCATTCGAGCTGAATTGCATGGAATGCGCTATTTTGCCAATACCTATGCGCGAGGTGTTGCCCGGACGCACTCAGGCTTGGGGACAGGATGGCGGCTCTAAGCAGGAAGGGCGGCACGGTTACAGTATCGCAGTGAGCCGGCGCAGCAGATAGAGTCTAGCCACCACAGCTAATGTGCGTTGACCTTGCCCTGGCCTGTTGCGATAAGCCGGTGGGTTTTTTGTCGGGTTTCAACTTGAACAGTGACCACAGGACGACCGTTGATGGACTGCGTGCAATTGCAGTCTTCCCGGTTATTCTCTTCCACGCCGGCTCGCCGCTTTTCGTGGGTGGGTATCTTGGCGTCGACATCTTTTTCGTCATTTCCGGTTACGTAATCGCTCGCACCCTACTCAAGGATATGGCCCACGAGCGGTTCTCGATACTCCGCTTTTATGAAAAGCGAGCGCGGAGGCTTCTACCGGCTCTTATACTGGTGGTGTTGGCGTCATTCATTCCGGCATGGCTTTGGATGATGCCGGATCAGTTGAAGAATTTTGCGCGTAGCATTGTTGCCACGGCCTTCTTCGGATCAAATTTCTTCTTCTGGTGGGATGCCGATTATTTTTCGGAATCGCTGCATCTGAAACCGCTGTTCCACACCTGGTCGCTGGCGGTGGAAGAGCAGTTTTACGTCTTCTTCCCACTGTTGCTATGGGTGATATACGGCAAAGGCAGGAGGATGTGGCTAACCCTGACACTTATCGGGGTGGCTTCGCTTTGCTTGGCGCAATTGATATCAACCCGATTTGCAGCGGCAGGCTTCTATTTGTTCCCCACGAGGGCTTGGGAACTAGTCGTCGGCGCCTTGCTGGCGGTTGCTGAGCAAAAGTTCGGCGGCCGCCCGACAACCACGACTCTGTCTCGCGTCATGCCCGTAGTTGGAATGGCCCTCATCGTTGGTTCGATAGTGCAATTCAATGGCGCAACGCCTCACCCGGGAATTCTAACCGTCGCTCCGGTGAGCGGCGCTGCACTGCTCATCTGGTACCCGGGCGGCAGAGACCCGGTGTCCAGACTTTTGGCTTCGGCCCCTATCGTCGGCTTGGGCCTCATCTCGTATTCGCTCTATCTTTGGCACCAACCCCTATTCGCCTTCGCCCGATTGTATTCGATCAACGAAGTGGAATGGCCGACCTACGCCGCACTTATCGCGCTTGCCGTCGTGCTTTCCTACCTGTCATGGAGGTTTGTCGAACAACCGTTCAGGAAACCGGGGCTAGTCTCTCCGCCGACTGTTTGGACTGCATCAGCCTCGGCGCTCGTTTCGCTGATCGCTGTGGGCTACACCGGATATGCCATGAACGGCTTCCCTGGGAGGCGGCCGCCGATCGAGGTGGCGGCGGGCTATTTAAATTCAGCCGGGCAAGACTGTTTCAGGCACAATTGCATTGTCGGCGATCCGGTTCCTCCAACCATCGCGCTGGTCGGGGATAGCCATGCCGCTGCCTTGGCAACGAGTTTGGACCGCGCATTGAAGGGCTCCGGTAAGTCGGCTTTGGTGCTCGCCACCGGGGATGTTTTGGTTAAGTCGTTCCCGAACTTCTATTACCGGGCGGACGAATGGAACGACATCCTATCAAAACAGAAGGCCCAGATATTCGAGCCTCAGATTGAGACCGTTATCCTTGCCGGCCGCTTCACTCTAAGAATCGAAAATACGGCATTCGACAACGGAGAGGGCGGCATCGAAGGCCTCGACGCAACCTTTGTCGGAAGAAGCGAACAGGAGAAGCAGACTTTCACCCAATCGATTATTGATGGCATTCAGGACCTTGAGCAGCGAGGCAAGAAGATCATCCTCGTGTATCCGGTCCCTGAAGTGGGCTGGGTGGTGCCCGCGACATTGCAGAAAATGTCGATGCGGCAAATTCGGGATGGCCTAACCACATCCTACGACGTCTACAAAACTCGCAACTGGCGAGTGTTCGAGATTTTTGACAAATTCGTCTCAGCCGACGGTGACATTATCGCTGTACGTCCTGATCTGGTTCTCTGTAACACTTTCGTCAAAGATCGTTGTGCCACCAACCAGGCTTCTGATGTTTTCTACCATGATGACGACCACCTGTCGGTCAAAGGCACTGACCTTGTCGTTCGTCAATTGATGGACGAAGTGAAGGCTCGCTGGGGAGATTTCCCTTCAAGCGGCAATCGAGAATTCGTCGGCGCTTTGAAGTAGCCGGGTTCCCTACCTTCTGAAAGGAACGACCATGAACCACAACGTGCCCAACGGCGCGGCGACTGCTGCTGCGCGCAACAAATACTCAGTCTGTCGCCCGTCCTCGGTCTCATCGGCCGCTCCGACGGCATTGACAAAGCCCGGGCCGCCGGAGGGCTGCTCCGCGGCTTGTCACGGAAACGGTTCAAGGTTCGGGAGGTGTTGTCGCCGATATGCGGAACGCTGGCGGCCGGCTGACCGATAGTCTCGCCATCGACGACACCGAGCGCACCATCATCAAGCTGTTGCCAACGCCTTCAGCTGGCACCGTGGCGGCGTGGAAGGCGTTCCGCGCGACCTAGGCCTTCTTCACAAACTCGGTTTTCAGCACCAGCCCTTTGACTTGCTTGGTATTGGCCTCGACCTCGCCGGGATTGCCGTTCAGGCGGATGTTTTTGACCAGGGTTCCGCGCTTGAGCGTCTCCGAGGTCCCCTTGACCTTCAAATCCTTGATCAGCGTGACAGAATCCCCGTCGTTCAACTGCGTTCCGTTGCTGTCGCGTACCACTACATCGTCGGTCATGTTGCCATCTCCTGAGTTGGCCTCGCACTACACCGCTGAGACGGTGTTAGCCAAGTGAAGCTGGAGCGATTTGATTAAACATTCGGCTGACGCCATCAGTTGGCGCAGCGATTGCGTGGCAAGCGTTCTGCGCGGCTTAGGTTTAATTGGGTTGGCAAAAACAAACGCACGTACTGAAGCATCCTCGCGCGTCGCAAAATCCGTTGTAATCACATGATGGCGACCAACCATTGGGGCAGTTTCGGTAGCATGAGCTCAACGGCTTGTTCTTGAGGATCGTCTTCTTCTTCAGTTTAGCGATAGTCGATTGAGGTAGCTGAGCTCCGTTTCGCACAACGGGATCGGCGGCAAATGCCGTTCCTGCAAAAAATAATGCTGCGACTGCAAAGCTTAGAACTCTCATGTCAGCCCCCTTCAATGAGGCCGCAAGCTTGCTCCTACGACGCAGAGAAGTCATGCCTCAAATGGGGTAAGTTAGAAGCTTGGTATACTCAAGCGCTTATCATTTCGTAATCATTCGTCATAGTTTTCTGTTTGTGTGGATCGCAGTAGCGTGGAAATCATAATGTTCTGACGAACTATTTCAGCTTATCGGCTGCAGCCAACACGGCCAGTTCATATGCGTAGATGAATGGTCGATTTCTGACGCTCGCTATCGTGTCTCGTTCATCTGGGCTCGCGTAGCTCGGGTGCCAGTATCCAAGGTTGTGTGCGATCTCATGTGAGATCTTTGATGCCCAAAACTTCGGATCGTCGTGTCGAATTTGATCACTGGCCATACGGTCGGAGTTGAGCCGAATGTACAGAAAGCCCTTTGGATTCACTCTGGTCAGCCACAGTTTTGGATTTCCATATGAGTCGTAAAGCCCGCCCCCCCACCAGACATTTTCTTTGCCGCCGGCATACGATGATATGACGATGGCTGGGATGTCGGTGTCGGAATTAAGTACCTGCGCGAGTTGGCTCGTGAATAGTTCCACACTCTGTGGCCTTATCGCGCTGACCGAATAAAGGTATAGGTAATCTTCTTGCTCCTTGCTTGGTATCGGCCCGGCTGTTTCCGTCGAGTTTAAGTAAGCCTCCGTTACGACAGAATAATCTGTCGCGACTGTCAGGTAGATGCTTATTGCTGCTTGCAGGACAGGCTTCATGTGGTCGGGAAAAGCGGGGTCGAGCCATAAAGCAATTCTCCGCTTTTTGTCATGCGACGTGACAACGTTCCCGTAGCGTGCGAGGTCGCGGGTCGAAAGCTGAGCGTGCAATTTTTGGCGTGCCGCATCGAACTTAAGCGAACCCTCCTCTGGGTTTCCGTTCTTAATTAAGGCCTTGGCTGCCGCGATGTCAGTCTGAAAAGCGTAGCAAAACCCGGATCCATAATGCTGGCTATTCGCTTGTCGTCGTTCCAAATCCATTCTGGCAAATACTGCGGGTAGCGTTCTTGCGCTATGGCAAGCCCAATATTGAACAACAGAAAGATTGCAGCCAGTGCACTTCTCATAGCTCCCCCTTGGCGGAATACTATCCTTCGCCAAGCCACCAATAACTTATTCGCTAGCGCCTGTCGCTGGCGTTTGGACGACCAAAATTGGGTGGAGGCGTGGCGCGGGTTGGCGCCTGAACCGCTAGGTGCCTGAGAATTATCATTGATCAGAAGGCCCGCTGGAATACCGGCTGCACGCCAACCCGCTTGACTAGAAAAGACGTGATCTGTTTCCTTATTTGGGATAAGGATCGTCACGCAGCGTCGGGCGAGCGCTTCTTCTTGTCCTGCTGGTGCTTCTTGCTCTTTTCCAACTCGCGCTTGCGCACGATTTCGACCAGGATCTGGTAGGCGGCTTCGGCCTCGCTTTTGCTCAAGCCCGCCAGGAGCTGGTTGGCGAACACGACAGGCTGATCCGTCTCGTTGTCCCAGATGGTCCAAAGGTCCGTTGGGTCCAAAACAAGCTCAAAACGTTCTTTCACGATCGCCTCCGTTCCTGCGTGCCCGGCAAGACGGGACACGGCGAGAGTGGTGCGCGATTCTATTGAATGAAAGATGAGTAAAATCAGTAGGATAAGATTAGAATTTTATCGAACTGTCGAATTTTCATCTGATCCGACCCGACAATGCGGCTCAATCGATAAAGATCAGTGAAACAGAGCCGCCGGCATGGCGCTCCAGCCGGCCGGCCAGGTCGAGTTCCAAAAGGACCATCGCCACCTGCGCTGGATGCAGGCCGGTATGGCGGATAATTTCGTCAATATTTACAGGTGTTTGGCCGAGGGTCTCGGCAACACGCTCGCGCTCGCTGTCGCCAGGTGGCGGCGTCGCGGAAAAATCCGGCGGTTCTTCCACAGGCAATGTCGGCGTTGCATGCCCTCCAACCAGCGGCATTAGCGCATTAAGCACGTCTGCGGTTTCGGTGACCAGAGTTGCGCCATCCTTAATAAGACCATTGGTGCCGCGGGCGCGCGGATCGAGCGGCGAGCCCGGCACCGCGAACACCAGCCGGCCCATTTCGCCAGCCAGCCGCGCGCTGATCAGCGAGCCGGAACGATCGGCGGCTTCGACGACGATCAGGCCGAACGCCATTCCGGCAACCAGCCGGTTGCGGCGCGGGAAATCCTGCGCGCGCGGCTGCCATCCGAACGGCATTTCGGAAACGACGGCGCCACGCTCGGTGATCTCCTCGAACAGGCCGAGATTTTCCGGCGGGTAGGGGTGGTCGAGGCCGCCGGCCAGCACCGCGACAGTGCCCGTCGACAGGCTGCCCTGATGGGCGGCGGTGTCGATGCCGCGCGCCAGGCCCGAGACGATGGCATAACCTTCGCGGCCGAGTTCCGCCGCCAGCATGCGCGCCATCTTGATGCCGGCGAGCGAAGCGTTGCGAGCGCCGACGATGGCGACAGTCGGCAAGGCGAATACCGCGCCGACGCCCTTGATCGCAAGCACGGGCGGCGGGTGGTCCATGCGCTTCAAGAGCGGCGGATAGTCCGGCTCGCCGATGCAGACGAAACGTGCCCCGGCCCGGCGGGCCGTTTCCATTTCGGCTTCCACCTCGGCGATGCTTGGGATCTTCGCCAGGCGGTTGGCGCCGCCGGAAAGCGTCAATTCAGGCAGGAACTCGAGCGCCGTCTCGGCGGAACCGAAGCGGTTGATAAGGTCGCGGAAAGAGGCCGGGCCGACATTGGGCGTGCGGATCAGTCGAAGCCAGTTCAGCCGCTGCCGGTCGCTGAGGTGCAGACCGGCGACGGGGCTGTTCATCCCTTTGCTCCGATCCGGCCCTCGGTGCCGGCCCGCAGCCGTTCGATGTTGGCGCGGTGCTTGTAGAAGACGAGCACGCTCATCAGGGCGAAAGCGAGACCGTATTCAAGGTGGCCGAGGGCGAAAAGCGCGACCGGCACCACCACGCAGGCCGTCAGCGCGGCGAGCGAGGAGTAGCGGAACAGCACCGCCATCGCCAGCCAGACGGCGGCGAAGATCAGGGCCACCTGCCAGGCGAGGCCGATCAGCACGCCGAGATAGGTGGCGACGCCCTTGCCGCCCTTGAAGCCGAGCCAGGCGGGGAAAATGTGGCCGATGAAAGCGCCGGCACCCGCCAATGCGCCGGCCTCCGCGCCATAGCGCGCGAAGATCAGCGCGGGAACGGTTCCCTTCAGCGCGTCGAGGACCAGCGTGGCCGCCGCCAGGCCCTTGTTGCCGGTGCGCAGCACGTTGGTGGCACCGATATTGCCGGAGCCGATCTTGCGGACATCACCAAGGCCCGCGGCGCGGGTGAGCAGCAATCCGAACGGGATCGAGCCGCACACATAGCCGACGATGGGCGCCAAGACCAAAATGAAAGACATAGTCCCCCCGGGGTTGCCCGCGCTTCTGGACGAGCGCTAGGCGGAAAACACTGTGCGGCCTGCAACCAGTGTTTGCAAGACCTTGCCCTGCAGGCGCGCGCCTTCGAAGCATGTGTTCTTGGAGCGCGAGCGGATGCCGGCCTCGCTGACGATCCACGGTTCGTTCAGGTCGACCAGCACGAGATCGGCCGAAGCACCAGGCTTCAGCGTGCCGCCGGGCAAGCCGAACAGCCTGGCTGGCGCCGTTGACAGCACCTCGATCACCCTGAGCAGCGACAGGTCTTCATTGTGGTAGAGGCGCAAGGCCACGGCGAGCAGCGTTTCGAGGCCGACAGCGCCGGCCGCGGCATCGGCGAAGGGCAGGCGCTTGGTGTCGACGTCCTGCGGATCGTGCGAGGAGACGACGATGTCGACGGTTCCGTCCTTCAGCGCCTCGATCATCGCCTGCCTGTCCTCTTCGGCGCGCAGCGGCGGCATCAGCCGGAAGAAGGTGCGGTATTGCCCGACATCGTTTTCATTAAGCGCCAGATTGTGGATGGCGACGCCGGCCGTCACATTGGCGCCGTCCGCCTTGGCGCGTGCGATCGCCGCCGCCGACATCGCGGTGGAAATCTTGGCGGCGTGATAATTGCCCCTGGTGAGCCGGGCGAGCGCCAGATCACGCTCCAGCGGGATCAGTTCGGCTTCGCGCGGGATGCCCGAAAGGCCGAGCCAGCTGGCATAGAGCCCTTCGTTCATGACGCCGGCGGAAGCGAGGTCCACATCCTGCGTCTCATGGGCGATCACCGCGCCGAAATCGCGCGCATAGGTCAGTGCCCGGCGCATCACCAGCGCATTGGCGATGGTGTGGCGTCCATCGGTGAAGGCGACGGCGCCTGCCTCGCGCAGCAGGCCGAATTCCGTCATCTCGCGGCCGGCAAGCCCTTTGGTGACGGCTGCCGCCGGAAAGACATTGACGCTCGCCGTATCCTTGGCCGTGCGCAGCACGAATTCGACCAGCGCGACCGTGTCGATCGCCGGGTCGGTGTCGGGCATCATCACCAGCGAGGTAACGCCGCCGGCGGCCGCCGCCTGGCTGGCCGAGCGGATTGTCTCGCGGTGTTCGCCGCCCGGTTCGCCGATGAAGACACGAGCGTCGACCAGGCCCGGAATGATCGCCTTGCCGGCGCAGTCGATGACCTGCGCGCCTTCCGGAATGCCCTGGTTCAGCGCTGCCGCACCGGCCGCAAGAATGGTCCTGCCATCGACGATGACGGTGCCGATCTCATCGATACCGCGCGACGGATCGACGATGCGGGCGCGCTCGAAAACCGTTTTCGTCATGCGCCGCGGCCCTCCTGGTTGCGGCGTGGATCGAGCAAGGCCTCCATCACCGCCATGCGCACGGCGACGCCCATCTCGACCTGTTCCTGGATGACGCTTTGCGGCCCGTCCGCCACTTCCGAGGCGATCTCGACGCCGCGGTTCATCGGCCCGGGATGCATGACCAGCGCGTCGTCCTTGGCGGCCTTGAGCTTCTCGGCATCGAGGCCGAAATAGCGGAAGTATTCGCGCACCGAAGGCACGAATGCACCCTCCATGCGTTCGCGCTGCAGGCGCAGCATCATCACCACGTCGGCGTCCTTCAGCCCCTCGGCCATGGAGCGGGCAACGATGACGCCCATGCGCTCGATGCCGGAAGGAAGCAGCGTGGAAGGCGCTACGACGCGCACCTGCGCGCCCAGCGCATTGAGCAGGATGATGTTGGAACGGGCGACGCGCGAATGCAGGATATCGCCGCAGATCGCCACGATCAGCTTCGACAACGGCCCTTTGGCGCGGCGGATGGTAAGCGCGTCGAGCAGCGCCTGGGTGGGGTGTTCATGCGTGCCGTCGCCGGCATTGACCACCGAGCAGCCGACCTTTTGGGCGAGCAGGGCGGCGGCACCCGCCGACTGGTGGCGAATGATCAGGATGTCCGGCCGCATGGCGTTCAGCGTGATCGCGGTGTCGATCAGCGTTTCGCCCTTCTTCACCGAGGACGAGGCGACCGACATGTTCATGACGTCGGCGCCAAGCCGTTTGCCTGCCAGTTCGAAGGACGACTGCGTGCGCGTCGAGGCTTCGTAGAACAGGTTGATCTGGGTGCGCCCGCGCAGGGTCGAGGTCTTCTTCTCGGACTGGCGCGAAATCGCCACGGCACGGTCGGCGCGGTCCAGAAGCAGTTCGATGTCGGCGGGAGAAAGGTCGCTGATGCCCAGGAGGTGGCGGTGCGGATACAGCGGAAGGGACGAAGCGTCGGTCATCTCAAGGGGGTGCTATAGGGCGGGCGCGTTCCCCCCGCAAGCGCCCGCTTCGGATAGAGTGGCTATCCACCGGTATTTTCGTCGCGCGCGGGCGGCACCTCCGTTATAAACCGGCGGACGGTCCGGGATTCGAGCATCGGGCGCCGTTGGAACCGGAATGAAAGGGAACGCGTGGCCGACGACGTGATGAACCAGCCGCCGCCGCTCGCCGGCGGAAATGCCTGGCGAGGCGACCCGCTGCTGATTCAGCTGGCCGAGCGCTTTTCCGAACCCGTGCGCAAGGATCTCGACGGGCTGGGCCGCTTCGTGCTGACGCAGGAGGCGCAGGATCTCGCTCGCCTCGCCAACACCGACACGCCGAAATTGCGGACGCATGACCGGCAGGGCAAACGCATCGACCTGGTCGAGTTCCACCCTGCCTATCATGCCCTGATGCGCCGCTCGGTCGCCAACGGGTTGCATTCCTCTGTCTGGGAAAACGGCGAGGCCGAGATCGGCCGCCGCCATCAGGTGCGCGCCGCGCGCTTCTATCTGACGGCAGAGCTCGAGACTGGCCATCTTTGCCCGATCACCATGACCAACGCCTCGCTGGCCGCCTTGATGGCCAACCCGAAGATTTTCCGGGAGTGGGCGCCGCGGGTGACGACGCGCAAATACGACCAGGCGCAAAAGCCGCCGGTGGAAAAGGCTGGGCTGACGCTCGGCATGGGCATGACCGAGAAGCAGGGCGGCACGGATGTGCGTGCCAACACGACAAAGGCCGAGCGCGCCGGTTCCAGCGGCTTTTATCGCCTCACCGGGCACAAATGGTTCATGTCGGCGCCGATGTCGGATGCGTTCCTGGTGCTCGGGCAAGCGTCGGAAGGTCTGTCGTGCTTCCTGGTGCCGCGCATCCTTGGCGATGGTTCGGGCAACGGGTTCCGTTTCCAGCGTCTCAAGGACAAACTCGGCAACCGTTCCAATGCCTCGTCGGAAGTGGAGTTCGAAAACGCCATCGGCGAGATGGTGGGCGAGCCTGGCCACGGCATCAAGACGATCATGGATATGGTCACGCTGACCAGGCTGGATTGTGCGGTAGCCTCCGCAGCGCTCATGCGGGCAGGGCTGGCGGAGGCGGTTCACCATTGCCGCTATCGCAAGGTGTTCGGTGCGAACCTGATCGACCAGCCCTTAATGCAGCGCGTTCTGGCCGACATGGCGCTGGACGTCGCCGCCGCCACGGCGCTGTCGTTCCGCCTGGCGCGTTCCTTCGACGAGGCCGCCGCCGATCGCGGCGAGGCGGCCTTTGCCCGCGCCATGACCCCGGTGGTGAAATACTGGGTCTGCAAGATCGCGCCGCCGCTGCTCTACGAGGCGATGGAATGCCTCGGCGGCAATGGCTATGTCGAGGAGGCGCCGCTGGCGCGCTATTATCGCGAGGCGCCGGTCAACGCGATCTGGGAAGGGTCCGGCAACGTTATGGCGCTGGACGTGCTGCGTGTCGTCAGCCGGGCGCCGGCGCTCTTCGAGGAGGTTCTCGCCGGTATCGACCGCGACCTCGGCGCCAATGGGCGTGGCACGATCAGTGTCCTGAAGGCGGCCATGCAAGTGGCTTCGACCGACGAAGGCTCAGCCCGGATTTTGACGGAACAGCTGGCGCTGGCGGCGGCCGCGGCGGAGTTGAAGCGGCTGGGGGCAGGGCGCATCGCCGATGCCTTCATCGAAACGCGGCTGGCCGGCCAATGGCGTAACACCTATGGCATGCTGGATTCGCGCCACGACGCCCGCATGATCCTGGACACGCTCTATCCGGAGACGAACTAGCACCGATCGAGCCTTCCCTTCTCCCCTTGTGGGAGAAGGTGCCTGAGCCCGGCGGCAAAGCCGCCGCTGGCGAAGGCGGATGAGGGGTGTTGGACGGAGTGTTACTTCGCAGGATGCGAAGTGGGTTTTGACGGGTGCTAGTTCCGAAACGCCTCGTTTCCTCCAGCACCCCTCATCCGACCTCGCCTTCGACGGCGGCTTTGCCGCCGGGGCTCGGCCACCTTCTCCCGCAAGGGGAGAAGGTAAGGGGCCCTGCCTGTTAACCTTAACAAATGGTTTCCATTGCAGCGCGGGGCGACAAGCCCCACTGTCTTTTCCCACGATAGGAAGACCATGCGCCGCGTTCCGCAACCATTCAAAGGCCAGAACAGAACCGCCCATTGGGCGGTTATGGTTAAGGCGTATGCGGGATTCCGGCGTCGAGCAGCCGGAAAGGTGGGCTGATGCGCACCTTGCTGCTGCTTTGGATCACGCCGCTCGTACTTTTCTGGGGCTGGTACTTCCTGTCGCTCAACGACATGAACTTTGGCTATGTGATGCTGAGCCGCCAGCTGCACGACATGGTCTTCCAGCTCTACGGGGAGATCCTCGGCATCGATCCGGCCATCATTCCCGGCATGGTCGCCAGGGCATGTGTTTTCGATAGTTTCCTCGTGGCCGGCATCATCGCCTTCCGCCGGCGCAAGAAGATCGCGGCATGGTGGCGCGGCAGGGCTGCCGCGCGAGACAGCGCCAAGCGGGTCAGCTCAATGCTCGAAGGCGGTCCAAGGCTCCCTGCAGAATAAAGGCGGCTGCCGCCGAATCGATGCGCGTTTCGCGCTTGCGGCGCGACACATCCATTTCCAAGAGCGCGCGTTCGGCGGCGACCGTGGACAGCCGCTCGTCCCACAAAATGAAGGGCAGCGGGCTGAGCGGCGCCATGTTGCGCACGAAGGCACGGGATTTCTGCGCGCGAGGCCCCTCGGAACCATCCATGTTGATCGGCAGGCCGATGACGATGGCCGCGACATTCTCCTTGCCGAGAAGCGTGAGCAGCGCGGCGGCATCGAGCGAGAACTTCTTGCGCATGATGACCGGGCGTGGATGCGCGAAGGACTGGCCTCGGTCCGACACCGCCACTCCGATGGTCTTGTCGCCGAGGTCGATGCCGGCCAGTGTACCGCCCGAGGCCAGCAGGGGAGGCACGTCTTCGATTGCGATTATACCCAAGTGCTTTCCTTTGACTTGACCCGCTGCCGTTCTATCTTCCTGTTTTCGCAAAATCGAGGAGCAGTAGATGAAACTCACCTGGTACGGGCACTCGGCGTTTCGGGTCGAGGCGGGCGATGCGACGATCCTGATCGATCCCTTCCTGGTGGGCAACCCGTCCTGGGGCGGCGGTTGGGAAGGCGTCGCCGACGGCGTCACCCATGTCCTGCTCACCCATGGCCATGACGACCATGTCGGCAGCGCCGCCGACATCCTGAAGAAGAGCGGCGCCATGCTGGTCGCCAATTTCGAGATCTGCATGTTCCTGGTCGGCAAGGGCGTTTCTGCTGACAAGATCAATCCCGGCAATATCGGCGGCACCGTCGATTGCGGCGGCTTCACCACCACCTTCGTGCAGGCGCTGCATTCCTCGTCGCTGTCGGGCGAGGGCGGCACCAACACCTATATGGGCAATCCCGGCGGGCTGATCCTGCATTTCCCCGACGACGAGACGCTCTATCACATGGGCGACACCGATATCTTCTCCGACATGGCGCTGATCAACGAATTGCATCAGCCGAAGATCGGCCTGGTGCCGATCGGCGACCGTTTCACAATGGGCGGTGCGGTGGCGGCCCTTGCCTGCCGGCGCTTCTTCAAGTTCGACACGGTCGTGCCATGCCACTTCGGCACTTTCCCGGTCATCGACCAGTCGGCCGACAAGTTCGTTGCCGGCATGGAGGGGACTGGTACGAAAGTGGCGTTGCCGAAGGTTGGCGAGACGATCTCGCTCTAGGCGCGGTGCCGGCGGTTAGCGCCGTTCGAGGTTGCGCGCGGCGCGGCGCGCGGTTATAGCCGCTTGATCTTTTCCGACACGATTGCCGAGGCTTCCATGTCCGTCGACATTAAGACCGTCAAGCGCGTCGCGCACCTTGCCCGCATCGCTGTGGACGAGGAGGACGCGGCCCGCATGACTGGCGAGCTCAACACCATTCTCGGCTTCGTCGAGCAGCTGAACGAGGTCGATGTTACCGGGATCGAGCCGATGACTTCGGTGACGCCGATGGCGATGAGGAAGCGCGAGGACGTCGTCACCGACGGCAACAAGGCCGCCGATATCGTCGCCAACGCACCGGCGACCGAAGAGAACTTTTTCCTCGTGCCGAAGGTGGTGGAATAGCGTCGCGGCTTTTCTGCCTGCAATGCGGTTCCGAAAACCTTGTCCCGGCCATTCGCGATTTATGAAATGAAGTTTGCCCGATGAGTGATCTGACCAGACTGACCATAGCCGAAGCACGCGCCAAGCTGCGGGCGAAGGAATTCTCCGCCGGCGAGATCACCGATGCGTATCTCAGCGCGATCGACCAGGCCAATCCCGTGATCAACGCCTATGTCGCGGTCACCCACGACAAGGCACGTGACATGGCCAAGGCCTCCGACGCCAAGCTCGCCAGGGGCGAGGGCGGGGCGCTGGAAGGCATTCCGCTCGGCATCAAGGACCTGTTCGCCACAGAAGGCGTGCACACGCAGGCTTGCAGCCATGTGCTGGACGGTTTCAAGCCGCATTATGAATCGACTGTCAGCGCCAATCTGTGGGCCGACGGCGCGGTCATGCTCGGCAAGCTCAACATGGACGAATTCGCCATGGGCTCGTCCAACGAGACGTCCTATTATGGCCCTGTGATCAATCCGTGGCGCCGATCGAGCGTCCAGACCACCGTCACCCCGACCTTCCATGACGGCGGCGTCGGTTTCGTGAAGCCTGGTGGCGTCAAGGAAAACCGCACCTACGACAACATGCAGCTGGTTCCCGGCGGTTCGTCCGGCGGTTCGGCTGCGGCCGTCTCAGCCTTCCTGTGCGCCGGTGCCACCGCCACCGACACCGGCGGCTCGATCCGCCAGCCGGCCGCATTCACCGGAACCGTCGGCATCAAGCCGACCTATGGCCGCGTCTCGCGCTGGGGCACTGTTGCCTTCGCTTCGTCGCTCGACCAGGCCGGGCCGATCGCCCGTGACGTGCGCGACGCCGCCATCCTGTTAAAATCCATGGCCTCGGTCGATGCGAAGGACACAACCTCCGTTGATCGTCCGGTGCCGGACTACGAGGCGGCGCTCGGCCGTTCGATCAAGGGCATGAAGATCGGCATTCCGAAGGAATACCGCGTCGACGGCATGCCGGGAGAGATCGAGGCGCTGTGGCAGCAGGGCATCGCATGGCTGAAGGAGGCGGGTGCCGAGATCGTCGACATCTCGCTTCCGCACACCAAATACGCGCTGCCGGCCTATTACATCGTGGCGCCGGCCGAGGCGTCGTCGAACCTCGCCCGTTATGACGGCGTGCGCTACGGCCTGCGCGTTCCGGGCAAGGACATCGTCGACATGTATGAAAAGACCCGTGCCGCCGGTTTCGGCCGCGAGGTCAAGCGCCGCATCATGATCGGCACCTACGTGCTGTCGGCGGGTTATTACGACGCCTACTACCTGCAGGCGCAGAAGGTGCGCACGCTGATCAAGAAGGATTTCGAGGATGCCTTCGCCGCCGGCGTCGACGTCATCCTGACGCCGGCGACGCCGTCGGCCGCCTTTGGCGTGGCCGATCAGGACATGGCCGCTGACCCGGTGAAGATGTATCTGAACGACATTTTCACGGTCACCGTGAACATGGCCGGCCTGCCGGGCATTGCCGTGCCCGCCGGCCTCGACCAGCACGGCCTGCCGCTCGGCCTGCAGCTCATCGGCCGCCCGTTCGACGAGGAAACCCTGTTCCAGACCGCGCATGTCATCGAAAAGGCCGCGGGCGGATTCCAGCCGGAGAAGTGGTGGTAACGGTTTGCTTGGCTGCCGCGTTCACGTCATGCGCGCGACAGCCCGCAGTTTTGCCCGAATTCTGCTGAAATCGTGAACCGGTAGGCGGCCGATCCCGTCGAGGTGACGGGATCGCACCACCGCTCGGATGTGGGCAACAGCCACGGGACGGATCGATGTTCTTCCTTCTTTCCAAAGTGTTCTGGTTCTTTGCTCAGCCCTTGAACCTGGCGATTGTCCTGCTTTTGGCGGGCCTGCTCGCGGGCTTCTTCGGTTTGCGCAGGCTGCAGCGGGCGGGCACGGTTGTCGCGGTCCTGGTGCTCGTGCTTTCGGTCTGGACCTCGTTTGGCGCCATCATCATCGAGCCGTTGCAGGCGCGCTACCAGCGCCCGGCAGCACCTGGCCAGGTTGCCGGCATCGTCGTGCTGGGCGGTGGCATGGAGGGGGCGATCAACCTCGCGCGCGGCGGCTATGAGCTCAGCACGGCGGGCGATCGTTTCGTCGAGACGGCGATCCTCGCCCGCCGCTATCCCGACGCCAAGGTCGTCGTCTCGGGCGGTGCCGGCGAACTGATCCTGGAAGGCGAAGGCGACGCCGTCACCGCCGAGCGGCTGCTGACGGCGCTCGGCGTGGCCAAGGAACGCCTCGTTCTTGAGACCGAATCGCGAAACACCTACGAAAACGCCGTCTTCACCCGCAAGCTGGTGACGCCCAAGCCCGGCGAAACCTGGCTTCTGGTGACCTCGGCCTTCCACATGCCCCGTTCCAAGGCGCTGTTCGACAAGGCGGGATTCCCGACCGTGCCCTGGCCGGTCGACTACCGCACATCCGGCAAGGAAGGCGTCGGCCTGTTCACGGACAACGCGATCGACGCGCTGGAGACGACGACGGTCGCCGCCAAGGAGTGGATCGGGCTTTTCGCCTACTGGCTGACCGGAAAGATCGATCAGCCGTTCCCGGGGCCGGCCTGAGGCGCGACGGCGACCAGAACGGCGGCGCGGGCATTGGAGAAAAACTGCCGGCGCACCAGAACCGCGAGCAGGATCAGCGTGGTGGCGGCGAAGACGCCGGCATTCACGAACCAGCCGAGATAGGCGAGCGAAAAGAAGATGCCACGCAGCCCGGCGTTGAAATGCTTGCCGGCCAGTATGTTCATTTTGGCGGCGCGCATCACCGCCGCCTCGGTCTCATGCGGCGCGACGATGCCTTCCTGCGTGGTCGGCACCGCGCCAATCAGGATCGAACAGTAATTGAACAGCCGGTAAGACCAGCCGAATTTGAAAAAAGCGTAGGCGAGCAAGGCGATCAGCCCAAGGATCTTGGTTTCGAACAGGCCCTGCGCCGGGCTGGCGGCATAGGGCAGGGACGAGACGACCGCCAGCACATGGTTCGAAGCGCCGAGCAACGCAAAACAGCCGCCGATGGCGAAGATCGAACTCGAGGCGAAGAAGGCCGTGCCTTGCTGCAGGCCGATCATGATCGAGGTGTCGATCATGCGCAGTTCGCGCTTCGCCATGGTGCGCATCCAGGCTTCGCGCTGAACGTTCATGGCGCTCGTCAACGAAATACGACGGAACAGCCTGCCGTCGGCGGCCAGCGCGAAAAACACCCAGACGCCCAGGTAGAAAACCAGAGCTGCGATGTCATTCGGGGAAAAGAGGAAAGAATCGCCCATGCACCCTATTTTACATGATGGTGGCTTCGTTCTCGAAGCTTATGGATGATGTCGTTTGCAGCGAAATGAACGTCGGGGCGGCCTCTAGCGCCCGCGTGGCGAATGACGGAATGATCAACTAAGGTGCGTTGCCGTTTCTGGCGCGGTTTGGGAGCTTTTCAGGCGTGTTTCTTTCAGTTTTCGACCTGTTCAAGATCGGCATCGGTCCATCCAGTTCGCACACGATGGGCCCGATGACGGCGGCCGTGCGCTTTCTTGACGAGGTCGAGAATGGTGACTGGCCCCGGCCTTCGGGTGTGAAGGTGGAGCGAATCGGCGCCAGCCTGCACGGGTCGCTCGCCTATACCGGCATCGGCCATGGCACGGACCGCGCCGTCGTGCTGGGTCTCGCCGGTCAGACACCGCAGACCGTCGACCCCGACAAAGCCGACGAGATCGTCGCCGAAATCACCGCGAGCAAGCAGATCAGGCCGCAGGGGCGCTCATCGTCCTATCGATTCGACCCGGCCAAGGATCTGGTTCTGGACAAGAAGACCCCGCTGACCGGCCACGCCAACGGCATGGCCTTCTATGCCTATGACAGCGCCGATCGGCTGCTGCTCAAGCGTATCTATTATTCGATCGGCGGCGGCTTCGTCGTTTCCGAGGAAGAACTGCAGCGCATGAAGACGAAGGGGTCGGTGACGACCGAAGGCAAGAAGGTACCGCATCCCTTCAAGAACGCCGTCGAAATGCTCAAGATGGCTGAGAAAAGCGGCCTTTCCATCGCCGAGATGAAGCGGATCAATGAAGAGACGCACATGTCGCGCGAAAAGCTGGATGCCGGGCTCGACGCGGTGTGGGACGCCATGCGCGGCTGCATCGACCGCGGCCTCAGCCAGGAAGGCATCATGCCCGGCGGGTTGAAGGTGCGCCGGCGCGCGCGCCAGTTGCATGACAAGTTGCAGGAGCAATGGCAGCAGAACCGGCCGAACCCGCTGCTCGCCAATGACTGGCTGTCGATCTACGCGATGGCGGTCAACGAAGAGAACGCCGCCGGCGGGCGCGTGGTGACGGCGCCGACCAACGGCGCCGCTGGCGTGGTGCCGGCCGTCATGCGCTATTGGCTGCATTTCCATCCCGAGGCCGATCAGGCCTCGATCCGCGATTTCCTGCTGACCGCGGCGGCCATTGGCGGCATCATCAAGTCGAATGCCTCGATCTCCGGGGCCGAGGTCGGTTGCCAGGGCGAGGTGGGTTCGGCCTCGGCGATGGCGGCCGCCGGGCTTTGCGCGGTCATGGGCGGCAATCCCGAGCAGGTGGAGAATGCGGCCGAGATCGCGCTCGAGCACCATCTCGGCATGACCTGCGATCCCGTTGCAGGCTTGGTGCAGGTGCCATGCATCGAGCGCAACGCGCTTGGCGCCGTGAAGGCGGTGACAGCCGCCTCGCTCGCCATTAAAGGCGACGGCAAGCATTTCGTGCCGCTGGACGCGGCCATCGAGACCATGCGTCAGACCGGCCTCGACATGAACGAGAAATACAAGGAAACCAGCCTGGGCGGCCTCGCGGTCAACGTTGTGGAGTGCTGACCGCACCTATCCTGGCATTGTGGAGAAGTCGCGCAGGCCGTTGACCCTGCCGGCCAGCGTACTACCTTCCAGCCATGTCTCTCAATCTCATCAAGCTTTGCGTCGGCTGCGACAGCGTCGAGGATCTGGAGGAGTGGATTGTCTTCCGGCTCGACGAGAGACGGCGGGCCGGCGAGCCCGTCGAGCAATATCATACCACGCGCATGGTGCCGACGCGCGCCGCCGAGATCGTTGACGGCGGATCGCTCTACTGGGTCATCAAGGGCAGCGTGCAGTGCCGGCAGCTGATCACCGAAATCCGGCCGTTCACCGACGCCGAGGGCATCGGCCGCTGCCATCTGGTGCTTGATCCGATCGTTACGCGTACCGAATGGCAGCCGCGCCGCGCCTTCCAGGGCTGGCGTTATCTGAAGCCCGCCGATGCGCCGGCCGATCTCGGCAAGGGCAGGGTCGGTTGGGCGGAGATGCCGCCAAAACTCAGGCAGGAACTCGCCGAACTCGGATTGCTCTGAAGGTCACGCGGGAAGCATCCCGCCGCGCGACCGTTAGTCGAATATTGGTACGGCGCCCGGATCGCGCTACACTGCAGTTAACCAAGGTGGTCGGCCATGGCGATTGCGATCGCGATGATTGCGGTGTTGCTTGCTGTACTGGGCATGGCGGGGCTGTTTTTGCGCGCCGATCCCAGGGCCGTTGCAGCCAATGTCCGCATTGCCCTGCCGGTGGGGCTGGGCGCCGCCGGCGCTGGAATTCTCGCTATTGGCCGCACCGGGATGGGATTGCTCATTCTGGCCGTCGCGGCCGGGCTCTACGCGCTACTGCGCAGGCAAGCCAAATCACTGCCGCTGATCGCCCGCCAATCCATCGTGCGGACGGCTGCCCTGGAAATGGAACTCGATCACGACACGGGACGGCTCGAAGGTCTCGTGCTTGCCGGCCTCAGCGAAGGGCGCATGCTGGGGGCGATGAATTTGACGGAACTGGGCCGTCTCTACCGCGAACTGGCCGTCGATGCCGACAGCCGCCAGTTGCTAGAGGCGTATCTTGACGGCCGATTTCCCGTCTGGCGCCTCGACACGCAGACGTATCGTGGCGAGGGGCTGCGTATTGCGCCAGGTCCGGGCGCCATGACTAAGGAGGAGGCCTACAAGATCCTTGGTCTTGAAACGGGCGCCGCCGCGACGGATGTCCGCAAGGCGCACCGCCGCCTGATGCAGCGCCTGCACCCCGATGTCGGAAACGCGTCGTTCCTGGCGGCGCGGATCAATGAAGCCAAGGACGTCCTGCTCTCCAATCACCACTGAACTCCTTCGATTCGGTACGTTTCCGGGAGAAATCCACTCACTGCTGTACTGCGAAGCAGGAGATGCTCTTCCGCTTCAATGCGTTGCAGGCCTTCCACGCCGCTTCCTTGGTCTCGAAACCGAAGCGGGCGCGATAATAGGTGGTGCCGTCCTTGTCGAAGGCGACGGTGAAGCCGGAGGCCTTGGCCAGCACGCGGCCGGCCTGTTTGGCGACCTTGTCGAGCTGTGCCTTGGCATCGGCCTCGCGCGGCGCCGACGCGATCTGCACGGCCCAGGCACCGGAGGCGCTGGTGCTGGCCGCGGCCGAATTGTCGGCGGTCGAGGCGGTCATCAGACGGTCGATCGGCGTTTCTTCGGCGGCATAGGCCTGCACGACCGGAAGCTCGGCCGGGATCGGCGCAGAGGCTGCCGACGCGGTGACGGGTACCGCCGCCGCGATCACCTTCTTGTCCTTGCGCGACGGCTTGGCCGGGGCTTCCTCGACCACTGCGTCCTCGGCGACTTCCTCGTCGGCCACGGCTTCGTCAGCGGAGGCTACGACGGTCTCCGGCTTTTCCTCGGGCGTCGGGGCGTTCTTCTTGGGCAGCAGCGCGTTGGAGAGCGCGGCAACCGCAGTGTCGTTCGATGCACGCGCAACGATCGGACCGGAACCACGGGTCGACGATTCCGGCAGGTAGGACTGGATGAGCTTCGCCATCTGGTTGTCGCGCGAAGCGCCAGAGGTGCCGCCCATCACAACCGCGACTAGCTTGCGGTTGCCGTCATTGACCGAGGAAACCAGGTTGAACCCGGATGCGCGGGTGTAGCCGGTCTTGATGCCGTCAACACCCTTGATGCGGCCGAGCAGGCGATTGTGGCCGTTGATCTGGCGCTTGCCGTAGGCGAACGACCGGGTCGAGAAGTAGCCATAATACTGCGGGAAATGTTCGCGCAGCGCCATGCCGAGGGTGGCCATGTCCTGAGCGGTGGTGAACTGGCCGGGGTCCGGCAAGCCGTTGGCGTTGCGGAACACCGTGCCCTTCATGCCGAGCGCACGCGCCTTGGACGTCATCATGCGGGCGAAATTGGCTTCCGTGCCGCCCAGCATCTCGGCAAGCGCGGTCGAGGAATCGTTTGCCGATTTGGTGACCATGGAAAGGATGGCGGTCTCGACCGTGACGGAGCCACCCTTGCGCACGCCAAGCTTGGTCGGCGGTTCGGCCGCGGCCCTGGCCGAGAAGACGACCGGCGAATTCTTGCTGATGCGGCCGGCCTTGAGTGCTTCGAAGGTCAGGTACAGCGTCATCATCTTGGTCAGCGACGCCGGATAGCGGCGCGCATTGGCGTCCTTGGCGTAGAGCGTCTTGCCGGTCTTGGCATCCACCACGATCGCCGAAGAGGGGGCCGCCATGGCAGGCGCGATGCTTGCCGCCGCGAATGTCAGCGCGAGCGTGGCCACCATGGAAGTTTTGAGAAGAGAGACCGAATTGGACACGATGCCTTTGAACGCCTGACGCACTGCTGCTTCCTTTGATGAATTTTGATTGCACCCCAGGGGACCGGCAAAGGTCCGGCCCCGCATTCGGTCAAATTACTTAAGGCTCGTTACCAATCCGTTTATGGTAACCGTCCCGTTCATCATTTTGGCGGCTGTTGAGACGAGCTTTATTCAGATTTTAGGAACCGTGGCGCACGGTGCTGGCGATTGACTTTTTGTGCGCTGCAACATAGAAGTTGCGCATCGCACAACCAATCCGCCGTGAAAGGAATGCCCGATGAGCCAGACCTACGAGGATTTCACCAAATACAGCAAGGAATTCGCCGATACCGGCCTGAAGAGCTTTGCTTCGCTTTCGAAGGGCGCTCAGGCGATCGCCACTGAGGCGACCGAATACACCAAGAAAAGCTTCGAAAATGGCGCCGCCCATGTCGAAAAGCTGTTTTCGGCCAAGTCGCTGGAAAGCGCCGTCGAGATCCAGGCCGACTATGTGAAGAACGCCTATGAGGCTTTCGTCGCCGAGGCCACCAAGATCAGCGAACTCTACGCCGATCTCGCCAAGGACGCCTACAAGCCGTTCGAATCGGCCGTCGCGCAGGCGAAGTAAACATCGTCATCTTCCGGTTTGCGGGTTCGGATACCCGCCCAACGAGCCCGGCTGCCTCTGCGCGGCCGGGTTTTTTTTATGCGCATGCCTGCGACCAATTCACGATTGCAAAAAACGGCGCTGATTGAGGACCTAGCCATATTGTCAGCTAACCAGAAGGGCTTAAAATCCTGCATCGATACCCTACATGTCGGGTTCGTACGGGGATTCGATCCAGAGGCAGAAATACGTGACCACCGGTAAGACTGCCACAACAGATGTGGCGCGGATGCAGAACGGCAGCGACGGCAATGGTGTCGGTCGCGGCACAGCCGTTATCACGCGCACCAAAACCAAGACCAAGAAGCCCAGCCTCTATCGGGTTCTGATCCTCAACGACGACTACACCCCGATGGAGTTCGTGGTCCACGTTCTGGAGCGTTTCTTCCAGAAGGACCGCGAGGCTGCCACGCGCATCATGCTCCATGTCCACAATCACGGCGTGGGCGAGTGCGGGGTCTATACCTACGAAGTGGCCGAGACCAAGGTGTCTCAGGTCATGGACTTCGCCCGACAGAACCAACATCCGCTGCAATGCGTGATGGAGAAGAAGTGAGGTAACATGCCGGCTTTCTCCCAGGGCCTGGAAAAGGCGCTTCATCAGGCGCTGACCTTCGCCAACGAACGTCACCATGAATATGCGACGCTCGAACATCTTCTGCTTGCCCTGATCGACGACAACGAGGCGGCCGCGGTCATGCGCGCCTGCAATGTCGATCTGGACGAGTTGAAACAGACAGTTTTGACCTACATCGACACCGAACTCGACAATCTCGTCACCGGATATGACGAGGATTCCAAGCCGACGGCAGGGTTCCAGCGCGTCATCCAGCGCGCCGTCATCCACGTGCAATCGTCCGGCCGCGAGGAAGTTTCCGGCGCCAACGTACTCGTCGCGATCTTCGCCGAGCGCGAGAGCCATGCCGCCTATTTCCTGCAGGAACAGCAGATGACCCGCTACGACGCGGTCAACTACATCTCGCATGGCATCGCCAAGCGCCCCGGCGCGTCGGAGGGCCGCACGCCACGCGGCGCCGAGGATGAGCAAGGTGGTGGCAGCGGCGGCGCCGAGCAGCAGGAAGAAAGCGGCAAGAAGAAGCAGCAGGACGCGCTGACTGCCTATTGCGTCAACCTCAACAACAAGGCCAAGGCCGGGCGTATCGATCCGCTCATCGGCCGCGCGCCGGAGATCAACCGCACCATCCAGGTGCTGTGCCGCCGCTCCAAGAACAATCCGCTCTATGTCGGCGACCCCGGCGTCGGCAAGACGGCGATCGCGGAGGGCCTGGCCAAGCGCATCGTTGAAGGCGATGTGCCGGAAGTGCTGGCGGACGCCACCATCTTCGCGCTCGACATGGGCACGCTTTTGGCCGGCACGCGCTATCGCGGCGATTTCGAGGAGCGTCTGAAGCAGGTCGTCAAGGAGCTCGAGGATTATCCCGGTGCGATCCTGTTCATCGACGAGATCCATACCGTGATTGGCGCAGGCGCCACTTCGGGCGGGGCGATGGACGCCTCGAACCTGTTGAAGCCCGCGCTTTCGTCGGGAGCGATTCGTTGCATCGGCTCAACGACTTACAAGGAGTTCCGCCAGTTCTTCGAAAAGGACCGCGCGCTGGTGCGGCGCTTCCAGAAGATCGACGTCAACGAGCCGACCGTCGAGGACGCCATCGAGATCATGAAGGGCCTCAAGCCCTATTTCGAGGAGTTCCACAAGGTCAAGTACACCGCTGAGGCGATCAAGGCGTCGGTTGAGCTTTCGGCCCGCTACATCAACGACCGCAAGCTGCCGGACAAGGCGATCGACGTCATCGACGAGACCGGCGCCTCGCAGATGTTGCTGCCCGAGCCGAAGCGCAAGAAGACGATCGGCATCAAGGAGATCGAGCAGACCATCGCCACGATGGCGCGCATTCCGCCAAAAACCGTCTCGGCCGACGACGAGAAGGTTCTGGCCGGCCTTGATGTCGAGCTGAAGCGTGTCGTTTACGGCCAGGATACAGCGATCACCGCCTTGACCTCGGCGATCAAGCTGGCGCGTGCCGGCCTGCGCGAACCGGAGAAGCCGATCGGCTCCTACCTGTTCTCGGGCCCGACCGGCGTCGGCAAGACCGAGGTCGCCAAGCAGCTCGCCGCCTCGCTCGGCGTCGAACTGCTGCGCTTCGACATGTCGGAATATATGGAACGCCACACCGTCTCGCGGCTGATCGGCGCGCCTCCCGGCTATGTCGGCTTCGACCAGGGCGGTCTCCTGACCGACGGCGTCGACCAGCATCCGCACTGCGTGCTCTTGCTCGACGAAGTCGAAAAGGCGCATCCGGACCTGTTCAACATCCTGTTGCAGGTGATGGACCACGGCAAGCTGACCGACCATAACGGCAAGTCGATCGACTTCCGCAATGTCATCCTGATCATGACCACCAATGCGGGCGCGTCGGATGCGCAGCGGGCGGCGATCGGCTTCGGCTCGACCAAGCGCGAAGGTGACGACGTCGAGGCGATCAACCGGCTGTTCACGCCGGAATTCCGCAACCGCCTCGATGCCATCATCCCGTTCGGCTCGCTGCCGGTGCCGGTGGTGCATCAGGTCGTGCAGAAGTTCGTCATGCAGCTCGAAGCCCAGCTTTCCGAGCGTGGCGTCACCTTCGACCTGTCGCCCGAGGCGATCGCCTGGCTGGCCGAAAAGGGTTACGACGAACGCATGGGTGCGCGTCCGCTTGGCCGTGTCATCCAGGAGCACATCAAGAAGCCGCTGGCTGACGAGGTGTTGTTCGGTAAGCTCAAGCATGGCGGCACGGTGCGCGTCACCGTCGAGAAGAAGGAAACCGGCGAGACCGGTCTGAAGCTTGAAACGCTCGCCGACGAGGCGCCGGTCAAGCCGAAGAAGGAGCCGGAGGAAGAAGAGACGCCGAAGCCGCGCAAGGCGCCGGCCAAGAAGGCGGTTGCCAAGAAGGCAGCGACGGCAAAGCCGGAGCCGAAGGGCAAGGACGGCGGCAAGCGCAGCCTTGTGCCGCAACTTCCGCGCAAGGGCTGATTTGCCCAAGCCACATCAATGAAAAAAGCCCCGGCAACGGGGCTTTTTTATTGGCGGATCGATGTCGCGAATCCACCCCGACCACATGTCTGGACCTACTGGCCAGCTTTGCGCCGCCACCGGGCCTGTGCTAGTCGCGAAGGCCGATGCCAGACCAAACCACGCACCGCTCCATATACCGGCGAAGGGCCTGGTATCTGAAAGGCATGCGCGGCGCGTTCTCGCTTCCTGGTCTGATCCTCGTCAGCTCTTTCGTCGGTTTCGCAGCCCTGGCGAAGGATGCGGGCGTGACGGCGGCGCAGGCCGTGTTCATGACAGGCATCGTCTGGGCATTGCCGTCCATGGTCGTGCTGGTGGGCGCCATTGTGTCCGGAGCGATCCTGCCGGCGGCGATGCTCGCCGTGACTTTGTCGGCCATACGCCTGATGCCGATGGTGATGGCGCTTTTGCCCGAGATGCGCGCCGACAAAACCCGGCCGTGGGTGCTTTATCTGCTTTCGCATTTCGTCGCTGTTACCTCCTGGGTGCTGGCGATGGAACGCCTGAGGCATATTCCGCGCGACATGCGCGCGACCTATTACGCCGGGCTCGGCAGCACGCTGGTTTTGACGAACATGATCGTGGTCGCCACCGTCTATGCCGTGGCGGACAGGCTCCCGTCGACCGTATCGGCGATGCTGCTTTTGCTGACACCGATGTATTTCCTGACCTCGCTATGGGGCTCGGCGCGCGAGCGGGCAGGGCATCTCGCCATGGTTCTCGGCCTCGGTCTCGGGCCGCTCTTCCATGTCCTGGTGCCGAAACTGGATCTCCTGGCGGCCGGACTGGTCGGTGGCACGGCGGCTTATGGCTGGCATCGGTGGCGGCGCAAGGCGCGCGCCGCATGAGCTTTTTCGGCAACAATGCCTGGTGGTGGCCCTATCTGTTCATCCTCGTCGCCGGTTTCGCGGCAACGGATTTCTGGCGCTTCCTCGGTGTCTATCTCGGCGGCAGGCTCTCCGAGGATTCCGATCTCCTGGTGCTGGTCCGCACAATGGCGACGGCGCTGGTGGCCGCCGTCATCGGCAATCTGATTGTCTTTCCGGGCGGAGCGCTGGCTCATACCCCGGCGATCTTGCGCGTCGCGGCTGCCGCCCTCGGTTTCGCCGTCTACCTCGCCTCCGGCAAGCGCATGGTCGTGGGCATTTTGACGGCCGAAATGGTGCTGGCGCTGGGCCTCTATCTGCCTCTCTGACCCGTTGCGCCGGCGGGTCAGCCCGCCAGCGCCGCCTTGATCTTCTCCGCGTTAGCCGCCAACACCTCGGGCTTCTCCATTCCTCCGGTATGCGGCTTCAACGGCACGCCTTCGAAGCGGGGGACGACATGAACATGCAGGTGGTAGACGGTCTGGCCCGAAGCCGGCTCGTTGAACTGCATGACGGTTACGCCGTCGGCTGCGAAAGCCTTTTTCACGGCATGGGCGATCTTCTGGGTGACGGCGAAGAGGGGGGCGAGCGTCGCCGGATCGGCGTCGAGCAGGTTGCGCGATGGCGCGCGCGGCACCACCAGCGTATGGCCTACCCCCTGCGGCATGACATCCATGAAGGCGATGACCGCATCGTCCTCATAGACGCGATGCGAAGGGATTTCGCCGCGCAGCAGCTTGGCGAAGATGTTGGTATCGTCATAGCTCATGACATGCCTCTCGTGCTGTTTTTACGGCCGGTGGTTGGATTCCGACATTTGTATCCCACTGGGACGATGGTTTGGGCAAATGTCGGCGTCGAAGCTTCACTAGTCTATGCGTCGTTGCACGAAATCAGGCACCGGAAAAGATGCTGCGAAACTATCTCTACCTCATCGTCGCGATCCTGTTCGAGGTGGTTGCCACCACCGCGCTCAAGGAGACGCAAGGGTTCACCCGGCTCGGGCCGTCGCTAGTCGTGGTGACGGGATATGCCTTCGCCTTCTATTTCCTGTCGCTGCCTTTGCGCACCATGCCGGTCGGCATTGTCTATGCGCTGTGGTGCGCGGCCGGCATCGTGCTCATCACCGCCATCGGCTGGATCTGGTTTCGCCAGGCGCTCGATCTGCCGGCCGTGATCGGCATGGGGCTGATCATGGCAGGCGTAGTGGTGATCAATCTGTTTTCCAAGACGCTCGTCCACTAGGACGTGTGAACGGTTAGGGTCCACATAAGGCGCGATCGGCCCCGATTTACGTCATTCCGGGGCCGCGCAGCGGAACCCGGAATGACGTAATGAGAGTGACTTAGCCGTCTACGCGATTTAATCCGCCACCGGCTCGCTTTTGCGGAATGGTGTGTGGTCGTCGAGATAATCGCCCATCGCCGCCACTTCACGGCGCTCGCGCGCCAGATAGTCGGCCACCGCGCGCCGCAGGCCCGGATGGGCGATGTAGTGCGCCGAATGAACCGTCACCGGCCGGTAGCCGCGGGCCAGCTTGTGCTCGCCTTGCGCGCCGGCCTCGACCACCTTCAGCTTGCGTTCGATCGCGAAGTCGATGGCCTGATGGTAGCAGACCTCGAAATGCAGGAAGGGATGGTCCTCGATACAGCCCCAGTTGCGCCCATAAAGCGTGTCGGAGCCGATGAAGTTGATCGCGCCGGCGATGTAGCGGCCATTGCGTTTGGCCATCACCAGCAGGATGTCGTCTGCCATGCGTTCGCCGATCAGCGAGAAAAAGCGGCGGTTGAGATAGGGACGGCCCCATTTGCGCCCGCCGGTATCCATGTAGAAGGCGAAGAAATCGTCCCAGGCGCGTTCGGTGATGTCCTTGCCCGTCAGCCGCTCGATGGTGATGCCGTTACCCAGCGCTTCGCGGCGCTCCTTCTTCAGTGCCTTGCGCTTACGTGACGCCAGCGTGGCCAGGAAGTCGTCGTAGCAGCCATATCCTTCGTTGAAGAAATGGAACTGCTGGTCGGTGCGATGCAGGAAACCGGCGGCTTCCAGCGTTGCGACATCGTCTTCGCCGGCGAAAGTGACATGGGCCGACGACACGCCGAGCTGCTCGGTAACGAGCTTCAATCCCGCCGCCAGCCCGGCTTTTACGGTGCCTGCATCCTCGCCATGCGAGACCAGCAAACGAGGGCCGGTGGCCGGCGTGAACGGCACCGAGCATTGCAGCTTGGGATAATAGTGGCCGCCGGCGCGTTCGAACGCGTCGGCCCAGCCATGATCGAAGACATATTCACCCTGGCTGTGCGATTTTGCGTAGCAGGGCACCGCGCCCAGCAGCTTGCCGTCGGCTTCCAGGCGCAGGTGATGGCCCTGCCAGCCGGTGCGCGGCACGGCGCAGCCGGATTCTTCCAAAGCACTCAGGAAATCGAAGGAAACGAAAGGGTTATAGCCGGCTTTCGATGTTCTGGTTGTGCCGAAAAAACCGTTCCATTCGTCGCGGGTGAAGGCGTTGATGCCGGCGGCTATGCGCACGGCATAGCCCGCCTCATTGTGTTCGCCCGCGTCGTTGCCCTGGTCCATGGCCTGTTACTTATGGTCCATCGGGCCGGGTGCAAGATGCCATCAAGCGATGCGGACGGGATCGGGTTCGAAACCCTCGAACGTCATCTGGTCGGCATATTTGAAGGTCAGATCGATGGCCGGCTGGTCGCGGATGGTCCAGGTGATCACCGGCATCGCCAGTTTTCCGCGCACGAAGGAGACGAAGCGGTTCGGCAGGTCTCCGGCGGCATAGGAAGTGAAGGCGATGCCGTGCGCCAGCATGGCAAAATGCGCCTCGATTTCGTGGTTGCCGGTGCCGTAAGCGGTCAAACCGCCGGGAATGCCGGGCGCCTCGGTCGAGAATTCACGGATCAGCCAGTGGTCGAACGACATGATGGCAACCTGGCCGTCATAACGCTTGAGCAGGCGCCCGACCGCCTTGACCAGACCGGCATCGTGACCGGGAACGCCCTTGATCTCGACCACCAGCGGCACGCGGCCGTCGACGAGATCGAGCATTTCCTTCAGCGTCGGCGGATGGTCGCCGGTGCCACCGATGCGCAATTGTGCCATCTCGGCGGCGGTGCGCTGCCAGACGAAGCCTTCGGTGCCGGTCAGCCGGCGCAGATCGTCGTCGTGGATGACGATCGGCACGCCGTCGGCGCTGAGATGCACGTCGCATTCGATCGCATAACCGCGCTCGATGGCGGCGGAGAAGGCGGAAAGCGTGTTCTCCCAACGCTTGTTGTTGAGATCGTGAAAGCCGCGATGCGCGATCGGACGGGCGGTCAGCCAGGAAATGTCGGTCATGATGGGCCCGGCTTACTCGACTTCCAGGATCGCTTCGATTTCGACCGGGGCGTTGAGCGGCAGCGAGGCGCTGCCCACGGCCGAGCGTGCGTGCTTGCCCTTGTCGCCGAGGACAGCCGCCAGAAGATCGGAAGCGCCATTGGCAACGAGGTGCTGTTCGACGAAATCCGGCGTCGAGGCGACGAAGACCGTGATCTTGACGATGCGGCGGATTTTTTCGAGGTCGCCGAGCGCGGCCTTGGCCTGCGCCAAAATGTTGACCGCGCAATATTTGGCGGCTTCCTTGCCGGTGGCGACATCGACGTCGCGGCCGAGCAGTCCGGTGGCGACCAGCTTGCCATCCTTCAATGGCAACTGGCCGGCGGTGAGCAGAAGATTGCCGGAACGCGCGAACGGAACGTAGTTGGCGGCGGGTGCAGCGGCGGCCGGCAGGGTGATGCCGAGTTCGCTTAGCCGCTTTTCGATTGTTTCGCCCATGGTAATTCCTTATTGCTTGAACGTGCCGGCGTCGGCTGGGTCGAACCTGCAATGTTTGACACGCTTCCGCCACGACTTTTTTCGATGTCGATCATCTTTCGTGCGGCATGCCGTCAGCCGCGCCGACCGGAGCCGCCCATGCGCGTCACGCGCCTTTTCCAGAGTGCCCTTCTGCTCTCCGCAGTGCTGCCGGCGGTGCCTGCCTTCGCCGTGCCAACGCTGCAGCCGCACCGCGCCGTCTATGACCTGGCGCTGAACAAGGCTTCCGACCGGTCCGGCATCACCGGGCTGTCCGGCCGCATGGTCTATGAATTCAACGGCTCGCCCTGCGAAGGCTATACGGTGAAGTTCCGCTTCGTCACGCAGATCGCGACGAACGACAACACCAGGCTGACCGACCAGCAGACGACCACCTTCGAGGACGCGCAGGGCAAGACCTTCTCCTTCGTGACGAAATCCTTTGTCGACCAGAACCTCGACAAGGAAGTGAAGGGTACCGCCACCAAGGAAGCCAAGGACCTCAAGGTCGAGCTCGACAGGCCGGACAAGAAGACGCTGGAACTGAAACTCACCCAGTTTCCGACCCAGCATCTGGTGGAATTGATCGGCAAGGCCGAGAAGGGCGAAACCTTCTATGAAACCAACCTGTTCGACGGTTCCGATGCCGCCGACAAGGTGATGACCACGACCGTGGTGGTCGGAAAGCCGTCGACCGTTGCAACCGACGATCCGGAGCGGCCGGCGCTCGCCAGCTTCGCCAAGGACAAATACTGGCCCGTCGACATTGCCTATTTCGACGAGACCAACAAGGAGAGCGGCGAGGAGCTGCCGGAATACCGCATCTCCTTCAAGCTGCATGAAAACGGCCTGACGCGCGACCTGACGATGGATTACGGCGACTTCTCGATGACCGGCAAGCTCGTCAACCTGTCGCTGTTCGATCTGCCGGCTCAGAAGCCCTGCAACCAGTAGCGGGCGTCGCGGCCGGCTCATGGCTGTCTATGTCGATGCGGCGATATGGAAGTGGGCAGGGCACCGCTGGTGCCATCTCATGGCCGACGATACCGACGAACTGCACCGGTTCGCCGCCGAGCTCGGCGTCAAACGCTCGTCCTATCAGGGGCCGCCCAAGACATCGGCTCCACACTACGATATTACTGGCTTCGAACGCGATCGCGCCGTCCGTCTCGGCGCCGTCGAGTGCAGCCGCGAGGAGATCGTCGCGATTTTCCGGCGCGTGCGGATCAGGAACGGGAAGGTGAGAAAATGACGCCGACAGCATTGCTTGCCTATTGCATGGCCGCCACGCTGGCGGCGATGACGCCCGGTCCGGCGATGTTCGCCGTCATCACCAATGGCGTTACGCGCGGCTTCATGCGCGCTTTCACGACCGGTCTCGGCGTGGCGGCAGGCGATGCTGTGCTGGTTACGCTGGCTTTGCTTGGCCTGGTCGCCTTGGCGCAGACCTTCGAATGGGTTTTTCTCGTCGTTAAATATGCGGGCGCGGCCTATCTGGTCTATCTCGGCATCAGGATGTGGCGAGCGGCGGCTGCCAGCGCCGACGAAAGCGGCAAGGGGGAGACGCGGTTTGCGCGCTCCTTCTTCCTCGGCGCGTCCATCGCGCTCGGCAATCCCAAGGCTATCCTGTTCCATGCCTCGATCATGCCGCTGATCCTCAACCTCAACACCATGACCTTCGCCGACGGCGTTCTGGTCGTGGCCGTGGTGATCTCGGTCAACATCCTCACCATGGGCTTTTACGCGGCCTTGTCCGGGCGCGCCTCGCGCTGGTTCCGGGTGCCGTCGCGCATGCGGCTGATGAACCGCGTGGCCGGCGGCGCCATGATCGGCACCGGAGCATTGATCGCCGCGCGTTGAGATGAAGGCGAACAGCACGTCGATCGGGATCGGGGTCTTCTACGGCGCCGGCCGGACCCATGCGCATCTGTAGAATGTCGGCAGAAACCCGTCCTTGAGATGGTGAAATAGCCAATAGAATCAAAATTCATGCGGGATTTGATTTCAGGGCCGGCTAATGCAGGTTTCGTGTACGTTTTTGCCAAGCGCGAACTGTTGCGCCAATGCCGTCGCCGGCACATGGCCGGTTTTTGGCGCTATCGCTTGCTTTTGCGCTGCAACACGGTTATAGGCGCGACCATTCCACACACGGGTTTTGGTGTCTGTCCGGGAGAAATCCGGCTGAAACCTCCGGTGGCGGTCAAGGCGAACCCCGAAAAGCGACATGCTTTCGATCCGGTTTTCCCAAAACCGTCAAATGCCCGTGGAGGTCAACCGGAAAGGAACTAAAAGAATGGCTCTGCCAGATTTCAGCATGCGTCAGCTTCTCGAAGCTGGTGCTCACTTCGGCCACCAGACCCACCGCTGGAACCCGAAGATGGCGCCCTACATCTACGGCGCCCGCAACAACGTCCACATCATCGACCTGTCGCAGACGGTGCCGCTGCTGCACCAGGCGCTCAAGCAGGTTTCCGACACCGTCGCCCGCGGCGGCCGTGTGCTGTTCGTCGGCACCAAGCGCCAGGCTTCGGACATCGTTGCCGATGCGGCCCAGCGTTCGGCCCAGTATTACGTCAACTCGCGTTGGCTCGGCGGCATGCTGACCAACTGGAAGACGATCTCGAACTCGATCCAGCGTCTGCGCAAGCTCGACGACCTGCTCTCCGGCGGCGAAGCCCAGGGCTTCACCAAGAAGGAGCGCCTGAACCTCGACCGTGAGCGCGAGAAGCTCAACAAGGCTCTCGGCGGCATCAAGGACATGGGCTCGACCCCGGATCTGATGTTCGTGATCGACACCAACAAGGAAGCGAACGCGATTCTCGAGGCCAAGCGCCTCGGCATTCCGGTCGTCGCCATCATCGATTCGAACTGCGATCCGGACAAGATCGACTTCCCGATCCCCGGCAATGACGACGCCGCCCGCGCGATCCAGCTCTATTGCGACCTGATCGCCAAGGCTGCCATCGACGGCATCGCCCGTCAGCAGGGCGCGCTCGGCGTCGACGTCGGCGCTTCGGCGGAAGCTCCGGTCGAGCCGGCTCTCGGCGAGACCCCGGCCGGCGAAACCCCGGAAGCCTAAGCAGGAAGGCCGCTTCAGGCCTTCATCAATTTCATATCTTGGCGCGTTAAGCGCTTGAATGCGGCGCATCATCGAAAGTTCGATGGTGCGCCAGCCCTATTGCGAAACAAAGAGGCGACAATGAGCATTTCAGCAGCACAGGTCAAAGAACTGCGCGACCTCACCGGCGCGGGCATGATGGACTGCAAGGCGGCCCTGGCCGAGACCAACGGCGATATGGAAGCGGCGGTCGACTGGCTGCGCAAGAAGGGCATTGCCAAGGCCGACAAGAAGGCCGGCCGCACCGCGGCTGAAGGCCTGATCGGTGTCGACGCCGGCGTGCGCGAAGCCGCGGTCGTCGAAGTCAATTCCGAGACCGATTTCGTGGCGCGCAACGACGCCTTCCAGCAGATCGTCGCCAACGTCTCCAAGGTCGCGCTGGCCTATGGCAAGACCGAAGCCGTCGCCAATGCCAAATATCCGGGCTCCGACAAGAGCGTCACCGACACGATCAAGGACGCGGTCGGCACCATCGGCGAAAACCTCGGCTTCCGTCGTTCCGACAAGCTGACCGTCTCGCAGGGTGCGGTCGCCACCTACATCCACAACGCCGTTGCCGACAATCTCGGCAAGCTAGGCGTTCTGGTCGCCATCGAGACCGCCGGCGACGCGCACAAGGCCAGCGCCTTTGCCCGTCAGGTTGCCATGCATGTCGCGGCCACCAACCCGCAGTCGCTCGACATCGACGCCCTCGACCCGGCCGCCATCGAGCGCGAGAAGGCGATCTTCTCCGACCAGGCGCGCGCTTCGGGCAAGCCGGAAAACATCATCGAGAAGATGGTCGAAGGCCGCCTGCGCAAGTTCTACGAGGAAGTCGTGCTGCTCAAGCAGGCCTTCGTGCTGAACCCCGACGTCACTGTCGAGCAGGCGCTGAAGGAAGCCGAGAAGGAAATCGGCGCGCCGGCGAAGATCACCGCCTATCTGCGCTTTGCACTCGGCGAAGGCATCGAGAAGGAAGAGACCGATTTCGCCGCCGAAGTCGCGGCAGCGGTCAAGAAGTAATCTCTGGAAGCTTTGCTTCTAAGCCATTGATCGGCCGGGTGTCCGCGAGGATGCCCGGCCGATTTCTTGTGCGGTGTCGATGAAGGCGCGCAGTTTCGGCGCCATCGCCGCGCGGCGTGGGAAATAGAGGAACAGCCCCGGCTCCTCGACGGAGGTTTCCCGTAAAACCTCGATCAGCCGGCCAGCCTCGATATCGGGGCGCATCAGCGGCTCCAGCCCGTAGACCAGCCCGACGCCGGCAACGGCGAGATCGCGGGCCGACATCTGTTCGGTGACTACGGCCGTGCCGCGCGTGGCCACGCTCACATCCTTGCCGTCCACCATCAGATCCCAGCGATAGAGCGCGCCCGAGCGCAGCAGCCGGTAGCCGACGCAGTTGTGATTGGCGAGGTCGTCGGCGCTGCGCGGTTTGCCGTGGCGGCCGATATAGGCAGGCGAGGCGACGATTGCCGTGCGGAACGGCGGCGTCAGCCGCACCGTTACCATGTCCTGCGCGATCATCTCGCCCAGCCGCACACCCGCATCGAAACCTTCGCCGACAATGTCGGTCAGCCGCTCGTCGGTGAAGATCTCGACGGTCACGTCCGGATAGCGTTCGGCCATGGCGGACAGCACCGGCATCAGCGCCATGGTCAGCGCCACGCGCGAGGTGTTGATGCGCAAAAGCCCGCCGACACGGCCTTTCACGGCGCGGATGCGCTCCAGGCGCTCGGCGATGTCGTCAAGGGCCGGGCCGGCGGTGGCGAGCAGCGCGTGGCCGGCTTCCGTCAGCGCGACGGAGCGCGTGGTGCGGGCAAAAAGCGGTTGACCGATGCGCTCCTCGACCAGCCGCACGGCATGGCTCACCGCCGAAGGGCTCATGCCGAGCGCGGCGGCGGCCGGAGCGAAACCGCCGCGCCGGGCGACGGCGATGATGACGGGCAGGTGGCTGAGCAGGTCGCGATCCATTCATGAACGATATCGCATAGTGCATGCGGATAAAGCAACATTATCAAATGGCCGTCCGGGCTCCATCTTCCCTGCATGAACATCAGGCAGGAGCAAGTCATGTCCATGCAATTCAAGGGAAAAACCGCCCTGGTGACGGGAAGTTCGCGCGGCATCGGCCGCGCCATCGCGGAGCGGCTGGCCGAGGGCGGCGCGGCCGTCGTCATCAACTATCTCGAGAACGAAAGCCGGGCGCGGGAAGTCGTCGACGGCATCAAGGCACGGGGCGGAAGCGCGATCGCGATCCAGGCCGACATGGCAAGCCCGGCCGACATCCGGCGCCTGTTCGATGAGGCCGAAGCGGCATTCGAGCGGCCCGACATCGTCGTGGCCAATGCGGCGACTGCTGTGATCAAGTCCATCGTCGATTGCACCGAAGAGGATTACGACCGGGTCTTCGACACCAACACCAAGGGCGTCTTCTTCGTCCTCCAGGAAGCGGCGCGGCGGGTACGTGATGGCGGGCACATCGTCGTCACCTCCACCGGCGGCACCAAAATGTTTTTCGGCCAGACGTCGCTTTATCTCGGCAGCAAAGGCGCGGTCGAGCAGTTCGTGCGGGTACTTTCGCGCGAACTCGGCCCGCGCAACATCACCGTGAACGCCATTTCCCCCGGTTTCACCGACACCGAGCTTTTGCCGGATCGGGATCGCGCGGTTGCCGCCGGCATGTCGCCATTCGACCGCATCGGCAGCCCGCAGGAAGTCGCCGAGGTTGCTGCTTTCCTCGCCAGCGACGCGGCGCGCTGGGTCAGCGGGCAGAATGTCGGCGCCGGCGGCGGCGTCTTCTGAGCCTTGCCGTCCACCGCCCGGCTCCGGGCCCGAGACCCAAGCACTGACCAACAACCTTCAACCGACCAGCGCCCACGATACCGACGGGCCGCTACAGGTCGCTCAACATCCATTCCATGCAGATGAGAGGAAAGACCATGAAAACCCTGACGCGCCTTGCGCTCTACGCCGCTGTCGCTACTGCTCCCGAAGCCGGCGGCATTGCCGCCTCGGCCAATCCTTCGAGCCCGGATCTGCGGGTGCTTGCTGAGGAGCGGGCACTGATCCGCATCGCCGACCATATCGACCGCGCCGTCGACGCGCAGGACTGGAAGCGTGCACGCGGCTATTTCGCCGACCGGGTGCGGGTCGATTTCTCCTCGCTCAGCGGCCAGCCCGAAAGCACCATCCCCGCCGATGACCTGATCGCCGGCTGGGCCGGCAATCTGAAGGGCAGCAAGACCAGCCTGCACCTGCGCACCAACCACGAAGTCACCGTTGAAGGCGACCGCGCCACCGTGCAATCCAACGGCTACGCCTGGAACCGCATGGAAGGCAATGGCGATCCCTTGTGGGAAGTGTGGGGCACCTACACGCATCAGATGGTGCGCAGCGGCGACGGCTGGAAGGTCGATGCCTTCGCTTTCCACAAGACCCATGAACGCGGCAGCGACTGGGTGAAAACCACGCCCGGCCGCTGACCCGACCGCACGCCCGGACCTGCAACCAACCGAATTTCGAGAGAGACCATCATGACCACGACCTATTACACGCTGGGCAACAGCGGCCTGCGCGTCAGCCGGCTGGCGCTCGGCACCATGACCTTCGGCACTGAATGGGGCTGGGGCACGGAGAAGGCGACCGCGCGGGCCCTGTTCGACGCCTATGTCGAGGCCGGCGGCAATTTCTTCGACACGGCGGACGCCTATACCGGCGGCACCTCCGAAACCTGGCTCGGCGAATTCATTGCCGAGCGAGGGCTGCGCGATCGCGCCGTCATCTCCACCAAGTTCACCATGAACCTGGAAGGCCCCGAGCCCAACAGCGGCGGCAACGGCCGCAAGAACATCATGCGGGCGCTCGACGGTTCGCTGAAGCGGCTCGGCACCGACTATGTCGACCTCTACATCCTGCATTGCTGGGACCGGCTGACGCCGCCGGAGGAGGTGATGCGCACGCTGGACGATCTGGTGCGGGCCGGCAAGGTTCGCCATGTCGGCCTGTCCGACGTGCCGGCCTGGTATGCCAGCCGCGCCCAGGCGGTGGCGGAATTCCGCGGCTACGAGCCGGTTTCGGCGCTGCAGCTCGAATATTCCCTGGCCGAGCGCAACATCGAGCACGAATTCGTGCCGTTCGGCACCCGCCATGGCGCCGGCATCATGGTGTGGAGTCCGCTGGCCAGCGGACTGCTCAGCGGAAAATACCGCAGCGGCGATGCGGGCAAGGCAAGCGGTCGGCTCGAAACGGTGCGCGGTACGGCCAATCCTGGGTTCCAGAAGTTCAACGACCGCAACTGGGCGATCGTCGCCGAACTCGAACAGGTTTCGGCAACGCTCGGCAAAAGCATGGCGCAAGTGGCGCTCAACTGGGTGGCGACCCAGCCGGGCGTCGCCTCGACCATCATCGGTGCGACCAGGCTGGAACAATTGAAGGACAATCTCGGCGCGCTGGACTTCGAAATCCCGGCCGAATTGCGCCTGCGGCTGGATGCCGCGAGCCGTCCCGCCACGCCGTTTCCGTACTCCTTCTTCGGTCCCGAGATTCAGGGCGGCATCACCGGGGGCGCGGCGGTCGGCGACAAACCTGCCGGTTATTATCCGGATCTGTTGATGCGGGGAACGTTTGCCGGCGTCAGTTGAGGAGAACGGGCATTAAGGGCAGGGCGCCGCGTGACATGGCGGCGCCCTTCGTGTATCCGGTCTCCACATTGCAAAACAGACGCGGGAAAGAGCCGGGTTTCACCTGAGACCATCCCGCTCCGCGATCCTAGGGGACCCGATGACAGCCAAACCGCTCTACCGACGTGTCCTGTTGAAAGCGTCGGGCGAGGCGCTGATGGGCGAACAGCATTTCGGCATCGACGTCTCGGTCGTCGACCGCATCGCCTCCGATATCGCCGAGGCGCGCACACTCGGCGTCGAGGTCGGCGTCGTCATCGGCGGCGGCAACATCTTCCGCGGCGTTGCCGTGGCTTCCAAGGGCGGCGACCGGGTCACCGGCGACCACATGGGCATGCTCGCCACCGTCATCAACTCGCTGGCGCTGCGCACCTCGCTCATCAAGATCGGCGTCGATGCCGTCGTGCTGTCGGCCATCGCCATGCCGGAGCTGTGCGAGAGCTTCTCGCAGCGCCAGGCCACTGCCTACATGAACCAGGGCAAGGTGGTGATCTTTGCCGGCGGCACCGGCAATCCCTTCTTCACCACCGATTCGGCTGCGGCATTGCGCGCGGCCGAAATCGGCGCGGATGCGCTGTTCAAGGGCACCCAGGTGGACGGCGTCTATTCGGCGGACCCCAAGAAGGACCCCACCGCGACCCGTTTCGACCGCATTACCCATGCCGAAGTCATCAATCGTGGCCTTTCCATCATGGATACGGCCGCAATTGCGCTTGCGCGCGAAAACAACATTCCGATAATCGTCTACTCGATCCACGAAAAGGGCGGTTTCGGCGAGATACTGAAGGGTGGCGGCCACTGCACGGTGGTAGCCGACAAGTGAGAACAGGGCCTCGCCCTGATGCAAGTGGTTCGGACAGCGGGCCGGGGAGACGACTATGAGTGGCGATTATAACGATCTGACGCGGCGCATGGATGGGGCGATTGCCGCCTTCAAGCACGATCTTGCTTCGCTGCGCACCGGGCGCGCGTCCTCCAACCTGCTCGACGCCGTCAATGTGCAGGCCTACGGTTCGGCGATGCCCATCAACCAGGTGGCGACCGTCTCGGTGCCGGAGCCGCGCATGATCTCGGTCTCGGTGTGGGACAAGTCGATGGTCGGCGCGGTCGATCGCGCCATTCGCGAAGCCAATCTCGGTTTCAATCCGATCGTCGACGGCACCAATCTGCGCATTCCGTTGCCGGAGCTGAACGAACAGCGCCGCAAGGAACTGGTCAAGATTTCGCATGGTTATGCCGAGAACGCCCGCGTCGCCGTCCGGCACGTGCGCCGCGACGGCATGGACTATCTGAAGAAGGCGGAAAAGGACGGCGATATCGGCGAGGACGATCACCGCAAGGAATCGGACCGCGTCCAGAAGCTGACCGACGAGACGATCAACATGATCGATCGCATGCTCACGGAAAAAGAAACCGAGATCATGCAGGTTTAGGCGAGGCTGGCCGGCCCGAAAGCAGAACCATGGCAACCCCCGCGCATGTCGCGATCATCATGGATGGCAATGGCCGCTGGGCCAAGGCGCGCGGACTGCCGCGGCTCGCCGGCCATCGGGCGGGCGTGGAGGCCGTGCGCAGGACCGTGAAGGCGGCGCCCGACCTCGGCATTTCCTATCTCACGCTCTACGCCTTCTCCTCGGAGAACTGGTCGCGGCCTAAGTCCGAGGTCTCAGACCTGATGGGGCTGTTGAAACTGTTCATCCGCCGCGATCTCGCCGAACTTCATCAGAACGGTGTCCGGGTCAGGATCGTCGGCGATCGGACCAGCCTGCAGCCCGACATTCGTGGCCTGCTCGTAGAGGCCGAGACGCTGACTGCTAACAATTCGGCGCTGACGCTGGTGATTGCCTTCAACTATGGCAGCCGCGATGAAATCGTGCGTGCGACGCGCAAGTTGGTGGCCGCGGCAGCGCGCGGCGAGATTACGCCTGCCGACGTCGATGCCGAGATTTTCGCCGCCAACCTCGATACAGCGGGCATTCCCGATCCCGAGCTCATCATCCGCACCAGCGGCGAACTCAGGCTTTCCAACTTCCTGCTGTGGCAGGCCGCCTACAGCGAACTGGTGTTCCTGCCGTGCTACTGGCCGGATTTCAGCCGCGAGCATCTGGCGGATGCGATTCGCGATTTCGGCGGGCGCGAGCGCCGATTCGGTGGTGTTGCCCCGCAAGACGTCGCCTCATGACGGGTCAGCTGAGCAACCTCCAGACCCGGGTCGTTTCAGCTGTCGTGCTTGGTATCGCCGCATTGGCGCTGACTTGGCTCGGCGGTTTGCCGTTCCGGCTGCTGGCGGCGCTGATCGCGGGCGCGATCTTTTATGAATGGACGCATATGACGCGCGCCAAGGCCGGGCCGGGGCTCGGCTTTGTACCGGAAGCGTCGATGCTGGTCTTTCTGGGTGTTCTGGTTGCCGGCCTGCCGGCTATGCCGACCCTTGTCGTGCTGGTTGCCGCGGTCGCCATCGCGGCCATTGTCGGTGCCATGCGCGGGGCAGGGCAGTGGGACGCGGTCGGTGTCGCCTATGCCGGCCTGTCCGGCTTTTCGCTAGCCTTCCTGCGTGATTCCGACTGGTCGGGCCTCGCCGCGGTGCTGTTCCTGTTCGCGGTGGTCTGGGCGACCGATATTTTCGCCTATTTTGTCGGTCGTGCCGTCGGCGGGCCGAAGCTGGCGCCGGCGATTTCCCCAGGCAAGACGCAGAGCGGCGCGCTGGGTGGTGCGGTGTTCGGCCTTGCGGCAGGACTGCTGCTCGCGCTCGTGCTCGGACTGTCCAATCTGGCAACGCTGGCGCTGGTGGCGTTGTTCCTTTCAATCGTGGCCCAGGCTGGCGACCTGTTCGAATCCTGGGTGAAGCGACGGCACGATTGCAAGGATTCCAGCGCCATCATCCCGGGACATGGCGGTGTCATGGACCGTGTCGACGGGCTGGTGGCTGCGGCTGCGGCGCTTTACCTGATTGGCTGGATGGCCGGCTCGGCCGATCATCCGGCACACGGCTTGTTTCCGGTCTGAAATTATCGTTGAGCTTCGGGTGGCGTCCGCCACGGATTCGCCCCGATTGAGGTCACATTTGCGGCGCGGATATACGCCGGGAATTTTGAGGACGTGATTTGAACGATTTTCTTCCCGGATTGTTCGGCATCGGTGGCGTCGTGCTCGGCACGCTCATCCCGTTCCTGTTCGTGCTGACCGTCGTCGTCTTCGTGCACGAGATGGGCCACTATCTGGTTGGCCGCCTCTGCGGCATCGGCGTGCGCGCCTTTTCCGTCGGTTTCGGTCCGGAACTCGTCGGCTTCACCGACCGCCACGGCACGCGCTGGAAACTCTGCGCCATACCGCTCGGCGGCTATGTCAAATTCGTCGGCGACATGAACGCGACCTCCAGCCAGCCCGGCTCCGAGGAGATCGAGAAGCTAACCGACGACGAGCGCAAGGTCGCCTTCCACACGCAGCCGATCTGGAAGCGCGCCGCGACCGTGTTTGCCGGGCCGCTGTTCAATTTCCTGCTGACGATCGTCGTTTTCGCCGTGCTGTTCCTGAGCTTCGGCCGCTACGTGCTGGAGCCGACGGTCGCCGAGGTTCGGCCGAACAGCCCGGCCGCCGTGGCCGGCATTCTGCCGGGCGACCGCTTCGTCAGCGTCGATGGCGAGAAGGTCGAGACCTTCTCCGACGTGCAGCGGCTGGTTTCCGGCCGGGCGGGCGATGCCATGACCTTCGTGATGCTGCGCGACGGCAAGAACGTTACCGTGGTGGCGACGCCACAGCTTTCCGAGGAAAAGGACGCGCTCGGCAACAAGGTGAAGATGGCGGTGATCGGCGTCGGCAACAATGCCGAGGTCGGCCAGCCGCGGCTGATCACCTATTCGCCCGGAGGCGCCGTGGTCGCGGCCGTCGAGGCAACCGGCCAGATTGTCGAGCGCACCGGCCTCTTCATGAAGCGTTTCGTGGTCGGCCGCGAGGACAAATGCCAGCTTGGCGGGCCGGTCAAGATCGCCGGCATGGCCGGGCAGGCGGCCAAACTCGGCTTCGAATGGCTCGTGCAACTTGTCGCGTTGCTATCGGTCGGTATAGGGATACTCAATCTCTTGCCGATTCCGCCCCTCGACGGCGGCCATCTTCTCTTCTATGGGATCGAGGCCGTCATCCGGAGGCCGGTGTCGGAGCGGATGATGGAAGCGGTCTATCGAACGGGGATGATTCTGGTTTTGGGGTTTATGGGGTTCGTTTTCTGGAACGATCTCTTTGGGTGCTGAAATCATGAAAGAATTTGGCTCGCGGAGCGGCTTGTTGAGGCGCCGTTTACCATGAGCGGGGATATGAGTGACGCGAAAGCCACGCTGGGTTGGTAAGTAAATACAAATTAACCAGAAGCCTTGCGTGTAGGGAAAATCCGGTTAATACGGTACGGGAAAATGACCGCGACGTCCGGTTTTCTCGCCGTGGGGACTTCGAGAAAAGGTTTTAAAGCCCGATGAAGGCAGCATCCAAGTTTCTGAGCGCCGCGTCCGCGGCGGCTATGTCAGCCGCCCTGGTTGTGCCGGGTTCGCTCGCTGTTCAGTTTGCGTCCGTGTCTGCTGCCCATGCGGCTGTGGTTAGCCGGGTCGATGTGAGTGGCAACACCCGTGTCGATGCCGAGACGATTCGCAATTATGTGAAGATCAAGCCGGGCAAGGCGTTCTCGAATGCCGATATCGACGAAGCCGTGAAGGCGCTGTTCGGCACCGGGCTGTTCTCCGACGTGCGCATCAACCAGGTCGGTTCGGCGCTGGTCATCAAGGTTTCCGAATACCAGGTCGTCAACCAGGTCATTTTCCAGGGCAACAAGAAGATCAAGGACGCCCAGCTCGCCAACACCGTGCAGCTGAAGCCGCGTTCGTCCTATTCGCAGGCCGCCGTCGACGCCGACATCGAGACGATCAAGGAAGCCTATCGCCGCATCGGCCGCGATGACGCCGCCGTCACCAGCCAGATCATGGATCTGGGCGAAAACCGCGTGAACGTCGTCTACAACGTCAACGAAGGCGAGCGCACCAAGATCGTCGCCGTCAATTTCGTGGGCAACAAGGCTTTCTCGAGCCGTCGCCTGTCCGACGTGATCGGCACCAAGAAGTCGAGCTGGCTGTCGTTCATCCTGCGTGACGACGTGTTCGATCAGGACAAGCTGAAGGCCGACGAGGAGCTGCTGCGCCGCTTCTACTACAATCGCGGCTATGCCGACTTCCAGGTCGTCTCGGCCTCGGGCGAGCTCGACAGCTCCAACAACCAGTACACCGTCACCGTCACGGTCGATGAGGGCGAGCGCTACGATTTCGGCGAAATCAACGTCGACAGCTCCATCCCGGAAGTCGATGCCAAGGCGCTGCAGGCGGTGGTTCAGACCTATAAGGGCGACACCTACAACGCCAAGAAGGTCGAGGATTCGATCATCGCGCTGACCGAGCGGGTCGCTGGCCAGGGTTATGCGTTCGCGCAGGTTACGCCGCGTGGCGACCGTAATTTCGAGAACAAGACGATTTCGGTCACCTACACGATCGATCAGGGCGCCAAGGCCTATATCGAGCGCATCGAAATCCGCGGCAACAGCCGCACGCGCGACTACGTGATTCGTCGCGAGTTTGACCTCAGCGAAGGCGATGCCTTCAACCAGGTTCTCGTGCAGCGCGCGAAGAAGCGCCTGGAAGCGCTTGATTATTTTGAAAAGGTCGAGATTTCGACGCAGCCAGGCTCCGAGCCGGACCAGGTTGTTCTGGTGGTTGACGTGGTCGAGAAGTCGACCGGCGACTTCTCGGTCGGCGCCGGCTATTCGACCGGCGGCGAAACGCCCGGTCCGTCGGTCACCGGCTCGATCACCGAGCGTAACTTCCTCGGTCGTGGCCAGTTCATCAAGCTGTCGGCCGGCGGTGGCCGCAGGTCGCGTGACTTCAGCGTCTCCTTCACCGAGCCGTATTTCCTCGGCCGTCGCATCGCAGCCGGTTTCGACATCTATCGGTCGACCCGCAAATACGACGCCTATGATTCGGAAACGATCGGCGGAACCATCCGTTTCGGTCTGCCGATCACGCAGAACATCACGACGCAGCTCGCCTACAACATCTCCCAGGAGAAGTATAAGTACGACAACGGCTGCTTCGACTCGACCGGCGTCTTCAACCCGCTGCTCTGTAACGTGTCGACCGCCATTCAGAACGCCATCACCGACCCGCTTACCGGCCAGCCGCGCGGCGCCTGGATCAAGTCGTCGGTCAGCGCCGGTCTGGTGTACAACACCATCGACGATATGAAGAACCCGCACTACGGCATCTATGCCAACGGCACCGTCGAGGTGGCGGGCCTGGGTGGCGATGCCAAGTTCGTCAAGCTCTCGGCGCGCAGCTCGATCTACCAGACGCTGTCGGAAGAGCTGGACATCGTTGGCGTGGTTTCCGGCGGCGCTGGCCACATCATCGGTTACGGCAGCAACGATCTGCGCGTCTTCGACATGTTCCAGAACAACGACCGCATGATCCGCGGCTTCGAGTTCAACGGTATCGGCCCGGCTTCCACGCCGACTGCCAACGGCAGCCGCGACCATCTCGGTGGCACGACCTACTTCAATGCGTCGGCCGAAGCGCAATTCCCGCTGCCGGTCGTTCCGGAAAGCCTCGGCCTGCGTGGCGCGGTGTTCGCCGATGCGGCAACGCTGTATGGCAATGACGTTTTTGGTGTCGACTCGTCGACGACCGGCATGAAGCTGCGGGCGTCGGCCGGTATCGGCCTGATGTGGGCTTCGCCGTTCGGACCGCTGCGCATCGACTACGCGATACCGCTGAAGAAGGAAAAGACGGACAACGTCCAGGAATTCAACTTCGGCATATCGACCCGCTTCTGATTTGAGAACCGCGACGACTTCCGGGCCCGATGGCCCGGGAGGTCGGGGTTCCATCTAGCTGGAAACCGCTCAGGAATGACCGAACCGGTGTTTTTTGTGCCTTCGCGCCGGTTCACGGTGGCCGAGGTCGCGGACTTGACCGGCTCGGCCATTGCCAATCTGGCCTATGCCGAGACCGTCATCGAGACGATCGCCTCCGCTTCGGACGGCAACGATAAGGCCCTGGTGTTCATCGACGGCAAGCGTAATGCCGGCCTGATGCCGAGCCTCAAGGCCGCGGCCGTGCTGTGCCCGTCGGATGTCGCCGACCAGGCACCGGCCGGCGTCGCCGTGCTCGTCAATCCACGTCCCCAGCAGGCTTTCGCCACGGTCGGCAGGCTGCTTTATCCGGCCGCCTCGACGCCGGTGGCGCTGACCTCCGAAACAGGCATTTCGCGTAACGCCTTCGTCGACGATACCGCACATATCGAGCCCGGCGCCATTGTCGAGGCGGGCGCCATCATCGGCGCCGGCGCGTCGATCGGCGCGGGCACCGTGATTGCTCCCACCGCCGTTATCGGCCGCAACTGCCAGATCGGCCGCGACGGCTATGTCGGGCCCGGCGCCAGCGTGCAATACGCGCTGGTCGGCAACCGCGTCGTCATTCATGGCGGCGCCAGGATCGGCCAGGACGGTTTCGGCTTCGCCGGCGGTGCCAAGGGGCCGGAACGCATGCCGCAGATCGGCCGCGTCGTCATACAGGACGATGTCGAGATCGGCTCCAACACCACCGTCGATCGCGGCGCGATGACCGATACGGTGATCGGCGAGGGCACCAAGATCGACAATCTGGTCCAGATCGCCCACAACGTGCGCATTGGCAGGGGATGCATCATCGCCGGCCATTGCGGTCTCTCCGGTTCCGTGACACTAGGCGACTACGTCATGCTGGGCGGCCGCGTCGGCATTGCCGATCACATCACGGTCGGCGACAGGGTGCAGGTGGCGGCGTCGTCGGGCTTGATGTATGACATTCCCGCGGGTGAACGTTGGGCCGGCATGCCAGCGCAGCCGATGCGTGATTTCTTCCGAGAGCTCTCGGCGATCCGCGCATTTACGAAGCATTCGAAGGGGGACAAGAATGGCTGATATGGCCGGCGCGACGCTTGAAGCCGTCGACCTCATCGGGTTGATGAAGATCTTGCCCCATCGCTATCCGTTCCTGATGATCGACCGCATCGTCGACATCGATGGCGACAATTCCGCCATCGGCGTCAAGAATGTCACCATCAACGAACCGCATTTCATGGGTCATTTCCCCGAGCATCCGGTGATGCCGGGCGTGTTGATCCTGGAGGCGATGGCGCAGACCGCCGGTGCTGTCTGCATTCGTGCCGCCGGCGCGGAAAAGCCGTCGCTGGTTTATCTGTTGACCATCGACGGTGCCAAATTCCGCAAGCCGGTGGTGCCGGGCGATCAGTTGTTCATCCATGTCCGCAAACTCAAGAAGCGTGGCAATCTTTTGAAATTCGCCTGCGAAGGCAAGGTCGAGGGCGCCGTCGTCGCCGAGGCCGAGGTGCAGGCAATGATGGTCGTTAACGAACGGCCGTAAGTTCCAGGAACGCATGACAATTCAGACGAACATTCATCCTTCGGCGGTTGTCGAGGCCGGCGCCCAGATTGGTACTGGCGCTCGCATCGGTCCCTTCTGCCACATCGGTGCCGACGCGGTCGTCGGCGACAATGTCGAACTGGTCGGCCATGTCTCGGTACAGGGCGCCACGACCATCGGCGCCGGCACCAAGGTGTGGCCGATGACGGTGCTTGGCGCGCCGCCGCAGAACACCAAGCACAAGGGCGGCCGCACCACGCTGGTGATCGGCGCCAACTGCACGATCCGCGAAAGCGTGACGATGCATCTGGGCACCGACGACAGCCGCGGCGAGACCACCGTCGGCGACAACGGCTTTTTCCTCGCCTATTCCCATATCGGCCATGACAGCATCGTCGGCAAGAACGCCACTTTCGCCAATGGCGCCACGCTCGGCGGCCACTGCGAAATCGGCGACAATGTCTATATTGGCGGCCTCTCCGCCGTGCACCAGTTCGTGCGCGTCGGCGACAACGCCTTCCTCGCCGGCTGCTCGGCCTTTGTCGGCGACGTCATTCCTTATGCGATCGCTGTCGGCAACCGGGCGAAGCTGCGCGGCCTCAACATCATCGGCCTGAAGCGCTCCGGCGTGCCGCGCTCGGAAATCCATCTGCTGCGCCGCGCCTACAACACGATCTTCGACCCGTCGCGCACCGTTGCCGAGAATGTCGAATTGGCCAAGGCCGAATTCTCCGCCTCGCCAGCGGCGATGAAGATCATCGATTTCATCACCAGCCGCGGCAAGCGGCACTATACCGTGCCGCCGCTGAAGGGCGGGGCCGATGACGACGCCGAAAACGACGCCTGAGGGCGCCGGGCGCCTTCGTCTCGCTGCCGGTGCCAAGGTCGGCATCATCGCCGGCGGCGGCAGGCTGCCGCTCGATGTAGCTGACGGCCTTGTTGCCCAGGGTCTCGCGCCATTCGTGCTGATGGTCGAGGGCGAAGCGTCGCCCACCGGCGGGCTCGGTCGCTTCGAACATGAGGTTCTTGCGATCGAATCGCTCGGTTCGCTGGTCGGCATCCTGCGTCGCCATGGCGTCACCCATGTCGTCCTGGCGGGCGAGATCAGGCGCCGGCCGCGACTGAGCGCCATGCGCTTCAATTTCGGCCTGCTTGCCGTTGTTCCGCTTGTGATTTCGGCACTGGCGCGTGGCGATGACGGTTTGCTCAAGGTGGTCGTTCGCGGCCTCGAGGCACGCGGTTTCACCGTGCTCGGCGCCCACCAGATCGTGCCCGACCTGACAACCAGCGAAGGCAGCCTCACACGGACCGTTCCCGGCAAGGCTGACTGGCGCGACATCGAGGCGGCTCGCGAGGCGGCGGTCGCCATCGGCGCGCTCGATATCGGCCAGGGCGCGGTGGCGATCGGCGGTCGTGCCATCGCGCTCGAAGGCATAGAGGGCACCGATGGCCTGCTGGAGCGGGTGAAAGCCTTGCGCGGCCATGGCCGGCTTGCCGGCAAGACCGGCGGCGTGCTGGTCAAATGCGCCAAGCCGGAACAGGAGCTTCGTGTCGACCTGCCGTCCATCGGCCTGCAGACGGTGGAAGGCGCTCATGCGGCTGGCCTGGCTGGCATCGCCGTCGAGGCGGGCCGCTCGCTGATCCTCGACAGCGCCGCCGTCATCGCCAGGGCCGATGCGCTTGGCCTGTTCGTCTATGGCCTGCCGCCCCGGGGAGGCGCCGATGGCGGCTGATCGACCGCTCAAGATCGCGATCGTGGCCGGCGAAGAGTCCGGCGATCTGCTCGGCGCCGATCTCATCGAGGCGCTGCGGCGCAAGAGCGGGCGCGACATCACACTCGTCGGTCTCGGCGGGCGCCACCTTCAGGCGCAAGGCCTCGTCCCGCCCTTCGATGCCAGCGAAATCGCGCTGATGGGTGTCAGCGCGGTGCTGGCCGGCCTGCCGCGCCTGATGCGCCGCATCAGCCAGACAGCAGCGCTGGTCGGTGCCGAAAAGCCGGATTGCCTGATCACCATCGACAGTCCGGATTTTTCGCTGCGTGTCGCCAGGAAGGTGCGCGCGGCGCATCCGTCGATCCCGATCGTGCATTATGTCTGCCCGTCGGTCTGGGCCTGGCGGCCGGGCAGGGCGCTGGCGATGCGGCCCTATGTCGACCACATCCTCTGCATCCTGCCGTTCGAGGTGAAGGAGCTGGAGCGTCTCAAGGGGCCTGCGGGCACTTATGTCGGCCATCGGTTGAGCCACGACGCCAATGTGCTCAAGGCAGCCGCCATGCAGGCCGCGCCGCGCGATCTCTCCGACGATCGGGTGAAGACGTTGCTTCTTCTGCCGGGATCGCGCCGGGGCGAGGTGCGCAGGCTGCTGGAGCCGTTCGGCGAGACCGTCTCAGTGCTCGCCGCGCGGGGGCACCAGATGCGGCTCCTGCTGCCCACCGTGCCGCATGTGGCCGATTTCGTGCGCTCCACGGTATCCAGCTGGTCGCAGAAGCCTGAAATCCTGCTGGAGCCCGAGCGCAAATGGCAGGCCTTCGGCGAGGCCGATGCCGCGCTGATCGCGTCGGGAACCGTGTCGCTGGAACTGGCGCTGGCGGGCGTTCCGATGGTCTCTACCTACAAGCTCGACGCCGTCGCCAAGCTGGTGCAGAAACTCATCACCACCTGGTCGGCGCTGTTGCCCAACCTGATCGCCGACAAGGCGCTGGTGACCGAATTCTACGACATCTATGTGAGGCCACAGAACCTTGCCCGACAGATCGAGGCGCTGTGGTCGGAAGGCGGGCTGCGTGCCTGGCAAAAGGCCGGTTTCGACGAGGTGCGCCGCCGCATGGCCACGGACCGTCCGGCCGGCGAGATCGCGGCCGACGTCGTTCTTGCTGAAATCGCCAAGCGCTCCTGACGGCGCTCCTAAAGTCTAGAGCCGGCGGCGACGCCGGCCAATCAGCCGACCTGCTCTCGTTTCTTCCAGTCGCCGGTCGTGTTCCACCAGCGGTTCGGATTGGCGCTGTCGTCGAGGCCGCGCGAACGGCTGCTCAGGATTGGGCGGATGCGGATGACCGGTTCCTGATAGCTGTGCGCCTGGAAGATGGCTTCGACGATCCGTTCGATCTGGTCGGTGTTGACGGCATCGTTCTCGATCTCGAAAGAAACCTCGACGACGCCCGGCCGCTCGCGCAGCCCGGTCTCGGCGCCGGCGGCCGCGCCTTGCAGTGGCCGATAGCGTTCGATGCCCGCATCGGACTGATAGGAATTGCTGTCGTAATTGCCCATGGTCAGCGGCGCGACAGCGGTGACGGCCCGCATGATGCGGTCGACATCTTCGGCCGGAGCCTGGAAGGTGACCAGCAGCATCGACCGCATTATGGTCGAATTGGTCTGGAACGGTTTCAGCATGGCCGGCCTCGCGTTTTGTTCACTGACGCTCGACATGCTCTAGCCGAGCGCTGCTGACACCCTTGCGTCAGGAGTACGGGCCGGAAACAAAACAACCGGCCTTTTGGGCCGGTTGCTCGAGGTTCTTATGCTTGTGGCTGTTACTTGGCCTTGCCGAGCACCGCGTCGACGCTCCACGGGCCGGGGCCGGCGGCCGCGATGTAGAGGAAGGCGAAACAGAACAGCATCGCCGCTTCGCCGCCATTCAGCACCGGGAAGAAGCCCTGCGGCGCATGCGCCATGAAATAGGCGAACGCCATCAGGCCGGACAGGATGAAGGCCACCGGGCGCGAGAACAGGCCGATCGCCAAGAGCACGCCGCCGACGATTTCCAGCATGCCGGCTGCCGTCGTCAGGCTGTTCAGCGGGTAGGGGAACGGTGCGGGCCAGCCAAGCAGCTTCATCGCGCCATGCGAGAAGAAGGTCGCTGCGGTGAGAATACGCAGGATGCTGAGCAACTGCGGAGCCCAAGGCTGCAAGAAAGTAAACTTCATTATTTCCCTCAATGTCTCTCTGGAATGATTCTAGTCTAAATCGCTGTACCACAGTACTGCCGGACCGCCTCTATAGGGGATTTTCGGTCGAGACCACCGCCTGCCGGTCACATGCCGGCCGCTTCAAATCAACTGTTGTTGAAAAACGCGTGATGATCTGCGCGCGATTCCAGCGATGCCGGAGCATCTCGGCTCAATGTTCGGCGGCTGGCGGAGCAAAGCAAACCGCCCCGGACGCGGCTGCATCAGGGGCGGCTGGATACTGCCAGATCTGGAAGGCTTCAGCGCTTGGCGATCGGCACGTAGTCGCGTTCCGGGGCGCCGGTGTAGAGCTGGCGCGGGCGGCCGATCTTCTGGTGCGGGTCCTCGATCATCTCCTTCCACTGGGCGATCCAGCCGACGGTGCGGGCGACCGCGAACAGCACGGTGAACATGGCGGTGGGGAAGCCCAGCGCCTTCAGCGTGATGCCGGAATAGAAGTCGATGTTCGGGTAAAGCTTCTTCTCGATGAAATACGCGTCGGTAAGCGCGATCTTCTCGAGCTCCATGGCGACGTCGAGCATCGGATCGTCCTTGATGCCGAGTTCGCCCAGCACTTCATGCGTGGTCTTCTGCATGATCTTGGCGCGCGGGTCGTAGTTCTTGTAGACGCGGTGGCCAAAGCCCATCAGGCGGAACGGATCGTTCTTGTCCTTGGCGCGGGCGATGAATTCCGGGATACGATCGACGGTGCCGATCTCCGAAAGCATGTTGAGCGCCGCCTCGTTGGCACCGCCATGCGCCGGGCCCCACAGGCAGGCGATGCCGGCGGCGATGCAGGCGAAGGGATTGGCGCCCGACGAGCCGGCCAGCCGCACCGTCGAGGTCGAGGCGTTCTGCTCGTGGTCGGCATGCAGGATGAAGATGCGCTCCATGGCGCGCGCCAGCACAGGGTTGACCTTGTATTCCTCGCACGGCACCGCGAAGCACATATGCAGGAAGTTGGCGGCGAAGTTCAGCTCGTTCTTCGGGTAAACGAAGGGCTGGCCGATATGGTATTTGTAGGCCATCGCCGCAATCGTCGGCATCTTGGCTATCAGGCGGATCGAGGCGACCATGCGCTGGTGCGGGTCGGAAATGTCGATGGAGTCGTGATAGAAGGCCGACAGCGCGCCGACCACGCCGCACATCACCGCCATCGGGTGCGCGTCGCGGCGGAAGCCGGTGAAGAAGCGGCTCATCTGCTCGTGCACCATGGTGTGGCGCGTGACGCGATAGTCGAAATCGTCCTTCTGCGCCTTGGTCGGCAGTTCGCCGTAGAGCAGCAGGTAGCAGACCTCGAGGAAATCGCCGTGTTCGGCCAACTGGTCGATCGGGTAGCCGCGGTGCAAAAGCACGCCGGCGTCGCCGTCGATGAAGGTGATCTGCGATTCGCAGCTGGCGGTGGAGGTGAAGCCAGGATCGTAGGTGAAGGCGCCGGTGGTGGTATAAAGCGCGCCGATATCGATGACGTCCGGGCCGACGGAGCCGCTTCGGACCTTGAACTCGTGCGTCTTGCCGCCGAGTTCCAGTTTCGCCGTCTGTCCGGTCATCGCTAACTCCTTCTTGTTCCTATGCCTTCAGGCAAAATCAATCCGCCACGCAAAACGCTGTAAGCCTCTGAAATGCGCGAGATTGCAGCCGCCGAGGGAAATAGGGCTGTTTGATCCAGCGGCAATGTTGCACCGCAAAACGCGCCTTTCAATGCCAAAGTTCTTGGGCCAGATCTCCTAATCGATTTGATCGGCAATGCGAGCGAGACTTTCGTCACGACCGAGCACCGCCAACACGTCGAAAACACCGGGCGAGGTGCTGCGCCCGGTGAGCGCGGCGCGCAAGGGTTGGGCCACCTTGCCGAGCTTGAGGTTCGTTGCTTCCGCGCAGGCGCGCACGGCTGCCTCCGTGGTGGCGGCGCTCCATTCGTCCAGCGCCTGGAAGTGCGACAGCACCGCCTTCAGCACGGCCTTGGCGTCGGCGTCGAGCAGGCCGGCGGCCTTCTCGTCCAGCTGCAGCGGGCGGCTGGCGGCGATGAAATAGAGGCTGTCGGCGAGTTCGACCAGAGTCTTGGCGCGCTCCTTGAGGCCCGGCATCGCCTGCAGCACCTGCGCCTTCTTCGCATCGTCCAGCTGGGCGGCCAGCGCCTCGCCATTCGGCAGATAAGGCAGCGTGTCGAAGAGTGCCTCGGTCAGCGCGGCGTCGTCCATGCCGCGCATATGCACGCCGTTCAGCGCCTCCAGCTTGGCGAAATCGAAACGGGCTGGGCTCTTGTTGATGTCGTCGATGTCGAACCAGCCGATCATCTGGTCGAGCGTCATCACTTCGTCGTCGCCATGGCTCCAGCTGAGCCGCGCCAGATAATTGCGAACCGCGGCCGGCAGATAGCCCATGGTGCGGTATGCATCGATGCCCTGCGCGCCATGCCGCTTGGAAAGCTTGGCGCCATCGGCGCCGAGAATCATCGGCACATGCGCCCACACCGGCACGTCCCAGCCCATCGCATCGTAAATGGTGGTCTGGCGCGCGGCGTTGGTCAGGTGGTCGTCGCCACGGATGATGTGGGTGACGCCCATGTCGTGGTCGTCGACGACCACCGCATGCATGTAGGTCGGCACCCCGTCCGAGCGCAGGATGATGAAATCGTCGAGGTCCTTGTTGGGGAAGCGGATTTCGCCCTGCACGCGGTCGCGCACCAGCGTCTCGCCTTCCAGCGGTGCCTTGATGCGGACCGCGCCGCGCACGCCCTCGGGCGCCTCGGACGGATCGCGGTCGCGCCAGTGGCCGTTATAGCGGGGCGGCAGCCCGTTCGCCCGCGCATGCTCGCGCATGGCTTCGAGTTCGGCCGGCGTCTCATAGGCGTAATAGGCCTTGCCCATGCGCACCAGCTCCTCGGCAACCTCGCGGTGCCGCGCGGCGCGCTCGAATTGCGAGATCGCATCGCCATCCCAGCTCAGCCCCAGCCAGGCCATGCCGTCGAGGATCGCGGCGGTGGCTGCGTCGGTCGAACGCTCGCGGTCGGTGTCCTCGATGCGCAGCAGCATCCTGCCGTTGGTGTGCTTGGCATACAGCCAGTTGAACAGCGCCGTGCGGGCGCCGCCGATATGCAGGTAACCGGTGGGGGATGGGGCGAAGCGGGTGATAACCTGATCGGACATGGAACTCTCAAGGAAGGGGCGCCAAAGGCGCGGACTTTCGTTGTTTGGGCGTTCATGTAGCATAGGAGGTCGGGGGCGCAAGGGGCAGACCCGATGGCTGGACGGGGCCGGAGCGGGCAGGGCGGGGCGGATGCCGATCGCGGCATCAGCGAGCAGCTTCTCTTTGCTTCGACCCAGCCGCTTTTCCCGCCTGCGGCCCGGCTGCCCGATGGCGCAAACGAGGCCGGCGGGCCGGTGGCGGAGAGCCGCGTCATCCCCGTATTGCCGCCGGAGATCGCCAGACTTCAGCCACCTCCGGTCTTGCCTGATCGCATCGCCGTCTGGACACGGCGCATGCGGCTGTTGTTGCGCCAGGACTGGCGCGGCGCACTCGGTTCGGTTGTCAGCCTGGAGCTCGACCGGGGTGCTGCATTTCTGTTCGCGCCGGTGTTCCTGGCGGCAGGTGCCGCCGTCTATTTTTCGCTGACCGAAGAACCGGCCTTCCTTCAGCCGGTTGCTTCCTGCCTTGCGCTGGCGGCCATTGCCTTGCTTGCCGGGGCGAAGGCTCATCTCGCGGCAATGGCCGTGCTGTTCTTCGTGCTCGGTATCCTGGCCGGCAAGGTCGAGACCTGGCGTATGCCGGGCGACACGCTGGGCGCCGAGGTCTCGACCGGCATAACCGGGCGCGTCGTGGCGGTCGAGCCGATGGCGAGCGGCCGCACAAGGCTGACGCTGGACGTTCTTAGCACCCAGCGGCCAAAGCTGCGCTACCAGCCTGAGCGGGTGCGCCTGTCGGCGCTGGCGGTGCCCGATGGCGTCAAGGCCGGCTCGGAGGTCAACGGTTATGCGCGGCTGATGCCGCCAGCCGGCCCAGTGCGGCCAAACGGCTACGATTTTTCCTTCGAAAGCTTCTTCGACGGCATCGGCGCCACCGGCTTCTTCATGGGCAAGCCGAAACTGGTGACGCCCGCGAACGATGCGATGCCCGTCATGGCGCGCCTGTCGGTGGCGGTCGAAACCGCGCGGGAGACAATCGCTGCCCGCATTCGCGCCACCATCGGCGGCGCGGAAGGCGAAATCGCCGCCGCGCTGATCGTCGGCGTGCGCGCCGGCATTCCAGAACCCGTCAACGAGGCGATGCGGCGCACCGGTATCTATCACATCATTTCCATTTCCGGCCTGCACATGGCGCTGGTGGCCGGAACCGTCATGGCGCTGCTGCGCGGGACCTTCGCGCTGTTTCCGGATTTTTCGGCGCGGCATCCGGTGAAGAAATATGCGGCCCTTGCCGCGCTGGTCTCGATCGCTGCCTATCTCGCCATCTCCGGCATGGTGGTGGCCGCCGAACGCAGCTTCATCATGCTGGCGGTGATGCTGGTCGCCGTTCTCTTGGATCGTGCCGCGCTGTCGATGCGCAATCTGGCGATATCGGCGGTCGTCGTCATCCTGATCGCGCCGCACGAGGTGGTCGGGCCCTCCTTCCAGATGTCGTTTGCCGCCACCGCCGCGCTGATCGGTGCCTATGCTGCCTGGTCCGAACGCCGGGGCATCGCGCCGACCGGCCCGCCGCCGGCGCGGTCGCTGGCGGGATTTCTCGTACACAAGTCGCTGGTGGGGCTGATCGGTCTCGCCGTGACGTCCATCGTCGCCGGTCTTGCGACGGCCTTGTTCGCGGCCTGGCACTTCCAGCGCATTTCGCCGCTCAGCCTGCTCGCCAACCTTGCCGTGATGCCGATCGTCTCGCTTGTCGTCATGCCGGCCGCCGTTTTCAGCGCGCTCGCCATGCCGTTCGGGGCCGACGGACCGTTCCTCTACGCCATGGGCAAGGGGTTGTCGGCGATGATGGCGATCGCCGAATGGATCTCAGCACGCTCGCCGGTCGATGCCGTCGGGCTCGTCTCGACGCAATCGGTTTTGCTGGTCACGGCCGCACTGGCGATCGGCGCCATGGCCACGACATGGCTGCGGCTGCTCGCCGTGCCGCTGGCCTTCGCCGGCATCGTGGCGATGGACGATGTCGAGACGCCCGACGTGCTGGTGGCCGAGGATGCGCGCCTCGTCGCCATGCCCATCGGCGGCGGCGAACTGGCGGTCAGCCGGCCGCGCCCCAATGCGTTCACGCTCGACAATTGGCGCCGCGCGCTCGATGCCGAGACTGTCGTCCTTCCCGAGACGGCGGCATCGGCCGGCGTCGCCTTGGCGGACGCGCAGGACCTGCCGCCCGGCACGCCGTTTCTGTGTGCGCAGGATCTCTGCTTTGCCCGCCATCCCGATGGCCCGGTCGTGGCGACGGCGCCCAATGCGCGCGCCGCGAAGCCCGCCTGTGCGGTCGCCGCCGTGATCGTCATCGACGACGCCACGGCGCGCGATCTTTGCGAGGACGCCGCCGTCGTCGTCATCACCCGACAGGATCTGGCCCGCGCCGGCAGCGCGGCGGTCTATTTCGACCCGCAAAATGCCGCTGCTGCCGCAACGGCGCGCTTCGCCCTCGAAGACAGCTCCCGGCCCTGGCACGCGCAGCGCCGGTTTTCACGCGAGGCGAGGGGCCTGCCGCCCCGGCAGCAGGAGCGCGTGAAGTCCAATGCCAAGGCAGGCAAATTCGATGCCTCGGCAAACAGATTCGATGCCGACACAAACAGGCGCGATGCGCGTGCGAACAAACGCGATGCCACGCCGAACGGTCCTGATGTCACGACAGAACAACGAGATCACGCGCCTCAAACGCCAGAAAATTAGCCGGCTATCAATTCGGCAAGACCGCGTCCACTAAACCGGCTCCGCGACATTTCAGCGGAGGAAAGAGACCTGCTACGAGCGCTTGGAGCCGGCTCCGAGCGCGTCGAGCCGACCTGTTCCGGCCTCATTAATAGCGGCGGATCAGGCCGACCAGCTTGCCTTGCACCTTGACCCGGTCCGGCCCGAAAATGCGGGTTTCATAGGCCGGATTGGCGGCCTCCAGCGCAATCGACGCGCCCTTGCGGCGGAAGCGCTTCAGCGTCGCTTCCTCCTCGTCGACCAGTGCCACGACGATCTCGCCGGGATTGGCGGTGTTGGCATTGCGGATGATGACCGTGTCGCCGTCGAAAATGCCGGCCTCGATCATCGAATCGCCTTTGACCTCAAGGGCATAGTGGTCACCGCCCGAAATCATGTCAGGCGGCACCGAGATGGAATGCGTGCGGTGCTGGATGGCGTCGATCGGCACACCGGCGGCGATGCGGCCCATGACGGGAATGGAAACGGCGGAGCCGGCATCGTCGTCATTGCTGGCCGACTGCGGGCGCTGCGGCTCCTTGGCCGCCGGGCGGCCGAGGCTGCCTTGGATGACGGCCGGCGAAAACCTCCTGGCCGCGTTGAGGCCGGGCGCGATGGAATCGGGCAGACGCAAAACTTCGAGCGCCCGGGCCCGGTTCGGCAGCCGGCGGATGAAGCCGCGCTCTTCCAGAGCGGTGATCAGGCGGTGGATGCCGGACTTCGATGCAAGATCGAGCGCCTCCTTCATCTCGTCGAAAGAGGGTGGGATGCCGCTTTCTTTCAGTCGTTCGTGGATGAAGAGCAGAAGCTCGTGTTGCTTGCGTGTCAGCATTGTCACCCCCAGGGGACTGGAACCGGAATCAGTAAAACAAACCCGGAACAAACACTATCTGTTCCATTTGTGTTCCGCAACCATTTAAAGTTTAATGAATCTGTTGACGCTTTGTTCAGCCTGATGCCGCCGGAACTCGATCTCGACTTTTTCGTCGCGCCGGGGCGAGTGGCTTTGCAAATGGCAGAATCGAGGCGCCACTGCATGGTTGAGCAGAACAGGCGCGCGGTGTGAAGAGCCCGGGCCTGCAACAAAGGCACGGCCCGGCCGGATTGTGCCAAGCCGGCCGACAAAGACGTTGCTGCTACGCGTCCCGCGCCTTCCAGCCTGGTGATTACTCGGCAAAAAGATTCGCAGCCATGTAGTCGACAAAAACCCGAACCTTGGGCGAGAGGTATCGGTTGGTCGGCCAAAGGATCCGAAACGTCCCGGCCTCGCTAAGGTAGTCTTCCAGTAGCGGCACCAGCTTTCTCTCGGCCAGGCCTGAGGATACGGCAAACGGCGGAAGGCATGTGATGCCGAAAGATCGTTCGGCGAGATAGATCAATGGTTCCAACGTGCTGGCGACCGTGGTGACGGGAAGGTCGAGCTTCAGCTCGCGTCCATCGCGCGCCAGCGGCCACGGTTCGAGCCGTCCCGAATTCGCGAAGCGATGATGCAGGCACCGATGCAGGAGGAGGTCCTCCGGCACACTCGGCCTGCCGTTTTCGGCGAGATATTCGGGTGCCGCGACAATCATGTGCCTGAATGTCCCGAGCTTGCGGCTCATCAGGCGCGTGTCCTTGACGTCGCCCGTTCGAACGACGGCGTCGAAACCCTCCTCGATGACATCGACAAGCCGGTCGGTGAAATCGAGATCGAGGTTGATCTGCGGATATGTTGCCATGAAAGCCGACAGCGTCGGCATCAAAAGCATGCCGGCCAGGGGAAGGCTCACGCGAAGCTGCCCGCGCGGGGTCGCCTGCGACCGCGACAGCTGGGCCTGAGCTTGTTCGAATTCCGCCTGGATGCGCCGGCAGCTGTCGAGGAAAAAACTGCCTTCCTCGGTCAGCGCCATACTGCGCGTCGAGCGGTGAAAAAGGCGCGCGCCCATCTCGTCCTCGAGCCGCAGGATGGCCTTGCCGACAGCGGAACCCGACAGGCCGAGCCGTTGCGCAGCGCTCGCGAAACTTCCCGCCTCGGCCACCTGAATGAAAATGCCAAGCGTTCCAAGCGTATCCATGGAGAGTCAATTCCGGAAAAAATATCCGATGTGATGAGAATACCGGACCATTTATCCGATATTTCCGTCCCGATATCCAGATGCCGTCGCGCACAGTCCGCCGCGATCCTCAAATGGAGATACGCATGACCACCCAATCGAACGCCGCCTTCGCGGCCACTCCCCAGCCAACGACCTTCATCGTCAACGTCATCCACGCCCACCCCGGAAAGCAGGAGGAGGCTTTCGCCATCATCCAGGACGTCGTGCACTATGTCGCCGAACGCAAGGAAGGTTTCCTCTGGAGCACGCTGGCCAAGAGCACGGACGGACAAACGGTCGTGAATGTCGAAGCGATCCAGGGCGCCGGCGATGTCGACACGTTCTTCTCCGATCCAGTCTTCGTGGAGAAGTTCCGCAAGCTGGACGCGGTGTCCAAAAGCGAATTTCACACCTACACCGTCGGCGATCTCGTGCTGCCGAAGCGCGTGGCGGCGACCTGATTCACCTAACGATGCCGCGCGCGACGGTTCGAGAATCGGGATCGGTGTTCGGTAAAAACAACGCGTAAATTCAAGGGATTAAAGAGCTTTTTGTACGTCCGAGGCGGACGTGCGGCGGCTTGAAAACAGTTCTTCGCTGCCGCCAGTTTTTTGCTCCGCTCGTCAGCGCAGCATCAGCACCTGGCAGGGCTCGCCGGCGATAGCGGCGGCGGCGAAGGGCGGGCGCACGATCAGCCCGTTGGCATCGGCCAGCGTGCGCAGCATCGAGGAGTCCTGGATGCCCAACGGGGTGGCGATGAGGGCGCCAGCGCGCTCCTCCACGACCGCGCGAACATAATCCTGGCGCCGATCATTAGCCGGCATATTACTTGCCAGTTTCACCTCGCGCATGTCTTGCCTGAAGAGGCGCCCGCCGAGGCGGGCGAGCAGCGGTTTCAGGAACAGTTGCGAGCAGACCAGGCTGGCGACCGGATTGCCGGGCAGGCCGATGCAGCGAATGGCGCCCATGCGGCCGAACAGCAGGGGCTTGCCGGGGCGCATGGCGAGCTTCCAGAAGTCGAGCGTCATGCCTTCGCCGGTCAGCACGTCGTGGACCAAATCGTGGTCGCCCACCGAGGCGCCGCCCAGCGTGACGATGATGTCGGCACCGGCGTCGACGGCATGCCTGACCAAAGCGGCGATCGCGTCCTTGCGGTCGGCGGCGATGCCGAGGTCGAGCGCCCTGGCGCCCACCGCCTGCGCCGCGGCGGCGACGCCATAGGCGTTGGACGAGATGATCTGGCCGGAACCAAGCACGCTGCCCGGCGGCAGCAATTCGTCGCCGGTGGCGATGATGGCGACCAGCGGCCGGCGAACGACAGCCACCGTGGGGTGATTGGCGGAGGCGGCAAGCGACAAAGCGGCGGCGTCAAGCAGCCGGCCTTTGTCGAGCAGCACGTTGCCGCTCTCGAAATCCAGGCCCTTGCGGCGCACATTGCGCCCTTCGGCGGTCGGCTCCAGAAGTTCGACCGTGCCGTCGCCGAGATTGCGCACGTTTTCCTGAATGACGACGGTGTCGGCGCCGGCCGGCAGCGGCGCTCCGGTGAAGATGCGCACGGTCTCGCCGGGTCCCACCGTTCCGGTGAATCCGCGGCCCGCCGGCGCCTGGCCGATCACCGTGAGGCGACCCGCCGCAGCCGCCACGTCCGCGCCGCGGGCGGCATAGCCGTCCATGGCGGAGGCGTCGAAAGGCGGTTGCGTGCGCAGCGCCACCAGCGGCTCGGCCAGAACCCGGTCATAAGCCTCGGCAAGCGGGATGGTTTCGGCGGGCAGCGGCATGGCGTCGCCGAGAAGGCGCGCCAGCGCGTCGTCGACCGGCACCAGCGACATCAGGCACCCGCCTTGTAGTCGCCGGATTTGCCGCCGGTCTTCTCGACCAGCCGGATACCGGAAATGGTCATGGCGCGGTCCACCGCCTTCGCCATATCGTAGATGGTGAGGCAGGCGACCGAGGCGGCCGTCAGCGCCTCCATCTCGACACCGGTCTTGCCGGTGACGCGCGCCAGCGCCGTTACCTTCAGGCCGGGAAGGGCGTGGTCCGGCTCGATATCGACCGAAACCTTGGTCAAAAGCAGCGGATGGCAGAGCGGGATCAGTTCATGCGCCTTCTTGGCGGCCATGATGCCGGCGATGCGGGCGGTGCCCAGCACATCGCCTTTCTTGGCATTGCCCGCAAGGATCATGGCGAGCGTGTCGGCCTGCATGGCAACAAAACCTTCGGCCACCGCAGTGCGAACCGTCTCGGCCTTGTCGCCGACATCGACCATATGCGCCTCGCCCTGAGCGCCAAGATGGGTGAGGGCGCTGCCGGCCACGGTCAGAGGGCCTCGGCCCTGGCGTCGAGCCCGAGAAGCGTGCGCGTGGCGCCGGTCACGTCGGCCTGTCGCATCAGGCTTTCGCCGACCAGGAAGGTGCCGATGCCGCTCTTTTCCATGCGGCGGCAGTCTTCATGGGTGAAGATGCCGCTTTCGCTGACCAGCAGGCGCCCGTCCGGCACCATGCCGGCGAGGCGCTCCGAGGTTTCGAGGCTGGTCTCGAAGGTGCGCAGATTGCGGTTGTTGATGCCGATGAGGCGCGAGCGCAGTTTCAGCGCCCGCGTCGTTTCTTCCTCGTCGTGAACTTCGATCAGCGCGTCCATTCCGAGCGAGAAAGCGGTTTCCTCGAGCTCGGCGGCCAGCCCGTCGTCGACGCTTGCCATGATGATGAGGATGGCGTCGGCGCCCCAGGCACGCGCTTCGTAGACCTGATAGGGATCGAACAGGAAATCCTTGCGCAGCGCCGGCAGGTTACAAGCCTTGCGCGCCTCGGTCAGGAATTCCGGCGCGCCCTGGAACGACGGTGCGTCGGTCAGCACCGAGAGGCAGGCAGCGCCGCCCGCCTGGTAGGCGCGCGCCAGCGCCGGCGGATCGAAATCGGCGCGGATCAGCCCCTTGGACGGGCTCGCCTTCTTGATCTCGGCGATCAGCGCGAAGGCGCCGGCCGCGCGTTTTGTCTCCAGCGCCGCCAGGAAACCCCGCGGGCGGTCGGCATCGGCGGCGCGCACCTTCATCTCGGCCAGCGGCACGCGCGCCTTGGCGGCGGCGATCTCGTCGCGCTTGTAGGCTTCTATCTTGCGCAGGATATCGGCCATGGCCCTACTCGTTGGAAACCTTCACCAGCCGGTCGAGCACCGCCTTGGCCTTGCCGCTGTCGATGGCGGCGACCGCTTGCGCGATGCCGTCCTCCAGCGTCGCCGCCTTGCCGGCCACCACCAGTCCGGCGCCGGCGTTCATCAGCACTGTATCACGATAGGCGCCCGGCGCCCCGGCCAGCATGCGGCGCAGCGCCTCGGCATTGTAGGCGGCGTCGCCGCCGCGCAGATCCTGTTTCGAATGCCGCTTGAGACCGACCATCTCGGGCGTCAGCTTGAAGCTACGGATCGCGCCGCCAACCAGTTCGGCCACCTCGGTCTCGCCGGTGGTGGTGATCTCGTCATAGCCGTCGCCATGCGCAACCCAGGCATGGTCGGCGCCCAGCGCCTTCAATGTCTCGGCCACTGGCAAAATCCATTCGGGCGCGAACACGCCGACCATCTGGCGGGTGACGCCGGCCGGGTTGGACAGCGGTCCGAGCAGGTTGAAGATGGTGCGGGTGCCGAGTTCGCCGCGCACCGGGCCGACATGTTTCATGGCCGGGTGATGCGACGGCGCGAACATGAAGCCGACGCCGGCCTTGGCGATGCAGTGGCCGATGGCCTCCGGCGTCAGGTCGAGCTTGATGCCGAGGCCGGTCAGCACGTCGGCCGAACCGGTCTGCGAGGACAGGCCGCGATTGCCATGCTTGGCCACCGGCACGCCGGCGCCGGCGATGACGAAGGCCGAGGCGGTCGAGATGTTGAGCGAATGCGAGCCGTCGCCGCCGGTGCCGACGATGTCGATCGCGCCGGCCGGCGCCTCGACGCGCAGCATCTTGTCGCGCATGGTGGCGACCGCGCCGGAAATCTCGCTCACCGCCTCGCCGCGCACGCGCAGCGCCATCAGGAAGCCACCGATCTGGCCGGGCGTCGCGTCTCCCGACATGATGATGTCGAAGGCCTCGCGCGCCTCCTCGAAGGACAGCCTGTGCCCGGCCGCCACGCGGGCGATATGGGGCTTCAGCGCGCTCATTGGACCTGCTGGGCCTGCGAAACGGCTGTCTGGTCGACGCGCACCTCGAACTGCGTCCGCAGCTGTGCCACGAGTTCGTCGAGCAGGTCGTCGGACATGCCCGAGGCGAAGGTCTTCTTGACGTCGTCGGGCATGGTGTTGGCATCGACGCCGGCCGGCTCGAACACTTCGGCGACCTTGAACAGGATCTTGGCGGCGCCGGTCGGTGCCGAAACGACGCCCGAGCCGCCTTCGCCGACGGCGAACATGGCGGAGGTGCCGTCCTTGCCGAAATCGGCGTCGTCGGTCTCGCGCTTGAGGCCGCGCTTGGTCTGCTTCTCCAGTTTGAGTTCGCCGGCGACGGTTTCGAGCGTGGCCCCAGCCTTGACGCGCTTTTCCAGCTCGTCGGCCTTGGCGGTCAGGCGCTTGTCGGCTTCGGCCAGCGTCCAGTCGGCGACCACCTTCTGACGCACTTCGTCGAGCGGACGGTCGCGGGCAGGGGTGACGCCGTTCAGTTCATAGAACACATAGCCGTTGTCGGCGGTGGTCAGGCCTTCGTTCTCGATGCCCTGACCGGCGTCGAACACGGCGCGGATCAGCGCCACCGATTCCGGCAGGCCGGTGACCACGGTGGCGTCCGGCCGCTGACCGGTGCGGTCGAGGGCGTCGACGGTGGTTACCTTGAGCTTCAGCTTCTCGGCCGCTTCCTTCATGGTGGCGCCGCCGGCGCGGGCGTCCTCATAGGCGTCGTGGGTGTCGAGCAGGATGCGGCTCGCCTCGTTGACGGCCAGTTCCTTGCGGATCTCGGCTGTGACTTCCGCGACCGGCTTCACCACTTCCGGCTTGATCTCGGTGACGCGCACCAGCACCGGGCCGAAGGCGCCCTGGATGACCTGGCTGACCTCGTTGGCGTTCAGCGCGAAGGCCGCCTCGGCCACCGCCTTGTCGCCGATCTTGTCCTTGGAGAGCGTGCCCAGAAGCGTGTCGGCCGGCGTCTTGCCCTCGGCGGTGATCAGCTTGTCGAAGGTGCCGCCGCTCTTCAGCGAATCGACGGCAGCCTTGGCGGCTTCCGGCGATTTGTAGACGAGCTGCTGGATGGTGCGGGTTTCAGGCGTCGTGTAGCGCGCCTTGTTCTTCTCGTAGTCGTCCTTGATCTGCTGCTCGGTCACCGCGGAGAGGTCCATGATGTCCTCGGGCTCGAGGCGCACATAGGAGAACTTGCGGTATTCGGGCGCGGCGTATTTCTTCTTGTTGGCCTCGAAATAGGCCCTCAGGTCGCTGTCGGACGGCGGATTGATCGGCTCAACCATCGCCTTCGGCAGCACCAGATAGTCGACGGTGCGGTCCTCGCCGCGATAAAGGGCGACAGCCTTGAGGAAGGTGTCCGGCGCCTTCATGCCGTCGGAGACGGCCTCGACGATCTGCTGGCGGGTGGCCACCTGCATGCGGTTCTTCAGATAGTCTTCCGGACGCATGCCGATCTGGCGCAGCACATAGTCGAACATGCGGCGGTCGAACTGACCGTCGGCGCCCTTGAAGGCGGCGTCCTCGCGGGTCAGCTCGGCGATGCGGTTTTCCGAAAGGCCGAGGCCGAGCTTGCGCGCCTGCTCGTCCAGCACCGCGCCGGAGACCAGCTGCGACAGAACGCGATTCTCGACGCCCAGCTGCTTGGCCTGTTCGCGCGTCAGCCGCTGGCCGAACTGCTGCGACATGACGTTGATCTCGCGGTCATAGGCGAGGCGGTATTCGGTGACGGAGACGGAAGTGCCGCCCGTGGTCAGCACACTGTGGTGGCCGGCGATGGTGCCCATCATGCGGCTGGAGATGCCCCAGACGGCGAAACTCACCACCAACAGGGAGAGCAGCGCTTTCGCGACCCAGGTTCCCGCCGCGTTCCGCAATGTAGAGAGCATGTCGTTGTCCAAATTAAATCAAGCCAAGCGCAATAGCGTCCTTCACGCCCACTGTCGATTGCTTTGTGGCCTGATTTTGGTAGGGAAGACCGCGACAGACCGGCCGGAGATCACAAGAATGACACCAGGAATACGCCCTCTCGTGGCAGGCAACTGGAAGATGAACGGAACCAGCGCCTCGCTTCCCGAACTGCGCTCCATCGGCCAGGGCTTCATCAACGGGCTCGACGCCAGGACCGACGCGCTGGTCTGCGTGCCGGCGACCTTGCTGTCGCGCGCCGCCGAAACGGTTTCCGGAACGCCGGTTCACGTCGGCGGCGAGGATTGCCATGCCAATCAGAGCGGCGCCCATACCGGCGACGTCTCGGCCGAGATGCTGAAGGATGCCGGCGCCAGCCATGTCATCGTCGGCCATTCCGAGCGCCGCACCGACCATGGCGAGAGCGACGCCACCGTCCACGCCAAGGCCGAGGCCGCCTGGCGCGCCGGGCTGGTCGCCATCATCTGCGTCGGTGAAACCCGCGCGCAGCGCGAAAGCGGCGCGACGCTCGATGTTCTGTCCACGCAGGTCGCGGGTTCGGTGCCGTCCAGCGCGACAGCCGCCAATGCGGTGCTCGCCTATGAGCCGGTCTGGGCGATCGGTACCGGCCTGACGCCGACGGCCGCGGATGTGGCTGAGGCCCATGCCCATATCCGCGAAAAGCTCGCCGAAAAGCTCGGCCAGGCGGCCGCGGCCAAGATGCGCATTCTTTATGGCGGCTCGGTCAAGCCATCCAACGCGGTCGAACTGCTTGGCGTCGCCAATGTCGACGGCGCGCTGGTCGGCGGCGCCAGCCTCAAGGCGGCCGATTTCCTTGGCATCGCCGAGGCCTATCGCAACCTCTGACGGCGTGCTTTTCGGTTGCAAAGCCGGCACCGGTCCCCATATTCCGGTGCCGGGCTTGGAAATGCCATCAAAGCGTTGTAAGAGCCGCCACCTGTTCACCGGTCGCCGCTGGCGCCCAAGCCAGCTTTGCCAAGGTAGACAATGCAAACAGTCCTGATCGTCGTCCATCTCATGATCGTGCTCGCGCTTGTCGGCGTCGTGCTTCTGCAGCGTTCGGAAGGCGGCGGTCTCGGCATCGGCGGCGGTTCCGGCTTCATGACCGCCCGCGGTGCCGCCAACGCGCTGACCCGCGCGACGGCGATCCTCGCGGCACTGTTCTTCGCCACTTCGCTGATCCTGTCGATCTCGGCGCGTTACGGCGGCAAGGCGACCGATTTCCTCGACCGCGCTCCGGTGACGCAGCAGACCGGCGGCAAGGGCGTTCTCGACAAGCTTCCGGGCCAGGTCACTCCGGCTGCTCCGGCAGGCACTGCCGCCCCGGCTTCGGGCGACGGCGCCGCCAAGCCGCAATCGACGGCTCCGGCCGCGCCGACCGGCGATGGCGCGGCGACCACCGCTCCGGCTGGCACCGCTCCCGCCCCGGCACAGCCGGCGCAGCCGCAGGTTCCAAACCAGTAAGCGAACAGGCGCGCGGCGCTCCAGCGGCCGCGTTGTCCAATCCAGAAACGCCCGTGGGACCGACCGGTCCGGCGGGCGTTTTTATTTGCTCGTCCACGCTGCGGCGGCGAATGGCACGCGCGGCGCTGGCCCTTCGGGAAATCCAGGGAAGGGTGCTGGCGCGGGACGGGCGCGGGCTGTCCGTCCCGATTCTGGACAATAGCCAGGCAAACAACGCCGGCGCTGGCACAGTAATGTTGCGATCTGTTGTCGTTTGAACACAGTCGCGGCAAATGCGCGGCAATCACGAAGATTCGATCTCATCTGTGTGCCGTTGGCGCTTGAGCAGGTGCCGGCTGTTCGATTATAGCGAAATTGCGGCAATTGAGGCACCTTCCGGGCGCCCGCTGTTGCCGTGGGCAACACGCATTTCTTCTGGACGGAACCTCGCCATGCGGCTTCGCAGTTTCATTCTCGCCGGCCTTTGTGCCGTGCTCACCCTTGGTGCGCCTGCTTATGCGGCCGCGCCAGCCAATACCAAGGCAGCCAAGGCGGATATCGCCAAGACCAAGAGCGCCGCTGTCGAGCTGAAACAGCTCAAGAAGAAAAAGAAGCCGACCGAGGCCGATCTCGCCCGCATCCAGGAACTGGAGAAGCAGGTCCGGGTCGAGCGCGAACTGGCCAAGGAAAAAGTGCTCGAAGCCCGCAAGATGGCCATGCGCGAGGCCGCCAAGGCCAAGGCGGATGCCGCCCGTCAGGAATTCCTGACCAAGAAGGGTCAGAAGCCGGTCGTTCAGGACGCCGACGCCGAAGACGCCAAGTCGGCCAAGAAGCTGGTGAAACTTGAAACCGCAAAGCCGGTACAGCCGATCCCCGCTGTCGTGGAAGAGCCGCTGACGCCAGAAGCACAGGACGTCGTTTCAAACGGCAACAATGGCGAGCTGCGCAGCGAGCCGCGCCCGGGTGAAACCGCTACGCGTCCCAACAACGGCCTGTTCGCCGGTCTGTTCGGCGGTGCTGCCGGCTCGTCTTCGATGTCCATGCTGCCGCAGACGCGCGCGCTCGACGCCGCGCTCGACCGCAAGCAGTCCAAGAAGCCGTTCAAGGTGAAGCCGGAATACGAACCGCAGGAAGTGGCGTTCACCGGCTACGAGCCCGGTACCATCGTCATCAACACCGAAGAGCGCCGGCTCTATCTGGTCGAATCCTGGGGCACGGCTCGCCGCTACGCCATCGCGGTCGGCAAGGAAGGCCTGCAGTACAAGGGCATGACCACCGTCGGCGACAAGCAGGAATGGCCGCGCTGGATCCCGACCAAGGACATGCAGGAACGCGAGCCGAAGAAATACGGCCAGTACAAGGACGGAATGCCCGGCGGCGGTGCGAACCCGCTCGGCGCCCGTGCCATCTACCTCTATGACGGCAAGAAGGATACGCATCTGCGCATCCACGGCACGATTGCGCCGCAGTCGATCGGCACCAGCGCCTCCAATGGCTGCTTCCGCATGATCAACGACCACGTCATCGAGCTCTACAACCGCGTCAAGATGGGCACCAAGGTCGTCGTCCTGTAACGCGGTACACACAATTGGCGAAAGGGCCGGCTCCAGCCGGCCCTTTTGTTTTGGCTGCGTTCCGGCAGCCTTCATCTCCGGGAAAAACCATGCGCGGCGGTTTTTCCACTGGCGGAATCAATTCAGCCGCGCTAAGCGATGGTTCCCATGGCCCGATATGTATTCATCACCGGCGGCGTGGTTTCTTCCCTTGGAAAAGGCATTGCCGCAGCGGCTCTTGGAGCCCTGTTGCAGGCGCGCGGCTACCGCGCGCGCATCAAAAAACTCGATCCCTACCTCAATGTAGACCCCGGCACGATGTCGCCTTACCAGCATGGCGAAGTGTTCGTGACTGACGATGGCGCCGAGACCGATCTCGATCTCGGCCATTACGAGCGTTTCACCAACCGCTCGGCCAATCACAACGACAACATCACCACTGGTCGCATCTACAAGAACATCATCGAGCGCGAGCGGCGCGGCGACTATCTGGGCGCGACCGTGCAGGTCATTCCGCACGTCACCGATGAGATCAAGAATTTCGTGCTCGATGGCAATGACGACTACGATTTCGTGCTGTGCGAGATCGGCGGCACGGTGGGCGACATCGAGGCGATGCCGTTCCTGGAGGCGATCCGCCAGCTCGGCAACGACCTGCCGCGCAACAATGCCGTCTATGTGCACCTGACGCTGATGCCCTATATCCCGGCGGCCGGCGAACTGAAGACCAAGCCGACGCAGCATTCGGTCAAGGAACTGCGTTCGATCGGCATCGCGCCCGACATCCTGCTCGTGCGCGCCGACCGCTCGATCCCCAAGGAAGAGCGGCGCAAGCTGTCGCTGTTCTGCAATGTGCGCGAATCGGCCGTCATCCAGGCGCTCGATGTCGGCCACATCTACGATGTGCCGATGGCCTATCACAATGAAGGGCTGGACACGGAAGTGCTTGCCGCCTTCGGCATCGAGCCGGCGCCGAAGCCGCGCATGGAGCCTTGGCAGGGCGTGGCCGAGCGCATCCACAATCCCGAGGGCGAAGTCACCATCGCCATCGTCGGCAAATATACCGGCCTCAAGGACGCCTATAAGTCGTTGATCGAGGCATTGTCGCATGGCGGTCTTGCCAATCGCGTCAAGGTCAAGCTCGACTGGATCGAGAGCGAGGTGTTCGAGAAGGAAGACCCGGCTCCGTTCCTGGAGAAGGTGCACGGCATTCTGGTGCCGGGCGGTTTCGGCGAACGCGGTTCGGAAGGCAAGATCCTGGCGGCCAAGTTCGCGCGCGAACGCAAGGTGCCGTATTTCGGCATCTGCTTCGGCATGCAGATGGCCTGCATCGAGGCGGCCCGCTCGCTGGCCGGCATCGACAAAGCGTCCTCGACGGAGTTCGGCCCGACCAAGGAGCCGGTCGTCGGCCTGATGACCGAGTGGCTGAAGGGCAACATGCTGGAGAAGCGGCAGTCCGCCGGCGACCTCGGCGGCACGATGCGGCTTGGCGCCTATGAAGCGCGGCTGGAATCCGGCTCGAAGATCTCCGACATCTACGGCGACACAAAAATTTCCGAACGCCACCGCCACCGCTACGAAGTCAACATCGACTACAAGCAGCGGCTGGAGGAATGCGGGCTGGTGTTCGCCGGCATGTCGCCCGACGGCGTGCTGCCAGAGACGGTCGAATATCCCGACCATCCCTGGTTCATCGGCGTCCAGTATCATCCGGAATTGAAGAGCCGGCCGCTGGAACCGCACCCGCTGTTCTCCTCCTTCATCGAGGCGGCGATCGCGCAGAGCCGTTTGGTCTGAAGATAAGGGTAGGGCAGTGCGGACCTATATTGCGCTGCTCTATTCCATCGTGCTCACGCCGCAGCGCCGCGTGGTGATGGCCGACCTCAAGGCGATGGCCGAGGGGCTGGGCTTCGCAAACCTGCGCACGCTCGCCGCCAGCGGCAATCTGGTGTTCGATGCACCCGAAACGCCGATAGCCGAGCTGGAAAGCCGGCTGGAGGCGGCTTTTCCCAAAACCTTCGGCCGGCATGTCGACATCATCGTGCGCGACGCAACCGGCTGGCTGGCGCTGGCCGCCGGCAACCCGTTCCCGAACGAGTCTCTCGAGGCCGCCGACCAGGTTGCGGTCCGCGTCATGCGCCGACCGGCGCCGGCGGCCGAAATCGGTTCGCTCAAGGCCTATGCGGCAGCGGACGAGAAGATCGCGATCGTCGGCGGCGACATCTGGATCGTGTTTTCGCGGGAGCGACCGAATTCGCGCCTGCTGTCCGCCGTCGGCCACAAACGCCTCGGCATCGGCACCTCGCGCAACTGGAACACCGTGCGCAAATTGGCCGAGATTCTAACTCCGTAATCTTTTACTTACACATGAAATCCAGGGTGCTCGGCGAGAAGGGCCGGGGCCGCCGCGCCAGTTTCGCCGGTTGCGCATTCGGGGCAGCCAAAGTGAAGCCAAGGCACGCGACTTTGAAACCGTTTGACCCGATTTTGCAGTCATTTGGCTCAAGGTGAATAAATCCGCGGGCCGTTTCAGGGCCCTTGATCGGCAAATCATTGAAAGCGAACGCGTTAGTTTTTTCACCGCGTCCCCGGCCGGGCGTCGATGTCCACATCGGAGGCCTGGACCGGACATATCCATTCCGGACGCGGTCGTGAAAAACGGCAAGAAAAAGGGCGGAAAACGCGGCAATCGCGCCTCCGCCCGTCGAGGTTGGGAGAGCAAAAATCCTAGGCTTTGACCGGCACGGCGGCTGAGGCCGAGCGCAAGATGTAGTAGATGACCCCGGCAATGGCGACGCCGAAGAACCAGCCATAGACACCCCACCATACCGGCAGCCAGTTGGTGAAATTGGGCAGGATGGACGAGAAGACAGCGCCGATGCCGGCCGCGATGAAGGCGTTGACGTGCCAGCCGCCCTGGAAGCGGAACTCGCCATCCTCGCGGTAGAGTGCCTCGACATCGACCTCGCCTTTTCGGATCAGGTAGTAGTCGACCATCATCACCCCGAAGATCGGGCCCATGGTAGCGCCGATGATGCCGACAAAGCTCGCCGCGCTGCCCTCCCACGGTGCGAAGGGATAGAGGATAAGCGCAATCAAGGCAGCGATATAGCCGCCTTTCTTGAAGTCGATCTGGCGCGGGAAGACGTTGGAGAAATCAAAGGCCGGCGAGACGAAGTTCGCCACCACATTGATGCCGAGCGTCGCCACCGCGAAGGTCAGCGCGGCAAGCAGCGCCAGGAACCAGCTATCGAATTTTGCCGATATCTGGTCGGGATGCAGCAGCACTTCGCCATAGACATCATAGGCCGCGATGGTCGTGACGCCGGCGACCAGCGAGAACAGGATCAGGTTGACCGGCAGGCCCCAGATGTTGCCCTTGCGCAGCGCCGCCTTGTCCGGCGCATAGCGGGCGAAATCACAGAAATTCAGGTAAAGCGCCGAGAAATAGGTGACCCAGATGGCCGCGACGCCGAACAGCGCCGTCCATGAGCCTGGATCGCCCGGAATACCGGCGTCCTTGGTCTTTTCACGCAGCACGTCGAGCGGGATGTCGCTGGTGAAGGCGAATTTCCCTGATTTTACACAGAGATAGATGGCCAGGATCAGCATCATGATCCACACCGCCGGTCCGGCCCAGTCCTGGAAACGTCGCACCGTCTCCATGCCTTTCTGGATGATAAGCAGCTGCAGCGCCCAGATGACGACGAAGCAGATCACTTCCAGCGTTGAGTGGCCGAGCAGGTGGTTGTTCTGGTGGAAGGCGAGCATGCCTTCGTTGCGGATCAGCAGCGCGACGATGGCACCGGAGGCGGCGGCCGTCTGCGCGCCGTACCAGAAACAGGCGACAATGGCGCGCACCAGCGCCGGCACGTTTGCGCCCCAGATGCCGAAGGAAGCCCGGGCGAGCACGGGGTAGGGCACGCCGGTCTTGACCCCGGCATAGCCGACGAGGTTCATCAGCGCGTAGATGATCAGCGAGCCGATACCAATGGCGATGATGAAGTTGAAAAAGCCGCCGCAAAAAAGGAACAGACTGGCGGCCAGATAGTATCCCCACAGACTGTGGACGTCGGAAGTCCATACGTTGAAGATCGAGAATGGCCCCCAATTGCGGACCTTGGCGGGCGCCAGATCCTCATTGTAAAGGCCGGGCGAAGCTCCTTTGATGGTCATAGTTGTTCCCTCTCATGACCTTGTTTTTTTGTAGTGCAGGTTAGGTCTGACGTTGGGTAAGGGGAAGAAAATGATTTGCCGGGTTTTCCGAAAAAGATATTCAACGAGAAACAGGGTTATCGGCTAGCGATTCTGCGCTCGCCGGCCACGCGGTTGAGTCGTCGAGAACTGCCGAGGATGGCTTGAATGATTGTCGCGCAGGACGGCACTGTTACGCTGAAAACCTGGTCTTCCAGGGATTTCGACATCCTCGAACGCTGCAATACGCCAGCGGAAAAGCAGCACATAGGCGGTCCTGAAACACCTGAAAAGCTGGCCGATCGCCACCGGCGCTACCTGGAGAGCACCGCTCCAGGCGAAACCCGGATGTTCAAGATATCGTTCGATGGGGCAGGCGCCGGCTCGGTCGGCTATTGGCGGAAAACCTGGCAGGATCAGCCAGTCTACGAAACCGGTTGGGCGGTCGTGCCTGAATTGCAAGGCCGTGGCCTCGCTGCCAGGGGGACCGGCCTGCTGATCGGCGTGTTGCGCGGTGAGGCGCGGCATCGTTATCTGCACGCCTTCCCGTCGCCCGATAATTTCGCTTCCAACGCGATCTGCCGCAAACTCGGTTTTGTCCTGATGGGCGAACATGATTTCGAATACCCGCCGGGCAAGCTGATGCGCAGCAACGACTGGCGTTTTGACCTGCAGTCGTAGGCTGTTACTTACCAATCGTCGGGCAATTCCACCGTTCACGTCACGCGGTTGACGCAGGGGCGTGGCAGGGAATGCGGCCGGAGCGCGATTGCGCCGCCATTTCGCTTGAACCGGCAGCCAGAATGATGCACACCGCCGCCAACATGCACCGACCAGCCCATCCGCTCGATCATATCGTGCTGCCGACTGAAAGCCTCGGCGCGGCAGAGGCTCGGCTCGCCGCTCTCGGATTCACCGTGGCGCCGCGTGGCATACATCCTTTCGGCACCGAGAATTGCTGCGTTTACCTGGCTGACGGCACCTTTCTCGAGCCGTTGGCCGTGGGTGATGCCGAGGTCGCCGCGCAGGCAATCATGGCCGGCAACGTCTTTGTCGCCCGCGACCACACCTATCGCGAAGAGCATGGCGCCGAAGGGTTTTCGGCCATCGTCTTCGGTACCGAAGATGCCGACGCCGACCATCGTGCCTATGTCGAGGCGAATATTTCGGCCGGCGAAAGGCTCGATTTTTCGCGCCCCTTCACCGACCGCTCCGGCAAGAGCGACACGGTTTCATTCCGGCTGGCTTTCGCCTCCGGGCGCGATACGCCGGACGCCTTCGTCTTCGCCTGCCAGCGTGTCAATGCCCCCAAGGTCGACCGGGCCGCACTGCAAGCGCATGCCAACGGCGCCGTTGCAATCCGCGGCGTTGTGGCGGTGAGCGACGATGTGGCGAGGCTGCGCAAGCTGCTCGCTATTGCCGCGGGCGCGCCCAACAAGGCCGCTGTGGCGGAAAGTCGGCTGGCTCTGCCCAATGCCGATATCGAGTTGATGCACGGGGCGGAGTATGAGGCGAAGTTCGGTCTTGGTGCCGGCGCGCGTTCGGCTTTGCGTTTCGTCGCCGTGGTCTTCGCGACCGCCGATCTTGTTGCGACCGAACGTCTGCTTGTGTCCGCGCATGTAAAACACCATCTGCGCGATGGCCGGCTTGTGGTGCCCCAAGCAGACGGCCAGGGTGCAGCCTTCATCTTCGAGGAACGGACATGACCAAACCCAATGCCAAAGTGACCGTCGGCAAGACACTGTTTGCCAATGACGCGCCGCTGTCGCTGATTGCCGGTCCATGTCAGTTCGAGTCGCGCCAGCATGCTTTCGACATGGCCGGCAAGCTGAAGGAACTCACGCAGAAACTCGGCATCGGTTTTGTCTATAAATCTTCCTTCGACAAGGCCAACCGCAGCTCGCTGTCCAGCACGCGCGGCGCCGGTCTCGAGGCAGCATTGCCGGCCTTTTCAGACCTCCGCAAGGAACTCGGCGTAACAATCCTCACCGACGTCCACACTGAAGAGCAGTGCGCGATCGTGGCGCCGCATGTTGACGTGTTGCAGATCCCGGCGTTCCTGTCGCGCCAGACCGACCTGTTGGTGGCTGCAGCCAAGACCGGCAAGGTCATCAACGTCAAGAAGGGACAGTTCCTGGCGCCGTGGGACATGAAGAATGTCGTGAGCAAGGTGACCGGTTCGGGCAACGCCAATGTGCTGGTGACGGAGCGTGGTGCCTCCTTCGGTTACAACACGCTGGTCTCCGACATGCGCGCGCTGCCGATCATGGCCGAGATTGGCGCGCCGGTGATTTTCGACGCCACCCATTCCGTGCAGCAGCCGGGCGGGCAGGGTGCCACCTCCGGCGGCGAACGTCGTTTCGTCGAAACCCTGGCCCGGGCCGCTGTGGCTGTGGGTGTCGCAGGTGTCTTCGTCGAGACGCATGAGGACCCCGATAATTCGACCTCGTCGGACGGGCCGAACATGGTGCCGTTCAAGGACATGCCGGCGCTGCTTGAGCGGCTGATGGCTTTCGACCGCATCGCCAAGGGCTGACGGCGGCGACCCTGTATCGACTACCCTTGCTTGCGAGCGCTGGCGGCCGGTTGTAGGCTCGCCCGGCAAATTGGCTCGTCGTCAGGAGTAGGATATGTCCGTCGCCCGCGTTACCGAGATCACTGCATCATCCAAGAAGAGCTTCCAGGACGCCATCGAGAAGGGCGTCGAGCGCGCTTCCAAGACGCTTAAGAATGTCGAGGGTGCCTGGATCCAGGACCAGAAGGTCGTGGTCGAGAACGGCAAGATCGTCGCCTACCGGGTCAACATGAAGGTCACCTTCATCCTCGCCGAGTGATCCCAAGCAGCAAGCCTGGAACAACGCTTCCTCGTTGAAGCGCCGCCAAGCGCAACGTTATGCTCCAACCAGAACAAAAATCTGAGGGGAGTGGAAAATGGTTGCGACGGCGTTTCCGGTCTTCGATCTTTCGCGTTTCGAGGCGGCGGATACGGCTGGGCGCAAGGCGCTTGGCCGCGAGGTCGACGCGATCTGCCGGGAAACCGGCTTTCTCGCAATCAGCGGCCATTCGGTACCGCCGGCGGTGATCGACGCCGTCTGGTCGAAGGCCAAAGCCTTTTTCGATCGGCCGCCGGAAGCCAAGGAAAAGGTGAGGGCGCCCTATCCCGGCTATCCCTATGGTTATCTCGGTCCCGGCGTAGAGGCGCTGGCGAGGTCCAAGGGTGCTGACACGCCGCCGGATTTGAAGGAAAGTTTCAATGGCGGTCCGCTCTCGGTGCCCGAGGGGCTGACCGATCCGCAGGCGCTGTCCTTCTGCTACGCCGAGACGATCTGGCCGGATGCGCCGGATGGTTTCGTCGAAGCGTGGAAAGCCTATTACACCGCCATGGAAGATCTGGCGGCGCGCATCATGCGCGTCTTCGCCGTCGCGCTCGACCTGCGGGAAGACTATTTCGAGCCGATGATCGATCGGCCGATCAGTGCCTTGCGGGCGTTGAACTATCCCGAGACCGACACCCCGCCGCTGGTCGGCCAGCTGCGCGCCGGCGCCCATACCGACTATGGCAGCCTGACCATCCTTCTGCCGCAGCCGGGTTCGGGCGGCCTGCAAATTTACACGCCGGAAGGGGAATGGCGCGAGGTGCCGCCGGTAGCGGGCGCCTTCGTCATCAACATCGGCGACCTGATGGCGTTGTGGACCAACGACCGCTGGGTTTCGACACTGCACCGTGTCGTCAATCCCGATGTCGGTGCGGCCAAATCGTCCAGGCGCCAGTCGCTCGCCTTCTTCCATCAACCCAACTGGCACCAGGAGATCGCCTGCCTGGATACCTGCCTGAAGCCGGGAGAGGTGCCGCGCTACCAGCCCGTGCAGTCCGGTCCCTACCTGATGGGGAAATTCAGCGCGACGGTGAAGCCGGCAGCCTGACAAAGGCCGAAAACTGGCTTTTAGCGCGTTGCGTTTCGCGGGGCTTGGGCTATTGAGTTTGCGCAGCGTCACCCGCCGGTGAGCCCCGCATTTTGTCCTCATCCCAAGCAGGAGCCTCAAATGACCGCCATCATCGACATAGTTGGCCGTGAAATCCTCGACAGCCGCGGCAATCCGACGGTCGAGGTCGATGTCGTCCTCGAAGACGGTTCGATGGGTCGTGCCGCAGTGCCATCCGGTGCCTCCACCGGTGCGCATGAGGCGATGGAGTTGCGCGACGGCGGTCCGCGCTATCTCGGCAAGGGTGTCGAGCGCGCCGTCGAGGCCGTCAATGGCGAGCTGTTCGAGGCGATCGGCGGCATGGAGGCCGAACACCAGATCCAGATCGATCAGACCATGATCGAGCTGGACGGCACGCCGAACAAGAGCCGGCTGGGCGCCAACGCCATTCTCGGCGTCTCGCTCGCCGTGGCCAAGGCTGCGGCCGAGGCATCCGGCCTGCCGCTCTACCGCTATGTCGGCGGCCCGAACGCCCGCGTGCTGCCGGTGCCGATGATGAACATCATCAATGGCGGCGCCCATGCCGACAATCCGATCGACTTCCAGGAATTCATGATCATGCCCGTCGGCGCGCCGACGCTGCGCGACGCCGTGCGTTGGGGTTCGGAAATCTTCCACACGCTGAAGAAGGGCCTGAAGGAAGCCGGCCACAACACCAATGTCGGTGACGAGGGCGGTTTCGCACCGAACCTGAAGAGCGCCCAGGCCGCGCTCGATTTCGTCATGGCCTCGATCGAAAAGGCCGGCTTCAAGCCGGGCCAGGACGTGGCGCTGGCGCTCGATTGCGCTGCGACGGAGTTCTTCAAGGGCGGCAACTACGTCTATGAAGGCGAGAAGAAGACCCGCGATCCCAAGGCGCAGGCAAAATATCTCGCCAAGCTCGCCGCCGACTATCCAATCATCTCGATCGAGGACGGCATGGCTGAGGACGATTGGGAAGGCTGGAAGTATCTGACCGACCTGTGCGGCAAGAAGGTGCAGCTGGTGGGCGACGACCTGTTCGTCACCAATTCGGCGCGCCTGCGCGATGGCATCAAGATGGGCGTCGCCAACTCGATCCTGGTCAAGGTCAACCAGATCGGCTCGTTGACCGAGACGCTTGATGCGGTGGAGACTGCGCACAAGGCCAGCTACACCGCCGTCATGTCGCACCGTTCGGGCGAGACCGAGGATTCGACCATCGCCGACCTCGCCGTCGCCACCAATTGCGGTCAGATCAAGACCGGCTCGCTGGCACGTTCGGACCGCACCGCCAAGTACAACCAGCTGATCCGCATCGAGGAAGAGCTCGGCAAGCAGGCACGTTACGCCGGCACGTCGATCCTCAGAGCCTAATCAGGCAAATCCAGCCTCAACGAAGGGCGGGCCTGAGGCCCGCCCTTTTTGCATCCGCGGCCTCGCCGTAACCCTCCATTAAGCACAATCGGGCGACAAGAGGTGGACGAGGAGTCGCGCCGATGTGGACACGCCAGCACAAGCAGACAAATGCCGGACGGCTGATCGTGCCGTCCCTGTGCGCGCTGTTCTTGAGCTATTTCGGCTATCATGCCTATCATGGCGCGTTCGGCATCAATTCGAAGGCCAAACTCCAGGCGCAGGTCGCGGGCTTGCAAGAACAGCTGGCGTCGGTGAAAGCGCGCCGCATGGAAATCGAGCAGCGGGTCCGGCTTCTGCATGACGGCTCGCTGGAGAAGGATATGCTGGACGAGCAGGCGCGCCGCACGCTGAATGTGACGAGCGCCGACGAGCTCGTCATCATGCTGCCGACGAAATCGAATTAACCGAAAGTCGGTTAATCAAGGTTATTTTCAATATTTCTAATCGCTTACGTGCATGTCAGCCATGCATTTTTCCGCATGGCGGAACGGCAGCTTGCATGTTAGCCTTTTCTCCAATCGGTGGGGAGAGGCAAGCTGCTCCCCCGTGTCCGCGAAGAGACGCAACAGGGAGTGAAGCATGGCAACCGCCGCCAGAAAAGCGCCTGCCAAATCCAAATCCGACGGCAAATTGCCGAACCTCTCAGCTCCAAAACCGTTAGACTTTTCAAAGGAGCAGGAACTCTCCGCCTACCGCCTGATGCTGTTGATGCGCCGCTTTGAAGAAAAGGCCGGCCAGCTCTACGGCATGGGTTTCATCGGCGGCTTCTGCCATCTCTATATCGGTCAGGAGGCTGTCGTCACTGGTCTCAAAATGTCGCTGATCGAAGGCGACCAGATGATCACCGCCTATCGCGACCACGCACATATGCTGGCCATGGAGATGAGCCCGCGCGGTGTGATGGCCGAGCTGACCGGACGCCGTGGAGGCTACTCCAAGGGCAAGGGCGGCTCCATGCACATGTTCTCCAAGGAAAAGAATTTTTACGGCGGTCACGGCATCGTCGGCGCGCAGGTGTCGCTGGGCACGGGCCTCGCCTTCGCCAACCGCTATCGCGGCAACAAGAATGTCTCGGTGACCTATTTCGGCGACGGCGCCGCCAATCAGGGCCAGGTCTACGAAAGCTTCAACATGGCCTCGCTGTGGAAGCTGCCGGTCATCTATGTGATCGAGAACAACCGCTATGCCATGGGCACCTCGGTGACGCGCTCGTCGGCCGAGACCGACTTCTCGCAGCGCGGTCTGTCGTTCCGCATCCCCGGCATCCAGGTCGATGGCATGGATGTGCGCGCGGTAAAGGCCGCTGGGGAGCTCGCTACAGAATGGTGCCGCGCGGGCAACGGCCCGATCATCCTCGAAATGCAGACCTATCGCTACCGCGGCCACTCGATGTCGGACCCGGCCAAGTACCGGAGCAAGGAGGAAGTGCAGAAGATGCGCTCCGAGCACGATCCGATCGAACAGGTCAAGGCGCGCCTGGCCGCCAAGAAATGGGCGAGCGAGGACGATCTCAAGGCCATCGACAAGGACGTGCGCGACATCGTCGCCGACGCCGCCGACTTCGCCCAGACCGATCCCGAGCCGGATGCGTCCGAGCTCTGGACGGACATCACGATCTAAGGGGAGGGTGCGACCATGCCGATCGAAATTCTCATGCCCGCGCTCTCGCCGACCATGGAAGAGGGCAATCTGTCGAAATGGCTGAAAAACGAGGGTGACAAGGTCGCCCCGGGCGACGTCATTGCCGAAATCGAGACCGACAAGGCGACCATGGAAGTGGAAGCCGTCGACGAAGGCACGCTCGGAAAGATCCTGATCGCCGCCGGTTCCGAAGGCGTCAAGGTCAACACGCCGATCGCGATGCTGTTGCAGGACGGCGAAAGCGCCGGTGATATCGGCAAGGCGGCCGCACCGGCCAAGGCCGAGGCGCCGGCCGTAGCCGAGCCAGCGCCGGCTCCGGCCGAGAAGCTGGCCGCCGCTCCCGTCGCCGCGGCGCCGAAAGCGCAGATCGCGGCCGATCCCGATATTCCGGCCGGAACCGAAATGGTTTCCACCACCGTGCGCGAAGCCTTGCGCGATGCCATGGCCGAGGAAATGCGCCGTGACGCGGACGTCTTCGTCATGGGCGAGGAAGTCGCCGAATACCAGGGTGCCTATAAGATCACCCAAGGCCTGCTACAGGAATTCGGCCCGCAGCGCGTGGTCGACACGCCGATCACCGAGCACGGCTTTGCCGGCGTCGGGGTCGGTGCCGCGATGACGGGCCTCAAGCCGATCGTCGAATTCATGACCTTCAACTTCGCCATGCAGGCGATCGACCAGATCATCAACTCGGCGGCCAAGACGCTTTATATGTCCGGCGGCCAGATGGGTGCGCCGATCGTGTTCCGCGGCCCGAACGGGGCAGCGTCGCGCGTGGCGGCCCAGCACAGCCAGGACTATGGCGCCTGGTACAGCCACATTCCCGGCCTCAAGGTCGTGCAGCCTTATACGGCGGCCGACGCCAAGGGGCTGCTCAAGGCAGCGATCCGCGACCCCAACCCGGTCATCTTCCTGGAAAATGAAATCCTCTACGGCCACTCCTTCGACGTGCCGAAAATGGACGATTTCATTCTGCCGATCGGCAAGGCGCGCATCCACAAGGTGGGCAAGGACGTCACCATTGTTTCATGGGGCATCGGCATGACCTACGCGGTCAAGGCCGAGGCGGAACTGGCCAAGCTCGGCATCGACGCCGAGATCGTCGATTTGAGAACCATCCGCCCGATGGATATCGATACCATCATCGCCTCGGTGAAGAAGACCAATCGCCTGGTCACGGTGGAGGAAGGTTTCCCGCAGTCCTCGGTCGGCGACTACATCGCCAACCAGGTGTCGCGCCGGGCTTTCGACTATCTCGACGCGCCGGTCATCACCGTCGCCGGCAAGGACGTGCCTATGCCCTATGCCGCCAATCTCGAGAAGCTGGCGCTGCCTAATGTCGCGGAAGTGATCGAGGCGGTGAAAGCCGTCACCTATCGCTGATCTGGCCGGGAGGACAACATGCCGATCAACATCACCATGCCGGCCCTCTCGCCCACCATGGAGGAGGGCAATCTTGCCAAATGGCTGGTCAAGGAAGGCGACAAGGTTTCGCCGGGCGACGTGATCGCCGAGATCGAGACCGACAAGGCGACGATGGAAGTCGAAGCCGTCGATGAAGGTACCGTTGCCAAGCTGGTTGTGCCGGCTGGCAGCGAGGGTGTAAAGGTCAACGCCGTGATCGCCATCCTGGCCGCCGAAGGCGAGGATGCCGGTGCCGCCGCCAAGGGTGGTGCAGTACCCGCCAAGGCGGAGGCGCCCAAGGCGGAAGCGCCGGCCGAAGCTCCGACAGCTCAAACCGCTGCGGCAGCGCCAGTTGCACCGAAGCCGGTTGCGAATGGGGCGGCACCTGTTGCCGCCGGCGAGCGCACTTTCGCGTCGCCGCTCGCTCGTCGCATTGCGAAGGATGCCGGCGTCGATGTCTCCGCCGTCACCGGTTCCGGCCCGCATGGGCGCGTGGTGAAGGCGGATGTCGAGGCGGCGCTTGCCGGTGGTGGCGTGGCCAAGGTCGCGCCTGCTCCGGCCGCAGCACCTGCCGTTGGCGGTGCACCGGCTGCCAAGCCGATGTCGGACGAGGCGGTGCTGAAACTGTTCGAGCAGGGTTCCTACGATCTCGTCCCGCACGACAATATGAGGAAGACCATCGCCCGGCGTCTGGTCGAGGCGAAGTCGACCATCCCGCATTTCTATCTCACACTCGATTGCGAGCTGGATGCGCTGTTGAAACTGCGTTCCGAGCTCAATGCCGCCGCCCCGATCAAGAAGACCGACAAGGGCGACGTGCCAGCCTACAAGCTCTCGGTCAACGACATGATCATCAAGGCGATGGCGCAGGCGCTGGTTGCCGTGCCCGATGCCAACGCCTCGTGGACCGAGACCGCGATGGTCAAGCACAAGCATGCCGATGTCGGCGTGGCGGTGTCGATCCCGGGCGGGCTGATCACGCCGATCGTCAGGAAGGCGGATCAAAAGACCTTGTCCGTCATCTCCAACGAGATGAAGGATCTGGCAAAACGGGCGCGCGACCGCAAGCTGAAGCCGGAAGAGTATCAGGGCGGCACGACGGCTGTCTCGAACCTCGGCATGTTCGGTATCAAGGACTTTGCCGCCGTCATCAATCCGCCGCATGCGACGATCCTGGCGGTGGGTGCCGGCGAGGAGCGGGCGGTGGTCAAGGGCGGCGAAGTGAAGATCGCCACCGTGATGTCCGTTACCCTTTCGACCGACCACCGTGCCGTCGACGGTGCGCTGGGTGCCGAACTGCTCGGTGCCTTCAAGCGCATCATCGAAAACCCGATGGCTATGTTGGTTTAGGCGGCCGGGTTGGGCCGCATGAAAACCATCCTCTGCTACGGCGATTCCCTGACCTGGGGCTACGATGCCTCAGGTCCGGGGCGCCATTCGCTCGAAGATCGCTGGCCGAGCGTGCTGCAAGCTGAGCTTGGCGCCGATGTCCATGTCGTCGCCGAAGGGCTGAACGGCCGCACCACTGCCTTTGACGACAATTTTGCCGAGGCCGATCGGAACGGCGCTCGCACTTTGCCAACGGTTCTTGGCACGCATGCGCCGCTCGATCTCGTCATCATCATGCTCGGCGCCAACGACATGAAGCCGTGGATCCACGGCAATCCGCTGGCGGCCAGGCAAGGCATGGCGCGACTGGTCTCGATCGTACGCGGCTATGATCACGGCATGGGCTATCCGCCGCCACGGGTGCTCCTGGTTTCGCCTCCGGTGCTTAGCCACACGACCAATTCCGAATACAAGGAAATGTTCGCCGGCGGCGACAAGGCCTCGCAGCACCTTGCGCCGCTCTATGCGGCGCTCGCCGAGGAAGTGGGCTGCGGCTTTTTCGACGCAGGTACGGTGGCACGAACGACACCGCTCGACGGTGTTCATCTCGACGCCGACAACAGCCGCAGGATTGGTGCGGCGTTGGTGCCGAAAGTGCGTGAGCTGCTGGGGTTGTGATGGCAGCGGCGACAACCATTCGCAGGGCCGAGAAGCGCGATGCCGCCGAGCTCGCTATTCTGGTCGATGTAAGCTCGCACGGTTTCGCGTCGTGGTTCTGGTACGGGGCGGTGCTTGACGGTTCCAAGGAAACCGCCTTTGAACAGGGGCGCTCTTTCATGCGTTCCGACACCGAACAGGCCGCGTGGAAAGACGCCAGCCTGGCCGTGATCGGCGAGGAAGTTGCTGGCGTCGTCATCGGTCATCCGATCGAACCGTCGATCGTCGACGCGGAGGCGCCGCATCCGGTCATCGAGCCGATCCTGGCCTTGCAGAAAACGCTGGTCGGCCACTGGTTCCTCGACAGTCTTGGCGTATACGGGCACCATCGCGGCAGGGGGCTCGGCAAGCGGCTTCTCGACCACGAAATCGCACGCGGAGGCGGCAGGCCGATGAGCCTGATCACCGAAAGCCACAACGAGACGGCGCTCGGCCTCTACGGGTCGCGCGGATTCGTGGAAGTGGCCCGCAAACGCGCTGTACCGCTGTTAGACAACAGCAAAGAACATGGCTGGGTGCTGCTGACGCGCGGCGCCGCTTGATGAGAAGGCAGGAAGAACATGGCTGACAATTACGACGTCATCATCATCGGTTCCGGTCCGGGTGGCTATATCGCGGCCATCCGCTCGGCGCAGCTCGGCTTCAAGACGGCGATCGTCGAGCGCGAGCATCTGGCCGGTATCTGCTCCAACTGGGGCTGTATCCCGACCAAGGCGCTGTTGCGTTCGGCCGAAATCCTCCACTACGCCGAACATGCCAAGAATTACGGCCTTAAGCTCGAAGGCACGATCACGCCGGACATCAAGGGTATCGTGGACCGTTCGCGCGGCATCGCCCAGCGCATGAACAATGGCGTCGGTTTCCTGATGAAGAAGAACAAGGTCGACGTGATCTGGGGTGAAGCCAAGATCACCAAGCCGGGCGAGATCGTCGTTGGCAAGACCTCGAAGAAGCCGATGGAGCCGATGGGGCCGATTCCGAAGGGCACCAAGGGCGAGGGCACTTATACGGCCACGCACATTGTGATCGCCACGGGTGCGCGGCCGCGCGCGCTGCCGGGCATCGAGCCGGACGGCAAGCTGATCTGGACCTATTTCGAGGCGATGGTGCCGCCGCAGATGCCGAAATCGCTGCTGGTGATGGGCTCCGGCGCCATCGGCATCGAATTCGCCTCCTTCTACCGCACCATGGGTGTCGATGTGACCGTGGTCGAGATCATGCCGCAGATCATGCCGGTCGAAGACGCCGAGATTTCCACCTGGGCTAAAAAGCAGCTCGAGAAGCAGGGCATGAAGATCCTGCTTGAGACCAAAGTCACCAAGGTTGAGAAGGGCGCTAATTCCGTCACTGCAACAGTCGAGGGCAAGGACGGCAAGACACAGACGATTACCGCCGACCGCATGATTTCGGCTGTCGGCGTCCAGTGCAACACCGAGAATCTCGGGCTGGAGACGGTGGGCGTGAAGATCGATCGTGGCGCCATCGTCATCGACGAATTCTGCCGCACCAATGTTCCAGGTATTTATGCGATCGGCGATGTCGCCGGGCCGCCCATGCTGGCACACAAGGCCGAGCACGAGGCCGTTATCTGCATGGAAAAGATCGCGGGCCTTCATGTCCACCCGATGGACAAGCTGAAAATCCCCGGTTGCACCTATTGCAGCCCGCAGGTCGCGTCCGTCGGCCTCACCGAGGCCAAGGCCAAGGAGCAGGGCAAGGATATCCGCGTCGGCCGCTTCCAGTTCGTGGCCAACGGCAAGGCGGTTGCGCTCGGCGAAGACCAGGGCCTGGTCAAGACGATCTTCGACAAGAAGACCGGGCAGTTGCTCGGTGCCCATATGGTGGGAGCCGAAGTGACCGAACTCATCCAGGGTTTCGTGGTCGCCATGAACCTGGAAACCACCGAGGAAGAGCTGATGCACACCATCTTCCCTCACCCGACCCTGTCGGAGACGATGAAGGAAAGCGTGCTCGATGCCTATGGACGGGTTCTGAACGCGTGAAAAAGCGCTCATCCGCGCTTCTGACCGTGGAACCGGAACGCTGCGGGAAACGTTGGCTTATGCGAATTTGTTCGCCAAGCAGCAAGGAGGGTGCAGATGAGCGTCAATGGCGTTGGCTGGATTGCGGCCATCATCATCGGAGGTCTGGCGGGGTGGCTGGCCGAGATGGTGATGAAGAGCAACACCGGCATTTTCATGAATATCGTTCTGGGCATTGTCGGCGCGGTCGTGCTGAATGCCATCCTACAAGCGCTGAATCTCGGCGTGTTCGGTGTCGGCTGGGTTGCCTATCTGATCACCGGCTTCATCGGCGCCTGTCTGCTGATCTGGGCCGGCCGCCTCGTGCGGCGCTGAACGCCCACACGATCCGCCATGCAAAAAAGGCCGTCGCGGCATGCACAGCGTCGGCCTTTTTCTTTGCCGCGAAAAGTCTTAGATGAAGCGCACAGCGCTTGCCGCAGGAAACAGGTTTCAGATGGTCACCGTTCTCGATCTCGTCGCCAACAAACCACGTCCCCGTCATCCTGAGAAGGCGCATCGGCCGGACCAGGAGGTGCTGCGCAAGCCGGACTGGATCCGCGTCAAGGCGCCGGTTTCCAAGGGCTATGCCGAGACGCGCGAGATCGTGAAGTCGCACAAGCTGGTGACCGTGTGCGAGGAGGCCGGCTGCCCCAATATCGGCGAATGCTGGGAAAAGAAGCACGCCACATTCATGATCATGGGCGAGATCTGCACGCGGGCATGCGCCTTCTGCAATGTCGCCACCGGCATTCCGACCGCGCTCGACGCAGACGAGCCGAACCGCGTGGCTCAGGCCGTCAAGACGATGGGCCTGACCCATGTTGTCATTACATCGGTCGACCGCGACGATCTGGCCGACGGCGGCGCCCAGCATTTTGCCGAGGTCATCCAGGCCATTCGCGCCGCAGCACCGACCACGACCATCGAAATTCTGACCCCGGATTTCCTGCGCAAGGAAGGCGCACTGGAGATCGTCGTGGCGGCCAGACCCGACGTCTTCAACCACAATCTGGAGACAGTGCCGTCCAACTATCTGACGGTGCGCCCCGGTGCGCGCTATTTTCACTCGATCCGGCTTCTGCAGCGCGTGAAGGAGCTTGATCCGTCAATCTTCACCAAGTCCGGCATCATGGTCGGGCTCGGCGAGGAGCGTAACGAAGTACTGCAATTGATGGATGACCTGCGCTCGGCCGACGTCGACTTCATGACCATCGGCCAATATTTGCAACCGTCGAAGAAGCACCATCCGGTGAAGAGCTTCGTCACGCCGGAAGAATTCCAGTCCTATGCCATCGTCGGCAAGAGCAAGGGCTTTCTTCTCATGGCTTCGAGCCCGCTGACGCGTTCCTCGCACCACGCTGGCGAGGATTTCGCCCGCCTGCGCGCGGCACGCGAGGAGCAGCTCAAGAAATCCGCTCAATAAGCCGGTTTCATGCCGAAATTCGAGGCGACGCGGCGTGTATCGCACAGTCCGGACCAGATGTTCGCGCTGGTCGCTGACGTTGAGCAGTATCCGCAATTCCTGCCGCTGTGCGAGGCGCTTTCGGTTCGCTCGCGACGCGAGCGTGACGGGCGTACCGTTCTGATCGCCGATATGAGCATCGGCTACAAGGCCATTCGCGAGACGTTTACCACCCAGGTGTTGCTCAAGCCGGACGAGCACATCATCGATGTGAAATACATCGACGGCCCGTTCAAATATCTGAGCAACATTTGGGGCTTCGAGCCGGCCAGCGACGGTTGTTTCGTCCGATTCTTCATCGACTACGAGTTCAAGAGCCGCATTTTGGGCGTGATGATGGGCACGATGTTCGACCGTGCCTTCCGCATGTTTTCCGAGGCGTTCGAGAAGCGCGCCGATGTAATTTACGGACGAAATCCTCCCGCCTGAAAAGCTGAAGCCCCTCGGCGATCCCTACAGGAGACCACCCTTGGTCAAGATAGCCGGTCTTGCCGTTGCCGTCGCTTTGCTTGCCGTCTCGCTGCCGGCTCGAGCCGAGAAGCCCCGCAATTTCATCTATACGAGTGCAGGCGATCTCGATGAGGCGATGAATGTAATTAGTCGGCAAGATATAGAAGGGGCGCAAATCGTCTACAATTGGCGGGCGTTGGAGCCGGAGAAGGACAAGTATGATTTCTCCGCGATCGAAAAGGACCTTGCCGCTCTCGATGGTCTGAAAAAGAAGCTTTTCATCCAGATCCAGGACCGTTTTTTCGAACCAGATGCGAAATACGTCCCCGGCTATCTGATGAGCGATCCGGCGTATGGTGGCGGTTTGTCTCCGCAATTCGACAATCCGGGCGAAAACAAGCCAATTGGATCCGGCTGGGTGGCGCAACAGTGGAACCCCGCCGTTCGCCAACGGTATCAGGCATTGCTCGCGGCTCTTGCAGCGCGCTTCGACGGTCGGGTTTTCGGCGTGAACCTGCCGGAAACCGCTATCGACCTCGACGAAAAAGCGCCGCCCAAAGGCTTCAGTTGCGACAATTACTTTGCCGGCGAATTAGAAAACCTGTCTTTTGCGCGAAAAGCGTTCACCAAGTCGCATGTGGTGCAATATGTGAATTTCTGGCCATGCGAATGGGACAATGATCACAATTACATGGGGCGTATGTTTGAATTCGCCAGCGCCAATGGCGTCGGGCTCGGCGGTCCCGACATCGTCCCAGGCCGCAAGGCGCAGATGAAGAACTCCTATCCGTTCTTCAACAAATACAAGGGGAAACTGTCGCTTGTCGCCATGGCGGTGCAGGAACCGACTTTAACCTACAAAAACCCGAAAACCCACAAGCCGTTCAGCAAGGGCGAGTTCGCGCGCTTTGCAGAAGATTATCTTGGCGCCGACATCATCTTCTGGAGTACCGCCACGCCTTGGCTGAAGACGAAGTAGGCTTCAGACAGCGAGCGCCTTCAATCCCATCTCAAGAGCGTGCCTGACGGTCTCGCGGCGGATGAAGTCGCGGCCGCGATTGTCGAAGATGCGCTGTTCGGCGACTGCGGGGCGGCCAGACAGCGCCATCCCGAACCAGACTAGTCCAACCGGCTTTTCCAGCGAACCGCCGTCCGGCCCGGCAATACCGGTGACGGCAAGGGTGATGCCGGCCCGCGATCGGGCGAGCGCACCGGCGGCCATTTCCCGCGCGGTTTCGGCCGAAACGGCGCCAAAGGCCCGCAATGTTGCCGGCTCGACGCCCAACATGTCCATCTTGGCCTCGTTCGAGTAGGTGACGAAACCGCGATCGACCACCGTGGAAGAGCCGGCAATATCGGTCAGATGCGCAACGATCATGCCGCCGGTGCAGCTTTCGGCCGTTGCCGCCATGATCCCGCGCGCCGCGCAGGTTTTCAGGAAACGATCGGCGAGTTCGGTGAGGTCGTTCATTCCGGTACTTCTCCGGGATAGACGACACTTGCCGTGGCGATTGCCGCTATGCCTTCCTGTCGCCCGACAAAACCAAGTTTCTCATTGGTTGTCGCCTTGATCGAGACGCGTTCGGGCGAGATGCCAAGCATATTGGACAAAGCCGCCGTCATCGCCTCGCGATGTGGGCCGACGCGGGGCGCCTCGCAGATCAGCGTGATATCGGCATTGGCGATGCGGCCGCCATGTGTGCGTACCAGCCTGGCGGCGTGCTCTACGAACAGGCGCGAGGCGGCACCCTTCCACTGGGGGTCGGAAGGCGGGAAATGCGTGCCGATATCGCCGGCACCGCAGGTGGCGAGCAGCGCGTCGGTCAAGGCATGCAGGCCGACATCGGCATCGGAATGGCCAGACAGCTTGCGATCATGCGGGATGGCGACGCCACAGAGCATGACATGATCTCCCGGCTCGAAGGCGTGGACATCGTAGCCGTTGCCGGTGCGGATGTCGGGAAAGTTCGACCGTTCGCCGTGAATCCTCTGATCCGCCATCGCGATATCCCGTGCCCAGGTGAGTTTGACGTTGTCCGGCGAGCCGGCGACGATCTTGACCGGGATGCGCGCCCATTCGGCTATCGCTGCATCGTCGGTGAAATCACTGCGGCCGGCCTGATGTGCTCTTTCATGCGCTTCGAGGATCGGCCGGAAAGGAAATCCCTGCGGCGTCTGCGCGGCATGGAGGCCAGCGCGCGGCACCGTCTCGCCGATGGTGCCGTCGCGGCCCTCGCGTTTCAGCGTATCGGCCACGGGCAAGGCCGGCAGCGCGCCCTGGTTGGCGCCGATGACGTCAATCACCCTGTCGATCAGGTCCGCATCGCAGAACGGTCGCACCGCGTCGTGGATGAGAACCCTGTCTGGCGCCTGCGCTGCCAGTTCCAAAAGACCGAGACGTACTGAATCCTGTCTTGTCGGACCGCCGGTGACGATTGCGACCCGTTCGAGGTTGTCGCCTATCGCCTTGCGCAGCAACTCCTGGTCGTCGCCATGAATCACGACCACCACCTGGCCGACTTGCGGATGCGCAAGAAAGGTCTCCAGCGTATGGGCAAGGATGGCGCGGCCGCCGATGCGGCGGTACTGCTTGGGCCCCTCGGCCTGCCCGGCGCGTTCGCCGCGGCCTGCCGCCACGATGACGGCGGCAACACGGCGATCTGTGGCGACAGCCTTGATTGCGCTCGGTTCCTTCATGCGCAGACGCTTAGTCGTGGGCGGCGCGGAAGGCCAGCATTTTCCCAAATAAGCCGCAATGCATGTTCATTCTGCATTGCACAATCATTCCGATCTGGCTAGGGAATAGGCAACACTAGATATTGCTTGGTTTTTGTGCATGACCAATCCTGAGAAACTCGCCTTGCCGCTCGATGTGGGTGGGGTGGAGTTGCGCAATCGCATCTTCCTGGCGCCCATGTCCGGCATCACCGACGAGCCGTTCCGCAAACGCGCTTATGCGCATGGGGCCGGCCTTGTGGTTTCGGAGATGGTTGCCAGTGGCGAACTGGCGCGGGGCAGGGCCGGATTCGACCTGCGCATTCGCCATTCCGGCCTGCCTGTACACATGGTGCAACTCGCCGGACGCGAGGCGGCTCACATGGCTGAGGCCGCACGGATCGCTGCCGGCGAAGGCGCCGACATCATCGACATCAATATGGGCTGTCCGGCGAAGAAGGTGACCGGCGGCTATGCCGGCTCGGCGCTGATGCGCGATCTCGATCACGCATTGACCTTGATTGAAGCCGTCATCGGCGCGGTCGAGGTGCCGGTGACCGTCAAGATGCGGCTCGGCTGGGACGAAGACGCGCTGAACGCGCCGATGCTGGCACGGCGCGCCGAACAGGCCGGCGTCAGGATGGTGACGGTGCACGGCCGCACACGCTGCCAGTTCTACCAGGGCAAAGCAGATTGGCGCGCGATCGCCCGCGTGAAAGATGCCGTATCGATCCCCGTCGTCGCCAATGGCGATGTTGCCTCACCAGCCGATGCGGCAGTGATCCTCGACCAGTCGGGCGCCGATGCGGTCATGGTCGGTCGCGCTCATTATGGCGCGCCGTGGACGGCCGGCGCACTCGCCGCTGTCGCAAGTGGTGGCGAATCCGTGAGCTTGCCGGGGAGTGCCGCGGAACTTGGCGAATATGTCGTCGCGCACTACGAGGATATGCTGGCGCATTATGGCATCGAAAGCGGATTGAGGCAGGCCCGGAAACATCTCGGCTGGTATCTTGATCGACACGCCGCTGCGTCTGCTGCCGACCTGCGCAAGGATATCCTCACCAGCTTCGAACCCGAGCGCGTCATCGCCTTGTTGCGTGAGGCGTTTGCGCGCGACAGCGAAGTCGAAGCGATCAGGAGCGCGGCATGACCGTTGCGATGGCTCCAGTCGCGGACATGGCCGATGCCGCGCAGATCCTGCTCAACACCATCCGCCGTCCGGTGATCATGGTGGGGCCGGAAGGCCATATCACCTATGCCAACGCCGATGCCGAGGACTTCTTCCGCTCCAGTGCGACCATGCTGGCGCGCAATACGCTGGCCAAATTGATTCCCTTCGGCAGCCCGCTACTAACCCTGGTCGACCAGGTTCGAGAACGGCATGCGCCGGTCAACGAATACCGAGTGGATGTGTCTTCGCCGCGCCTCGGCATCGAGAAGATCGTCGACCTTTACGCGGCGCCGGTGCCGGAATTCCCGGATTCCGTCGTCGTGATGTTCCAGGAACGCTCGATGGCCGACAAGATCGATCGGCAGATGACGCATCGCGGGGCTGCCCGTTCGGTTACCGGCCTTGCCGCCATGCTGGCGCACGAGATCAAGAACCCGTTGTCCGGCATCCGCGGCGCTGCCCAATTGCTTGAACTTTCCGCCTCCGACGAGGATCGGGCGTTGACCCGGCTGATCACCGACGAAACCGATCGTATCGTGTCGCTGGTCGACCGCATGGAGGTGTTTTCGGACGAGCGGCCGATCGACCGTTATCCCGTCAACATCCATGTCGTGCTCGATCATGTGAAGGCGATCGCCCGGAACGGTTTTGCCAACCGGATCAAGATCATGGAAGACTATGATCCATCGCTTCCTTCGGTCTACGGCAATCGTGATCAGCTCATCCAGGTGTTCCTGAACCTGGTCAAGAACGCGGCCGAAGCGGTCGGTTCCGACCCGCTCGGCGAGATCACGCTGACGACGGCGTTCCGCCCCGGCATTCGCATGTCGGTGCCAGGTACGCAGGATCGCGTGTCGCTGCCGCTGGAATTCTGCGTGCACGACAACGGTTCCGGCGTCTCGGAAGACATCCTGCCGATCCTGTTCGACCCGTTCATCACCACAAAACCGAATGGTTCGGGGCTCGGTCTGGCGCTGGTTGCCAAGATCGTCGGCGAGCACGGCGGCATCATCGAATGCGATTCGACGCCGCGCGGCACCACGTTTCGCGTGCTGTTGCCAGTCTGGAAAGACCCGGCGCCGGAAATGCATGACGACGAAGGAGATCACCGCATATGACCGCTCGCGGCACCATTCTTGTCGCCGACGACGATGCGGCGATCCGCACCGTGCTCAACCAGGCGCTGTCGCGCGCCGGCCATGAAGTGCGGGTTACGTCCAATGCCTCGACCTTGTGGCGCTGGGTGGCTGCGGGCGAGGGCGACATCGTCGTCACCGACGTGGTCATGCCCGATGAGAATGCCTTCGACATGCTGCCACGCATCAAGAAGGCGCGGCCAGAACTGCCGGTTATCGTCATGAGCGCGCAGAACACTTTCATGACCGCTATCCGTGCTTCCGAGACAGGCGCCTACGAATACCTGCCGAAGCCGTTCGACCTGACCGAGCTGCTTAACATCGTGGGCCGGGCGCTCGCCGAACCGCGCCGTCCGAAGGCTGATATTCGACCGGAGGAGCAACCCGAGACCATGCCGCTGGTTGGTCGTTCGGCCGCCATGCAAGACATCTACCGCATGCTGGCGCGCATGATGCAGACGGACCTTACGGTGATGATCAGCGGCGAATCGGGCACCGGCAAGGAGTTGGTCGCGCGTGCGCTACACGAATATGGGCGTCGCAGAGGCGGGCCGTTTGTTGCCATCAACATGGCGGCGATCCCGCGCGACCTGATTGAATCCGAATTGTTCGGTCACGAGAAGGGCGCCTTTACCGGAGCGCAGAACCGCTCCACCGGCCGCTTCGAACAGGCTGAGGGCGGCACGCTGTTCCTGGACGAGATCGGCGACATGCCGATGGAGGCACAGACCAGGCTGCTGCGTGTTTTGCAGCAGGGCGAATACACGACCGTTGGCGGACGCACGCCGATCAAGACGGACGTGCGCATCGTTGCTGCCACCAACAAGGATTTGCGCACGCTGATCAATCAAGGCCTGTTCCGCGAGGATTTGTTCTATCGCCTCAATGTCGTGCCGTTGCGGCTTCCCGGCCTGCGCGAACGCGCCGAGGACATTCCGGACCTGGTACGGCATTTCTTCAAGCTTGGCGCCAAGGAAGGCTTGCAGACCAAGCGCATCGTGCCCGCCGGCATCGAGCTGATGAAGCGTTATCCTTGGCCGGGCAATGTACGCGAGTTGGAAAACCTGGTGCGCCGGTTGGCAGCACTTTATCCGCAGGATGAGATTTCCGCCGAAATCATCGAAGCCGAGCTCAAGACGGCGGAAGCGCCAGTTGTGCCCAGCGCCAACGCGCTGATCCCCGACGACCTGTCGATCAGCCAGGCGGTGGAGCACTATCTGCAGCGCTATTTCGCCTCTTTCGGCGATGAATTGCCGCCGCCTGGCCTCTACCAGCGCATCCTCGAAGAAATGGAGCACCCGTTGGTCTTGGCCGCGATGACAGCGACGCGCGGCAACCAGATCCGTGCCGCCGACCTGCTCGGCCTCAATCGCAACACGTTGCGCAAGAAGATCCGGGACCTCGGCGTCAACGTTTATCGCGGATCGCGACCGAACTGATCGCGGCGAAATCCCGCCGTCGCGAGCTTCGCGACGACGCAAACAAATTTCGGTTGATGAGGTGCCGAAAGATTTTTGTGATCGGGCGTCTTGTTGCATATTCGCCACAATGCGTTGCATAGATGCGACGCAATCATGACAGCAAGCGGCGAAATGGCTGAGCAGGCCATCACATTGAGCGGATCATTGTTTCGACGAACCGGGGTGCAGGAAGCCAGGCGGCTGATGGCGCTGCCTGGCATCGTTGCGATCCTCGGCGCGCTGCTAATGGCCGGCATTTCCTTTGCGATTCTGGTCGGGGCAACGCCGATCGTGCCCGATAGAACGACGACGCTCTGGCTGATCGGCCTCAACGCGCTGTTCATCCTTTTCCTCGCCGCACTGATCGCCCGCGAGGCGCGGCGAATCATCATGGCGCGCCGCACCGGCAAGGCTGCATCGCGGCTGCATGTGCGTATTGTGGCGATGTTCGGGCTGGTGGCAGCGGTGCCGGCGATCCTGGTCGCCATCATCGCCTCGATCACGCTCAACATCGGTCTTGATCGCTGGTTCGAAATCCGCACCAAGACGATCATCAATTCATCGCTGTCGATCGCGGACGCCTATGTGCAGGAGAACGCCCGCAACCTGCAGGGCACGACGCTGTCCATGGCCTATGATCTCGACAGCTCGCGGACGCTTTACGGGCTCGACCGCACCGGCTTCATCGACCTGATGAATAAGGAGGCTGTCGGGCGCGGCCTTGCCCATGCAGCGCTGGTCAATGCCGATGGCGGTTTCGTGCTCAGCGCCAAGACCAGTGCCGACTTCCCGATGCCGGAGCCGCCGAACGGTGCGGTCAAGGAAGCCCAGAATGGCACGCCGCTGCTGATCGAGCCACGCACGCGCAACATCATGGGCGCGATCATCAAGCTGAAGGAGATCGAGGGGCTCTATCTCTACACGATCCGTGTCGTCGATCCGGAAGTGATCAAGGCGCGTGAGATCGTCAGGGCCAATACGAGTGAATATAGTGGCCTTGAGGGCAATCGATCCTTCTCGCAGGTGGCATTCGCACTGCCTTACCTGTCCTTGACACTGATCGTCATCCTGTCGGCGATCTGGACGGGCATCGCGGTGGCCGACCGTCTGGTGCGGCCGATCCGCCAACTGATCGGCGCCGCCGACGAGGTGGCGACCGGCAATCTCGACGTTTCGGTGCCGGTGCGTCAGTCCGACGGCGACGTTGCCTCGCTGGGCGAGACGTTCAACAACATGCTGTTCGAGCTGAAATCGCAGCGCAACGAAATCCTGACGGCCAAGGACCTCGCCGACGAGCGCCTCAGGTTCTCGGAGGCAGTGCTTGCCGGCGTGACATCGGGCGTCATCGGCGTCGATCCGTTCGGCACCATCACCATCGTCAACAAGTCGGCCGAGGCAATGCTGGCCATGTCGTCGGATGCGGCGCTGGGACAGAACTTGTCCGCAGCCTTGCCGCATGTCGGTCGGGTGCTCGAAATCGGTCGCAAGTCCGGCAAGCCGGTCTATCGTGAGCAAGTCACCTTCTTCCGTGCCGGCGCCGAGCGCACTTTCAACGTCCAGGTCACCATCGAGGAAGACCAGGATCAGGACTACGAGAGCGACAAGTCCTACGTCGTGACCGTGGACGACATCACCGATCTTGTCACCGCGCAGCGCACCTCCGCCTGGGCTGACGTCGCGCGGCGCATCGCTCACGAGATCAAGAACCCGCTGACCCCGATCCAGCTCTCGGCCGAGCGCATTCGCCGCCGCTATGGCAAGGTCATCACCGAAGACCGCGAGGTCTTCGACCAGTGCACGGACACCATCATCAGGCAGGTCGAGGATATTGGCCGCATGGTCGATGAGTTCTCAGCCTTCGCGCGCATGCCGAAGCCCGAGATGAAGGCGATCGACCTGCGCGAGCCGTTGCGCGAGGCGTCCTTCCTGGTGGAGGTCAGTCGCTCGGACATCGCTTTCGAGCGCGATTTCGGCGACCGCCCGCTCAAGGGTACCTTCGACAACCGCCTGCTGTCGCAGGCATTCGGCAATGTGATCAAGAATGCCGCCGAAGCCATGGAAGGTATGCAGTTCGCTCCCGGTGGAAGCGGCGTGATCCGTATCCAGGCAACACCCAAGGACGGTTCGATCCGGGTGGACGTGATCGACAATGGCAAAGGCCTGCCGCGCGAGAATCGCCAGCGTCTGCTGGAGCCCTATATGACGACACGCGAGAAAGGCACCGGCCTTGGCCTCGCGATTGTCAAAAAGATCGTGGAAGACCATGGCGGCCGGCTGGAACTGCACGATGCGCCGGCCGACTTCCACGGCGGGCGAGGGGCGATGATCAGCATCATCCTGCCTTCGAGCGGCGCCGCATCAGGTGGCCGCGGCATGGCGGAAAACGAACGAGAAACTGAGAAGGTCGGTAATGGCGTCTGATATTCTTGTCGTCGACGACGAAGAAGACATCCGCGAACTGGTTGCCGGTATCCTGAGTGACGAGGGGCATGAAACGCGCACGGCCCACGATGCCGACAGCGCCTTGGCGGCGATCGCGGATCGCGCGCCGCGCTTGATCTTCCTCGACATCTGGCTGCAGGGTTCGCGTCTCGACGGTCTGGCGCTGCTGGACGAGATCAAGACGCTGCATCCCAACCTGCCGGTGGTGATGATTTCCGGCCACGGCAACATCGAGACCGCCGTCTCGGCCATCCGGCGCGGTGCTTATGATTTCATCGAGAAACCGTTCAAGGCCGACCGGTTGATCCTCGTCGCCGAGCGCGCGCTGGAAACCTCCAAGCTCAAACGCGAGGTCTCGGATCTCAAGCAACGCAGCGGCGAGACGTTTGACCTGATTGGTATGTCGTCAGCGATGAGCCAGTTGCGCCAGACAATCGAGCGCGTGGCGCCGACCAACAGCCGCATCATGATCATCGGCCCCTCCGGTTCCGGCAAGGAATTGGCGGCCCGCGCGATCCATGCGCTGTCGGCCCGCAAAAGCGGACCGTTCGTGACGTTGAGCGCCGCCAACATCACGCCAGAGCGCATGGAGATCGAGCTATTCGGCACCGAATCGAACGGCACCGAGCGCAAGGTCGGTGCGCTGGAGGAGGCACATCGCGGCATTCTCTACATCGATGAAGTGGCCGACATGCCGCGCGAGACCCAGAACAAGATCCTGCGCGTTCTGGTCGAGCAACAGTTCGAGCGTGTGGGTGGCACCAAGCGCGTGAAGGTGGATGTCCGTATCATTTCCTCGACGGCACAGAACCTCGAGGCGATGATCGCCGAGGGTCGTTTCCGCGAAGACCTCTACCACCGTCTGGCCGTCGTGCCGGTCTCGGTGCCCGGGCTTGCCGAGCGGCGCGAGGACATTCCCTATCTGGTCGACACTTTCGTCAAGCAGATCGCCAGGCAAGCGGGTATCAAGCCGCGCCGCATCGGCGACGATGCCTTGGCTGTGCTGCAGGCCCATAACTGGCCGGGCAATGTGCGCCAGCTGCGCAACAACATTGAACGGCTGATGATTTTGGCACGTGGCGACGATGTCGAGGTGCCGATCACCGCGGAACTGTTGCCGTCGGAAATCGGCGACGTGATGCCGCGTACGCCCAACCAGTCGGACCAGCACATCATGGCGCTGCCGTTGCGCGAGGCGCGCGAGCAATTCGAGAAGGACTATCTGATCGCCCAGATCAACCGCTTCGGCGGTAACATCTCCAAGACCGCCGAATTCATCGGCATGGAGCGCTCCGCTCTGCACCGCAAGCTGAAGTCGCTGGGTGTCTGATTATCCGCCGGCCGCTGCCACGGCCGGCTGGACCATGCCATTGTTCGATACGCGACCACCGGAATCGCGTAAGAAAGCCTAATATTTCAGAGGGTTCGCCATGCCGCGCATTGCCTATGTCAACGGACGCTATGTCGCGCACCGTGACGCCGCCGTGCATATTGAGGATCGCGGTTATCAGTTCGCAGACGGCGTCTACGAGGTGTGCGAGGTCGCGCGCGGCTTCATCGTCGACATGACCCGTCATCTTGAGCGCCTCGACAGGTCGTTGCGGGAACTGGCCATGGCATGGCCGGTCGACCGCAAGGCGCTGGCGATTATCGTTCGCGAAGTGGTACGCCGCAATCGCGTGGTCAACGGGCTGGTTTATCTGCAGGTGACGCGCGGCGTCGCTCCGCGCGATCACGTCTTCCCCTCGCCGGATACACCGTCCTCGCTGGTGGTGACGGCGAAGCGGGTCGATCCCGCCGCATCCGCCAGGAAGGCCGAGTCCGGCGTGAAGGTGATCACGGTTCCGGAGAACCGCTGGGAGCGCGTCGACATCAAGACCATTGGGCTGCTGCCCAACGTCCTGGCCAAGCAGAAAGCCAAGGAGGCCGGCGCGCAGGAGGCCTGGTTTGTCGATCCCGATGGTACCGTCAAGGAAGGCGGCTCGACCAACGCATGGATCGTGACCCGGGACGGCGCGCTGGTAACGCGGCCGGCCGACACGGGAATCCTGCGCGGCATCACCCGCACGACGATCTTCGACGTCGCAGCCAAGCTTGGCCTGCGAATCGAGGAACGGGCGTTCACGGTCGATGAGGCGAAAACGGCGCGCGAAGCCTTTGTCAGTTCGGCAACCCTGATCGCCATGCCGGTTGTAGCCATCGACGGTCAGGCCGTTGCCAACGGCCACCCTGGATCGGTAACACTTTCGTTGAGACAAGCGTTTTTTGACGTTGCGGAAAAAAGTCCGGCCTGATAACCGGCACAACAGGAATGGACATCAATATATCTCGTTCTACTTGTCGTTGTTGACGACAAGCATGTCTGCAAGCTTGACATACGCCGAGTATTTTGGCGCATTGGCATGCATACCGAAGGGGATCGGCGAAAGATAAGAACAATGGCAGAGCGTTCGCAAAATCTTCAGGACCTATTCCTGAACTCGGTGCGCAAGAGCAAGAACCCACTGACGATCTTCCTCATCAACGGAGTGAAGTTGACCGGGGTCGTGACCTCGTTCGACAATTTCTGCGTATTGCTGCGGCGTGACGGGCATTCCCAGCTCGTTTACAAACATGCCATTTCCACGATCATGCCGAGCCAACCGGTTCAGATGTTCGATGGTGAGGAAAGCCAAGGCGGCTAATTGACCAAGCAAGGTGACGCGGGCCGCAAAGGCCGCGGACAATCAACAGACGTTAAGGGCGAGGGCGGCGACAAAGCCACCCGCGCCCTCGTCATTGTGCCCGTGCTGCCGAATCATCCCAGGCAGGAGGACGACAGCGGCCGGGTGCGACTGGCACGGTCGCCCGAGGCGCGGCTCGATGAAGCCGTCGGCCTGACCCGCGCCATCGATCTCGATCCAGTCCAGACTTCAATCACCATTGTCGCGGAACCGCGACCGGCGACCCTGCTCGGCTCGGGCAAGGTTTCTGAACTGGCAGAGGCGGTCAAGGACAAGCACGCGGAACTGGCCATCATCGACCATCCGCTCACTCCGGTGCAGCAGCGCAATCTGGAGAAGGAATTGAACGTCAAGGTGTTGGACCGCACCGGTCTCATCCTTGAGATTTTCGGCGAGCGCGCCCGCACCAAGGAAGGCACGCTGCAGGTCGAACTCGCACATCTCAACTACCAGAAGGGCCGGCTGGTGCGCAGCTGGACCCACCTTGAGCGCCAGCGTGGCGGCGCCGGTTTTCTGGGCGGCCCGGGCGAAACGCAGATCGAGGCCGACCGCCGTGCCCTGCAAGAGAAGATCATCCGGCTGAAGCGTGAATTGGAGACGGTGCGGCGCACGCGCGATCTGCATCGGGCCAAACGCAAGAAGGTGCCTTTTCCCGTGGTTGCCATCGTCGGCTACACCAATGCCGGCAAGTCGACCCTGTTCAACCTGTTGACGGGGGCGGGGGTGTTGGCAGAGGACATGTTGTTCGCGACGCTCGATCCCACGCTGCGCCGTGTACGGCTGCCGCATGGCACACCGGTAATTCTGTCTGACACGGTCGGCTTCATCTCCGATCTGCCGACACATCTGGTGGCGGCCTTCCGAGCGACGTTGGAAGAGGTGGTGGAGGCCGATCTTGTAATTCACTTGCGCGATATTTCGGACCCGGACACTGCCGCGCAGGCCGAGGATGTGGAACGCATCCTGGCCGATCTTGGTGTGGATGCCGCCAACACCGACCGTGTCGTCGAGGTCTGGAACAAGATCGACCTGCTAGACGAAGGCAATCGCGACCGCCTGCTGGCGGAGAGCGCCGACGGCAGGCGTCCGCCGGTTGCCATTTCCGCGGTGACGGGCGAAGGCATCGATGCACTTAAGTCGCTGATCGAGACCCGCGTGTCGGGTGAATTGCAGCGGGTCGAAGTCACCTTGCAGCCGGCACAGCTTGGGCTGGTCGACTGGCTCTATCGCAACGGCGACGTTGTTGCGCGCACCGACAACGAGGACGGCAGCGTTTTACTTTCGCTGATGGCGACGGAAAGCGCGCGGGAAGAGATCGAAGGTCGCCTGCATCGCCGGATCCAAGGCTAGCTTGCGCTCGCTATAGCCATTTCGCCAGGATTAGTCGTCGTTTAGGGCTCGCTCTTGGCTTTCTGCCAGAGCGCTTCCATTTCATCCAATGTCGCCTGCTCCAGGCTGCCGCCTGACTGGTCCAGCGTCCGTTCCACATAGTGAAAGCGTTTGCGGAATTTATCGTTGGTGCCGGCGAGCGCGGCCTCCGAATCGACCTTGAGATGACGGCCGAGATTGACGACGGCGAACAGCATGTCGCCGAATTCGTCCTTGATCGAGGCGGTGTCGCCCTTGGCAAGTGCTTCGCGCAGTTCGGCGACCTCTTCCTCGATCTTGTCGAGGATCGGAGCGGCCTCGCTCCAATCGAAACCGACACGGGCCGCTTTCTCCTGCAGCTTCAACGCCCGGGTGAGAGCGGGCAGGGCGACCGGCACGGAATCCAGGAACCCGTTGCCATGATCCTCGGGGTCCTGCCCGCGCTCCAGTCGGGCGGCGCGACGCTCCGCCTTCTCCTCGGCCTTGATCTTTTCCCACATGCCCTTGGCCATGCCGGCATCGCGCGCCTCTTGGTCGCCGAAGACGTGCGGGTGGCGGCGGATCATCTTCCTGGTGATGGCTTCGACCACATCGCCGAAAGCAAATTCACCTTCTTCGTCAGCCATTTGCGCGTGATAGACAACCTGAAGCAGGAGGTCGCCGAGTTCCTCGCGCAGGTTGTCCATGTCGTCGCGGGCGATGGCATCCGCCACCTCGTAGGCTTCCTCGATCGTGTAAGGCGCGATGGTAGAAAAGGTCTGCTCGACATCCCACGGGCAGCCGGTGACCGGCGCGCGCAGCGCCGCCATGATTTCGATGAGGCGGGAGATGTCCTTGGAGGGCTTCATGGCCGGATGCTAGCCCGCGCTCGGCAAAACGGCCAATGCCGGTATGTGGCATTGGCCGTTTGTCCACAGTCTGGCTGACTGTCGCGGCAGCCTAGTCGAGCACTGAAACGATCGCCTTGGCGAGCTTGTCCAGCCCATCCTCAGGTAGACCCGCTACGTTGATGCGGCTGTCACCAACCATATAGACGCCGTGTTCGGCCCGGAGCCGCTCAACCTGGTCTTCGCGCAGGCCGAGGCGCGAGAACATGCCGCGATGCTCGGCGATGAAGTCGAAGCGATCGGAATTGGACTGGCGGCGCAACGCCTCGGCGAAGGCGACGCGCAGTCGCAGCATGCGCTGGCGCATTTCCTCAAGCTCGGCTTCCCAATCGGCTCGCAGGTCCTTGTCTTCGAGGACGATACGGACCGCCGCCGCACCGTGATCCGGCGGCATGGAATAGAGCGTGCGGGCTGCGGCCAGCATGTGGCCTTGGGCCATGTCAGCTTCCGGGCCAGTCCTGCCCATGATCATCGCCGCGCCAACGCGGTCGCGATAGACGGCAAAGTTCTTGGAACAGCTGGCCGCGACCAGCATTTCCGGCACCTTGCCCGCGACGATGCGCAGACCGGCTGCATCGGCCTCAAGGCCTTCGCCAAACCCCTGGTAAGCGATGTCGACGAAAGGCAGCAGGCCGCGCGCTACCAGCAGGTCCGCCACTTCGGCCCATTGAGCCGCTGTCAGATTGGCGCCGGTCGGGTTGTGGCAGCACCCGTGCAAAAGCACGGCATCGCCGCTCTTGGCTTCCTTCAACGCCGCCAGCATGGCGTCGAAGCGCACGGTGCCGCTTTCCGCATCGAAATAGGGGTATTCCCGGACAGTCAGGCCGGCGCCGCGCATCATGGGGATGTGGTTCGGCCAGGTCGGGTTGGAAATCCACACCACGGCATCCGGCCTGGTGCGCTTGAGAAGCTCGGCCGCCAGGCGCAGCGCACCGGAGCCGCCCGGCGCTTGCGCGGAGCGAATGCGTGTGACGTCGGCGCTCTTACCGAATACGAGATCCGCCATTGCGGCGTTGAAAGCAAGGTCGCCGGCCAGACCGAGATAGGTCTTGGTGTCCTGCGTCTCCAGCAGGCGCTTTTCAGCCGCGCGTACGGCGCGCATCACCACGGTCTTGCCCGCGCGGTCCTTGTAGACGCCGACGCCGAGATCGACTTTGTCGGTGCGCGGGTCCGCGCGATAAAGGCCGATCAGGGCCAGGATCTTGTCTGTCGGCGCGGGCTGCAAGTCTTCGAACATCGGAGCGGGTTCCATCGTATAGCGCCGCCGGGCGGGCGCGGCGCTGTGATACGAAAAATGCCCGGGTATCGCCAGAGTTTTTGCATTGGCCGCCAAAGCGAACGGCCAGAAAGGACGATGCGGATATTGGAGCGCGCCTAACCGCGCCGCATGGCAATTTCGCGGAACAAAGTTCGAAGCCGTCGAGGCATCTGAGAAAGCCATGCTATCGCTTCGTCAAAAATAGCAATCGACAAAATCTACTGAGTTTATAGACTAAAGGAAATGGAGGACGCTGTGGCGCATTTCCAAATCCAGACCGCCGGTCGCAAGACCCGCAAGAATAGCAGCCCAGCAGCGCCGGCTCTTGCAGGTGCGTTCGCGCCTTATGCGGTGTTCGCCATATCCTTCCTCTTTGCCGGCGCCTTTGTCCTCGGCCTCGTGCACTGAGGCTCTCGCCAGGCAGCCTGCAAGCGTCTGGCGTTTTGTAGGAGTTGAATCACCCGCCTGTCAGCCACAACAAGGGAGAAGTTGTGATGAGCGTCGTGTTCACTTTCGTGCCCCCCAATAACACTGAACCACTGTCCAACACCGGCGATGCTCGCGTCCGGAGCGGCGATGTAGCGCCGGCGCTCGCCTGGAATGCGGGCTTCCGGTCCTGGCAACTCGAAGAACGGGGCGCGCCACTCGCAGAGCTCGATGAGGCCGTTGCGGCTCGCTTCAAATCGCTGCAACTCGTCGTCACGCATGGGGCCGGAGAACTGGATCCTGTGACGGCCGCGCGTCGCGTGGTTGCCTTGCAAGCACTGAGCGACGGCCGCATCTCGTTGCGCGTACCTGCTCGAGGCTTCGCAGACACTGAGTGGCAACCCAGCCACATCGCATTCTGGCGGCGTACGGACGAGTATCTGATGCTGTTGAAGCGGCTGTGGGCGAATGAAAGGCCGATCGACCATGAGGGGCCGTTCTACAGCGTTGCCGGCGGCTTCGTGCCGCGCAAGCAGCCTCCGAGCGTCCATGTGCCGATCCGCATGAGTGGGCTTTCCGGAACAGCGCTGAACGTTGCCGGCAAGCATGCCGACGTCTTTGAACTGACAGCCGGTTCTCCGGACGAGGCGCGGCTATTGGCAGGCCGGGTCCGCGCGGCGGCGGCAAGGCACGGTCGGCAAGGCAAGGTTCGCTTCGCATTGCCTGTTCATTGGGTTGCAGACGATGCACACGCCAATGCCGGTTTCGCAGACCTGCCTCGGTTGCCGGCGCAGGCAGCACTTTCGCTGCTTGGCTTCATCGATGCGGGCGTATCCGAGTTCATGGTTGCGGGCATCGAGACCACGGCCGATCTCGATGCGTTCGGCCATGTCGCGTCCTTCGTGCGGAACTCGCTGGCACGGCGGGACGCAGCTTGGGCCGCAAGCTCAGCCGTCGCGGCCGGCCGTTTCGATCTGGTTCAAAGATACGGCTTCTGACGCTTCGGGCAACAGATGGAGGGGCGCGGTCTATACGGATCGCGCCGCTTCCGTTTCTGCAATCAGCGAAAGCCCGGCGCGCTTTGCTGCGTCAATCTTCCCGCCAGCCTTGCCGTCTGGTTGCGGATATCGGGGACGGCGTCGATCTCGAAGAATGTGCCGCGCGTCAGCGGGCCGACAGCGAACAGCCGGTCGGAAACCGAGCCGCTTGCGTCGATCACCGCACAGTCCGGCGTGACGTCGAGACCGAGGCGCAACGGGTCAGGGCGTGCCAGGCCGCGATCAGTCAGCGAGCGGATGACGGCAATCGAACCGGTCGACACGTCCTTCACGATGCCGGTGCAGTCATAGACACGACCGACATGCAGTGTTTCCGTTTCGCGCGAGCGGCGCGGCAAGAGCCGCACCTTGCGTCCATGATCACCGTCCGGCTGCGTATCGAGGACGCGCGCTGCAAGGAGCCTTAACCGGCCGGAACGCACAGCTTCGCTCACCTTCGCATGGATCTGCGGCGCCATGCGGTGGCGGTGGATATCCCACCAGGCCTTGGTGTGTTCGAGAAAGCGGCGTTTGGCGGTAGCAGGCCAATTCTGCCAGATGCGCTGGTTGAACGGCCTCAGCCCATCGACGACGTCGCGCCAGTTGCCGCCGGCTTTTTCGGTCTCGCGCACCAGTTTGTGGAACCAGTCCACGAAATAGGAGAGCTCAGTACCAAGTGGGATGTCGGCGCTGTCGAGCTTGATCGGGTTGCCCTTCTGGTGCGGCCAGGGCAGCAGCCCGCGTCGCGATACGGCAACGACTTCGCCCTTGTGTCCACGATGCTGGAGCGTGAGCCACGCGTCGGCCATGCTGAGGCCGGTTCCGAGCACAAGCACCCGGGCGTCAGGGTCCAGTGGCGTATCTTCGGCCGAGCCGACACGGAGCGCGAAATTCTGGTCCGTGGCCGGCGCCTCGTCGTGACCGGTGGCGAGCACGACGACATGACCGACCAGGCTGGTGCCGTCGGCCAGCCGTGCCTCGACGCCGCCCTGCGTGGTGGCGACACCGATGCATTCCTGCTTCACCAGCCGCAGGCGGCCGGTAGCGCTTTCGCGTTCGACGCAAGTGGCCAGAACATGCTCGAGATAACGCCCATAGATGCCGCGTGGCGTGTAGACCGGCCCGGCATTGGCCGCGACGAGCCGGTTTTCCACGAGCCAGCGCCAGTAGTGGCCAGGATCATCGGGAAACGCGCTCATATTGGTGGCGGCGACGTTCAGGAGATGGTCGGGCAAGATGGTGGAATAGGCCATGCCCTTGCCGAAACTGTCGCGACGCTCGACCAGCGTGACACGCAAACCCGGATCGGTCGAACGCAACAGATGTGCTGTGAGAATGACGCCACTGGCGCCACCGCCAATGATGATGACGGAATTGCGCGAACGCTCGATCATCGTCGCTCCTCCCTTAAGTCCATAAGGATAGTGAACTTAAGGACGAATGCGCGAAATGGAATGCTGAAATTCTGACATTGCGTAACAATCGAATGCGCATTCGGAACGGCACGATGGAATGGTGTTGCTCGGTATGGCCGGTTGGCGGATGTCCATTCGTGTCCTTTCGCGGGGCCGGTCTGCGTTGGACGGATTCCGTTCCCGGCAGGTCTCGCAAAATATACCGATGGCGCCTATGTCCGCTTCACTCGATGATTGTGGGAGGTTCGTTTGGTGGGACGGTTTGCAGGGAAGCTGGTCGTTATCACCGGTGCGGGAAGGGGGCTGGGTGCGGCTCTTGCCATATCGCTGGCGGAACTCGAAGCCCGTCTCGTTTTGTGCGGTCGCAACGAACAAGCGCTGGCCGATATCGCGTCGATCATCGTGGAACGCACTGGAAATGCACCAACCTGTATTGCCGTCGACCTGGCTGATGTAGGCAGTGTGACTGAGGCAAGCCGGGCGATTTTAGCTTCCAACCCGACAGTCGACGTTCTGGTCAACAATGGCGCGATGTGGCTGGAGGGGCGGAAAGAGCCCTATACGGCCGATGAAGTCGCAGGCGTGGTCAACGCCGCGATTACCGGCACGTTCCTGTTCACGCAGGCGCTTCTGCCCGGGCTGGAGCGTTCGGAAAGCCCCGACATCGTTACGATCGGGTCGATCAGCGGCCTACTCAACGCGTCGTTGCATACGGTCTCGGTGCCATTCTATGCCGCCAAGCATGGCCAGTCAGCGATTGCCGAAGGATTGAAGCAGATGCTGGTCGGCTCGCCAGTTCGCTCGATCACGATCCATCCGCCCTATCTGGACGATATTTTGCCAACCGATCCCGAATGGGAGGAGGTGGCGCATCGCGCCAAAGGCGGGCGCGGCACCAACCGCGATGTCGTCGAGGCTGTGATCTTCGCGCTGACGCGCCCGCGGCATGTCACCTTGTCGATGGTGTTGGACACGGACAATGGTGGCCAATATGCCGCGCCGTGACGGCGACAAGGTTGGTGCCTTGCCGCCGTTGCCTGTTTCGGATCAGAAATGGTGACGCGTCAGCGGGCGTTCAGCAGACCCGGCTGTTTTTCGATGGCCGTGATGATCTGATATGCAGCCTTGACCCGGATCGGGTTGGGATAGCTTTTGTTGGCCAGCATGACGATGCCGATCTTTTCCGCCGGAACGAAAACGGCGTAGGCACCAAAGCCGTTGGTGGAGCCGGTCTTGTTGATCAGCACGTCATCTCCCGCCTCTTGCGGCGGAACCAGTCTTTCCACCTTGTGTGGCTTGAGAGCCATGTCCGATGAATTGCCGGCAAGCAGCACGTCGAGTGTCGTCGGATAAGAATAGGTCTCCCATCCCAGGCCCTGGGTGGTGTTGTCGACTTTGTAATATCCGGTGTGGGTGGCGACGATCGCGCCTTTCATCGCGGCATCGAGGCTGGAACTGTCCATGTTCAGTTCCAGATACCGCGCCATATCCGTCGAGGTCGTCTTGACGCCATAGGCTTCCGAACCGAACGGACCTGACGAGACTCGGATCGGCTTGTCGGCCTTCGAATAGCCGAAAGCATAATCGGCCATGCGGGATTCAGGGACCTTGATGAAGGTGCTCGTCAGGCCGAACGCGGGGAAAAGCTTCTGCTCCATCAGATCAGCGAAAGGCTTGCCCATGCTCTTGGCGGCCAATTCTCCGAAGAGGCCGATGCTCGGGTTGGAGTACTGGCGGTAGGTGCCGGCAGCATAGTCCGGCCGCCAGCTCTTGAAGAAGGCGACAATTCCATCCTGACCCTTCACGCTGTCCGGAAACTGCAGGGGCAGGCCGCCGGCGGCATAGGTGCCGAGATCAAGCAGACTGACCTTCTCGAGCGCGCTGCCAGCCAAGGCCGGCATGTATTTGACCGCTGGATCCGATAGAGCCATCGTACCGGTTTGCTGCGCATAGGCGGCAAGCGTGGCGGTGAAGGTCTTGCTGATCGAACCGATCTCGAAAATGGTGTTTTCAGTGACCTTCTGGCCGCTTTCCTTCGATGCCACGCCGTAGTTGAAGAAGTAGCGCTTGCCCTTGATGGTAACGGCAACGGCCATGCCGAGAACGTCGTTTTCCTTCATGACCGGTTCGATCGCCTTGGCGACGATGCGGCCGAGTTGACCTTGTTCGCTTTCCGCCGCCTGCGCATTCGCGCCGAGCGCGAGCCAGGCAAAAGCAACAGACCCAAGCCTCGAAAAGGTAATATTTCTCATGGCAGCTACAGCATCCTCGTGGTTGTGCGATCCGCGGCGCCTGGGAGGGCTGCGGTCGTTGATCGCTTTTGTATGTCCAAAGACCCGCATATCGAAATCCGGGCTGTAATTTGAAGCAGGGAAGCCGATCGGGTGAAGCTGGTATAGGTGGCCTGTACGCATCGAACAAACGACGATATCTAGCGCCAGCCATTAGAATAATTTGGGTGTTCCGTGGTTCGACCTCATCTTCCCCTCAACGCGCTGCGGGCATTCGAAGCTTCGGCGCGGCACCTTAGCTTCACCAAGGCGGCGATCGAGCTGTGCGTGACGCAGGCCGCCGTCAGCCATCACGTAAAGAGCCTCGAAGGCCAATTGAACGTCATCCTGTTCAACCGGCTGCCTCGCGGCCTGATGCTGACGCCGGAAGGCGAAACGTTGCTGCCGGCGCTGCGCGAGGCGTTCGACCGCATCGCCGGAACGCTGGAACGTTTCGAGGGTGGCCACTATCGCGAGGTGTTGCGCGTCGGTGCGGTGGCGACGTTGGCGGTCGGCTGGCTGTTGCCGCGCCTCGCCGATTTCCAGGCGCGGCATCCTTTCATCGATCTGCGTCTTTCCACGAACAACAACCGTGTCGACATCGCCGCCGAGGGGCTGGACTACGCGATCCGCTTCGGGGCAGGGGCATGGCATGGTGTCGAGGCGGTCCGACTGCTGGAGGCACCACTTTCGGCGCTATGCGTTCCCAGCATCGCGGAGCAGCTCCACACGCCGGCCGACGTTTCCAGGCACACGCTGCTGCGTTCCTACCGCGCCGACGAGTGGCCGCAATGGCTGGCCGCGGCCGGCGCGCCGGCTAACATGCCGGTGCCGAAGAGCATCGTCTTCGATTCCTCGCTCGCCATGATGGAAGCGGCCTTCCAGGGTGCCGGCATTGCCTTGGCGCCGCCGCTGATGTTTTCCCGCCACCTCTTGGCCGACGCCATTCGGCAGCCCTTCTCCGTTGCCGTGACCATGGGGAGTTATTGGCTGACTCGCCTGCAGTCGCGCGCCGAAACGCCGGCAATGGTGGCTTTCCATGACTGGCTGGTGGAGGCAGCGAACGCCTGATGGGTTCGACCTGCTCGACACATCTTCTCGCTGCCTGAGATCAGCTCGGAATTGGCGCGGCCCCGCGCTTTCGGCGCGAGCCAAGCGCCCACAAGCGGAACCGATCGAGATAAATGTAGATGACCGGCGTCGTATAAAGGGTGAGCATTTGGCTGAGGATCAAGCCGCCGACGATCGCAACGCCGAGCGGCTGTCTGAGCTCGCTGCCTTCGCCAAGGCCGATGGCAAGGGGGACCGCGCCGAGCAGGGCTGCCATGGTGGTCATCATGATGGGCCGGAAACGCAGAAGGCACGCCTGGGAGATGGCGTCGCGCGCCGACATGCCCTGCTTGCGCTCGGCGTCCAGCGCGAAGTCGATCATCATGATGGCGTTCTTCTTGACGATGCCGATCAGGAGGATCACGCCGATCATCGCCATGATCGAGAACTCGATGCCGAAGGCGCCAAGCGCCAGCAGCGCGCCGACACCCGCCGACGGCAAGGTCGACAGGATGGTGAGCGGGTGGACATAGCTCTCATAGAGCATGCCCAGCACCACATAGACCGCTAGCAGTGCTGCCAGGATCAGCATCGGTTCGTTCGCAAGCGATTGCTGGAAGACGTTGGCGGTACCCTGGAATCCACCGTGGATGGTTACCGGCATGCCGATACGGTCCTGGGCCGCGTTGATCGCGGCAATCGCTTCGCCCAGCGCGACGCCCGGCGCCAGGTTGAAGGAAATGGTGGTGGCGACGAACAATCCCTGGTGGTTCACCGACAGCGGCGTGTTGCCTGGGGCATAGCTGGCAACGGCCGATAGCGGCACCATGGTTTCCCGCGCCGTGCTGACGGCGGCCCCGGTCGAACTCGCCGTCTTGCCGACAGCGCCAATGGAATTGTTGGCCTGATTGACCGCGGCATCGGAAACCTGCGCCGACGCGGCGCTCTTCTGACCCGATACGAAGGTTCCAGCCACCGCGTTGGTCTTTTGCGAGCCGCTGACCGAACCGCCCGACTTGCTGATATAGACCTGCTTGAGCGTGTCGGGGTGCTGCCAGTATTCCGGCGCCACCTCCATGATGACGTGATACTGGTTGCGGGCCACATAGATGGTCGAGACCTGGCGCTGGCCGAAAGCATCGTAAAGCGTGCTGTCGATCTGGCTGACGGTGATACCCAGCCGCGCCGCCGTATCCCGGTCTATGGTGAGGTCGATGTCCAGCCCCTTGTTCTGCTGGTCGCTGTTGACGTCGGTGAGCTTGGGTTCGGTTTGCAGGGCTATCGTCAGCTTCTGCGCCCAATCGCGGATTTCATCGGCGTCGTCGCCCTGCAACGTGTATTGGAATTGGGCATTGGACTGGCGCCCGCCAGCGCGAATGTCCTGCACCGACTGCAGGAAGAGCGTGGCGCCGGGTACGACGGCGAGTTGCGTCCTCAAACGCGCGATGACCGCGTCAGCCGAAACGTTGCGTTCGGCCTGCGGCTTCAGCGCCACATACATGGCGCCCGAATTGGTCTGGCCTCCGCCTGTGAAGGCGACCGCGCTGGCGACCGCCGGATCGTTCTTCACGATCTCGGCGAAACGGTTGACCTTGTCAGACATCGACTGGAACGAAATAGACTGATCGGCTTGGACAGAACCGACCAGCAACCCCGTATCCTGCTGGGGGAAAAAGCCTTTCGGGATAATGACATAGAGGTAACCGTTGAGGCAGAGCGTGGCCAGAAGCAGCAGCATGATCAGCCGCGGATGCCCGAGCGTCCACGACAGCGTGCTGCGATAGAAGTTGAACATGGCCTCGAAGGCGGCTTCGCTTGCCCGGTAGAGGCGCCCGTGCGGACCGCGTTCTTCCTTGCGCAACAGCACCGAGCACATCATGGCCGTGGTGGTCAGCGAGACGACCAGCGAAATCAAGATCGCCGCCGAAAGGGTGACCGCGAATTCGCGAAACAGCCGCCCGATGATGCCGCCCATCAACAGGATCGGGATGAAGACGGCAATTAGCGAAACGCTCATCGACAGGACGGTGAAGCCGACCTCCTGCGTACCCTTGATCGCCGCCTGGACGGGAGACAGGCCTGCGGAGCGGTGCCGTGCGACGTTTTCAAGGACGACGACCGCATCGTCGACGACAAAGCCGGTCGCCACCGTCAGCGCCATCAGCGACAAATTGTCGAGACTGAAGCCAAGCAGATACATGACGCCCAGCGTGCCGACCAGCGAGACCGGGACCGCCACGACCGGTATCAGCGTGGCGCGTACGTCGCGCAAGAAGGCGAAGACGACCAGGATGACCAGGCCGAGCGCGATCATCAATGTGAGCTCGACCTCCTTCAGCGAGGCGCGGATCGTGTTGGATCGGTCGACGGCGACCGAAAGATCGATCGCCGGCGAGATCGACGCCTTCAGCGTCGGGATCAGATCCTTCACCCGGTCGACGGTATCGATGATGTTGGCGTTCGGCGACCTGGTCATGACGATGAGAACGGCCGGCTTGCCATTGGCCAGGCCGGAATTGCGGATATTCTCGACGGAATCGACGACCTCGCCGACATCGGTCAGCCTGACCGGGGCGCCGTTGCGGTAGGCGACGATGAGGGGACGATAGTCTTCCGCACGCAGGCTCTGATCGTTGGCATAGATCTGATACCGCTCCGGCCCGACGTCGATGGCTCCTTTCGGCGCATGCGCGTTGGCTGAGCTCAATGCTGCGCGCACGTCTTCCAGCCCGATGCCGTAATGATAGAGGGTCTGCGGCGTTAGTTCGACACGCACTGCTGGCAAAGAACTGCCCGCGACGTCGACCTCGCCGATGCCTTCGACCTGCGAAAGTTTCTGCGCCAGAACGGTGCTTGCGGTGTCGTAGATCTGGCCGCGCGTCAGCGTGTCGGAGGTCAGCGCCAGGACCAAGATCGGCGCGTCCGCCGGGTTGACCTTCCTGTAGGTCGGGTTGGAGCGAAGGCTGGCTGGCAGGTCCGCCCGAGCTGCGTTGATGGCGGCCTGCACGTCACGCGCGGCACCGTCGATGTCACGATCGAGACCGAATTGCAGCGTCACCCGCGTCGAGCCGACACTACTGGACGAGGTCATTTCATTGACGTCGGCGATTTCGCCGAGATGCCGTTCGAGCGGGCTCGCCACCGTGTTGGCCATCACCTGCGGACTGGCGCCAGGCATGGAGGCGCGCACGGAAATGACGGGATAGTCGACCTGCGGCAGTGGCGAGACCGGCAACAATGGAAAAGCCACCAGTCCCGTCGCGAACAGGCCGATAGTGAGCAGCATGGTCGCCACCGGACGCCGGATGAACGGGACTGACAGGTTCATGGCGCGAAGTCCGCGCCACGTCCCCGGGCTATTTCCGGGCCGGCGCCACGCAGGCGGGTCGCCAGCCGGTCGAACCACAGGTAGATGACCGGCGTCGTGAACAGAGTCAGCACCTGGCTGAACAGCAAGCCGCCGACGATGCTGACGCCGAGCGGATGGCGCAGTTCTGAACCGACACCGGTGCCGAGCATCAGCGGCAGTGCGCCAAGGACGGCGGCGACCGTGGTCATCAGGATCGGCCGGAAGCGCAGGAGACACGCCTGGAAGATGGCATCGCGCGGCGACTTGCCTTCGTTGCGTTGTGCGTCGAGCGCGAAGTCGATCATCATGATCGCGTTCTTCTTGACGATACCAATCAGCAGGATGATGCCGATCAGCGCAATGATGGTCAGGTCTTCGCCGGCGATCATCAGCGCAAGCAGTGCGCCGATGCCTGCGGATGGCAACGTCGAGAGAATGGTGATCGGGTGGATGAAACTCTCATAGAGAACGCCGAGCACGATATAGACCGTCACCACCGCCGCCAGGATCAGGAACAGCTCATTGCCAAGCGAGGCCTGGAAGGCACTGGCCGTGCCCTGGAAAGAGGCGGTCACGGACGCCGGCATGCCGATTTCGGCCTGCGCCTGCTGGATTGCGGCCACCGCGCCGCCGAGCGAAGCGCCCGGCGCAAGATTGAATGAAACGGTCGTCGCCGGGAACTGGCCCATATGTGTGATCTGGAGCGGCACCGTGTCGACCCGCATCTTGGCGAAGACCGACAGCGATATCGGGCCACCGCCGGTCGATGTCGGCACGTAGATCGACGAAAGCGATTTGAGGGACTGCTGCAGTTCGGGATCGGCCTCGAGGATGACTCGGTACTGGTTGGAGGCGGTGAAGATGGTCGAGACGATGCGCTGGCCGAAAGCATCGTAGAGCGCGTTGTCGACCGTGGCCGGCGTGACGCCGAAGCGGGCAGCCTGGTCGCGATCGATATCGACGAAGACGGCGAGACCACGATTAGAAAGATCGCTCGCAACGTCAGCCAGTTGCGGCAAGGTGTTTAGTTTGTCGATCAGCTTCGGCGTCCATTCGGCCAGCTCGCCGGCGCTCGCATCCTGGAGCACGAATTGATACTGCGTGCGGCTGACGGTGCCGTCGATCGTCAGATCCTGCACCGGCTGCATGTAGAGGGTGATGCCGGGCAGGGCGGCGGCTTCCTTTTTCAACCGGGCGATGACGGTCGAGATGTCAGCGGTGCGCTGCTCGTGCGATTTCAGATTGATCAGCATGCGGCCGACATTCAGCGTCGTGTTGGTGCCGTCGACGCCGATGAAGGAGGACAGGCTTTCCACGTCCTTGTCTTGCAGGATGACTGCGGCAAGCCGCTGTTGCTGGTCCGCCATCGCTGCATAGGATGTCGATTGCCGCGCCTCGGTGACGGCCTGGATCACGCCGGTATCCTGAACCGGAAAGAAGCCCTTCGGGATTTCGACATAGAGGATCGCGGTGGCCACCAGCGTGGCAAAGGTGACCGCGAGCGTCACTGCCTGCCGGTCGAGCACCCAGTTCAACATGCGACCATAGCCGCGGATCACCCATTCGAAGAAATCGTGGCTGGCGCGCTGGAAGGCGTTTTCGCGCACCTCAGAGATCGGTTGCAGCAGCCTGGCGCAGGCCATGGGCACGAGCGTCAGCGAGACCACCGCCGATATCAGGATGGTGGTGGCGAGGGTGACGGCGAATTCGCGGAACAGCCGCCCGACGACGTCGCTCATGAACAGCAGTGGGATCAGCACCGCGATCAGCGAAACGGTCAGCGAGATGATGGTGAAGCCGATCTGCTCGGAGCCCTTAAGCGCCGCTTGCAGCGGTGTGTCGCCTTCCTCGATGTAGCGCGAGATGTTCTCAATCACCACGATGGCATCATCAACGACGAAGCCGGTCGCCACTGTCAGTGCCATCAGCGACAGATTGTCGAGGCTGTAGCCGAACATGTACATGACGCCCAGCGTGCCTACGAGGGAGAGCGGTACCGACAGGCTGGGGATCAGCGTGGCGCGGGCGCTGCGCAGGAAAACGAAGATGACCAGCACGACCAGGACGATGGCCAGCGACAGCTCGTATTCGACATCGTGCACCGAGGCGCGGATGGTCGTGGTGCGGTCGGTGAGCACAGCGACGTCGACGGAATGCGGCAGCGAGGCTTGTAGCTGTGGCAGCAGCGCCTTGATGCGGTCAACCACGTCGATGACGTTGGCACCGGGCTGGCGCTGCACGTTGACGATGATCGCCGGCGTGGTGTTCATCCAGGCGGCGAGCTTGTTGTTCTCGGTGGCGTCCACCACGGCGCCGACATCGCTCAACCTTACGGGCGCGCCGTTCTTGTAGGCCACGATCAGCGACCTGTACTGATCGGCGCTCTGCAGCTGGTCGTTGGCGTTGACGGTGTAGGCGCGCGAAGGGCCGTCGAAATTGCCCTTGGGCTGGTTGACGTTCGCGCTGGCCAGCGTGGTGCGCAAATCGTCCATGTTGAGCCCGTAGGCGGCGAGCTTGCGCAGATCGGCCTGGACACGCACGGCCGGTCGCTGCCCACCCGACAACGAAACCAGGCCGACGCCGGGAAGCTGCGAGATTTTCTGCGCCAGACGCGTGTCGGCGAGCGCCTGCACGTCGCGCAGCGCCATGTTCGTCGAGGTGAGGCCGAGCGTCAGCACCGGCGCGTCGGCGGGGTTGACCTTGGCATAGATCGGCGGTGCCGGCAGATCGGCTGGCAGCAGATTGCCGGCCGCGTTGATGGCCGCCTGGACCTCCTGCTCGGCGACGTCGAGCGAAATGGCCAGGCTGAACTGCAGCGTGATCACCGAGGAACCGGCCGAGCTGATCGAATTCATCTGCTCCAGATTGGGGATCTGGCCAAGCTGCACCTCAAGCGGTGCAGTGATGGAAGAGGTCATCACGTCCGGGCTGGCGCCGGGATAGAAGGTCTGGACCTGGATGGTCGGGTAATCGACCTGGGGCAGGGCGGAAATCGGCAGGAAACGAAACGCCAGAATGCCCGACAGCATGATCGCGACCATCAGCAGCGATGTCGCGACCGGCCGCAGGATAAACGGGCGGGACGGATTCATGGCGATTGGCCGGTCTGGTTGCGCCGGTGTTTGCCGTCGCCGTGCTTGTGTGCTGAGGCATCCGGCTTGGCCGGGTCGCCTTGCTGCGGCGCGGGCGGCGTGGCTGCGACTGGTGGCGTCGCGGCATCATTGCCCGGTTGCGCCGCGTTGATCTTCATGCCGTCGCGCAACCTGTCGACGCCATCGACGACCACCGTCTCGCTGGCCTTCAAGCCGGAGAGTATCTGGGTTTTCTCGCCATTCATGGTGCCAAGCGTCACGGTGCGCACGGAAACCGTGCTGTCGGCGTTCACCACATAGACGAAGGTGCCCGGCGCGCCGCGCTGGACAGCGGCGGTCGGCGCGATGATGGCGTCGGCATGGGTGTCGACGAGAAGCCGGATGTTGACGAATTGGTTGGGGAAGAGGGCGTGGTCCTCGTTCGCGAAGGTCGCGCGCAACTTGATCGTGCCGGTCGTCGGGTCGATCGCGCTGTCGAAGGTTTCCAGTTGCCCGTCGCCCAGTTTGGCATTGCCGGTGCGGTCGAACGCGGTGACGGGCAGCGTGGCGCCCTGGCCGAGACGCCGGCGGATTGCCGAGAGCTGGTCCTCCGGCACGGTGAACAGCACGCTGATCGGCTGCAGCCGCGTGATGACCACGATGCCGTTGGCATCGCCGGGCGTTACGTAGTTGCCTTCGTCCACCAGGCGCAGGCCTGCACGGCCGTCGACCGGCGAGACGATGCTGGTGTTGGAGAGATTGACCTTGGCCGCCTGCACGGTTGCCAGGTCCGACGCCAGCGTGCCCTGATACTGCGTCACAAGGGCCGCCTGTGTGTCATAAGCCTGGCGCGTGGTGGCGCCGGTCTTGACCGTCGTTTCGGCTCGGGTCAGATCCAGTTTCGCGTTGTCCAGGAGGGCCTGGTCACGGGCCAGCTGGCCCACCGCCTGCCCGAGTGACGCCTCAAAGGAGCGCGAGTCGATCTTGGCGAGCAGGTCGCCTTTCTTGACATCCTGTCCTTCCTTGAAGGCGATCTGGACAAGCTGACCGGTGACCTGGGTACGCACCGTCACGGTGGCGAGCGATGTCACCGTGCCCAGGGCGTCGAGCGTGACGTCGACATTGCCGGTCGAGATCGTCGCGGTGCCGACGGCGGCGGGCGGCGCGGAGCGCCGGCTGAAACTGGGAGCCGGTTGCTGCGTCGGTTGCGACCGCTGCCACCACCAGTAGCCGCCGGACGCGATCACCGCCAGAACGACAAGCCATGCCAGCCAACTGCCCGATCGACGTTGCTCGGCAGCCTGCGCTTCCTTTGGAAGTTCCACACGCTGTTCCAAGGCCGCACTCTCCAGCGATTCGCCTGTTTTTTAAGACGAAGGCCCCGGCGTGTCGAATTAACAGTTCGCAAGGTTGGCTTGTCGGGACCAGTGCTCAGGGACCAATGGCGGCGCGGAAACGGAACGCGAAATCCTCCATTACGCTCGGTTCCGCATCCGAAACGGCCCAGTAGGAGAAGGCCCCGTCGTCCCATCGCAGCATTGAGAAGCCTCCACCTGTCGGCTTGGAGGGCATCGGCGTGGCGGTTCCTTCACGGGGGATTGCAACCAGCGTGATCAGGTGTTCGCGATAGCGGTAGACGAGTGCAGGCACCGGCCGATTGCCGACGACTTCGACGCGCCCGCCGACGAGCGAGAAACCGTCCTTGGTCAGATCCGGCGCAGGAGGAGACACACCGATCCTGGCATCCAGCCACGGTTTCACCGTATGGCGATCCGAAGAGACGACATCCACTGGCGCGGCTGCCAGCAGGCTGCGGCGATGGTCATTGGCGATCGCCGTGGCAAAATCCTCCTGCATGCCGGGCGCCATCATCCAGTAGGTTGCTCCGCTCGCCAGCCCGGCGGTGACAACGACCGACGCGGCAAGGGCGCGCCAATCGTCCCACCGAGCTTTCCATGAGATGTTGTTGTTGGCTGGCGAGGGTGCCTTTTCGCCTTCCTGCGCCAACGCCGCCATGCGCGCGGCAAAAGCGGGATCGGCTTCCGTTCGAGGCAATGCGAGAACTGCCCGCCGCAGGGCGACGATGCGCTGATGTTCCGCAGCAAGCGTTGGGTCTTCGGCGAGCCGCCGCTCGAGCGTCATGGCCTTCGCTGCGTCGAGTTCGCCATCGACAAGCGCGTGAAGGAGCAGGTGCAAATCCCGAGAATCTCTGGGCAATCCGTCCTTGTCAATCATGACTTGCCCCCGAGCTTCGAGATCAGCGCGGCACGTGCCCGCGCGAGGCGCGACATGACGGTGCCCAGCGGCAGATCAAGCACCGCCGCGATCTCGCGATAGGCCAGATCGTTGACATCGCGCAACACGATCACCTCGCGAAACGGATGTGGGAGTGCCGCGATGGCAGCCTCTAAGGCCGCGTGGTCGCTCTTGGCGATGAGCGCTGCCTCCGGACCATTGGCGAACGGAGCGTCGTTGCCGTACCCCGTCGCCAATTCATCAAGGTCGGTCATGTCGCCGACCACGACGACATTGCGCGGACGATTGCGTGCAAGCCACGAATAGGAGGTGTTGCGTACGATCGTCAGCAACCAGGCCCGGGCGTTGCCGCCGGCATAGGTGCCAATACCGGCATGGGCCTTGAGACAGGCCTCCTGGACGACATCTTCCGCGTCGGTTGCGTTGCCGGTGAGCCAGCGAGCCAGCGACAAGGCATCGCCGAGATGGGGCAGAACCACCTCGCCAAACCGTCCGGCAGGAGCCTTGCCGCTCAACTCCACAGCATCATCCGGCACTCCGTAGCAGTGTCCAGAACCGCATTCAGGGCGTGACGACGACCTTGCCCTGCATGTGGGGGTGCAGTCCGCAATAATAGGCGAAGTCGCCAGCCTTGGAAAAGGTGAAGGTATAGGTGTCGCTGGTGTCAAGCGCCTTGGATCGGAAACCGCCGTCCGTTGCCACGATCTGGTGCGGAATGTCGTCATCGTTACGAAAGGTGACCGTTGTCCCCGCCTTCACGGTCAGGGTCTGTGGGGTGAAGGCGAAGTTCTCGATCTTGATTGCGGGCGCATCCGCGGCATGCAGCGGTGCATTCACCGCAACGGACAGGCTGAGGCCGAAGAAGATCGCTGCCAGTTGCGGGGCAGGGGGACGAAAACGGAGCATAAGGTGTGTTCCTTTCCATTGGAATTCAGACATCTGCGAGGGTGGTGTCGATGATGGCGAGTTCGTTGGAACCCTGCTTCACCGAAACGCCGCTGGTACCGAGCAGGCCGCGCAATTTGCCAGCGTCGACCGTCATCGGTCCGGGCGCGGGGGCGGTGCCGGGCGCAGGCTGGGGGAAGGCGGTCGAACGCGCGGTATGGAATGTCACATTGCCTTCCACCTTCTGCATGATCTGGTGGATGTGGCCGTTGAGGACGGTGACCGAGCCGAAGCGCTTGAGCAGTGCCAGCGCTTGGGCCGCGTCGTCGGTGCCCCATCCCCATTCGGGATAGATGGCCCAGAGCGGAATGTGGGCGAAGACCACGATCGGCGTGGAACTGCTCAATGCGCGTAAATCATCGGCCAGCCAGGTGAGCTGCTCGGCGCCAAGATTGCCAAGTCCTCCTGCCTTCAGATTGACGACGTTGACGAGACCGACGAAGTGCACGCCGTTCTGGTCGAAAGAATACCAGCCGGCGCCCTTGGTACCCTTGCCGTAACGGTCGAGATAGGCTTGCCCGTTGGCGTCATCGACGAGGTCGTGCTCGCCGGGCACGTAATGCACGTCAAAGCCCGCGCCACCGATAATCTGGGCGGCGTTGTCGAACTGTGCCGGCTTGGAAAGATGCGTGATGTCACCGGTGTGGATCAGGAAGGCTGGCTTCACCTGCAACGTCGCGATCTTCGCCATCGCCTCTTTCAGCGTGTCGATGGCGTGCGGGTTGGCGGCCTTGTCGAAGCCGATATGGCTGTCCGATATCTGCAGGAAGGTGAATCCGGACGAAAGCGCCTCGGCTGCCTCGGCCTGGCCGAGCAGATTGAGCGATTTGGGAACGCCGCCTGAAATCGTCCATAACACGCCTGTACCCGCCCAGATCATGCATTCGAGTGCGTGGCGCCGGCTTATGCCATGCTCGTCATTGTCGTGATGGTGGCTCATGTGGATCTCCCATCGCGCCGTGTGTGGCGCATACTGGGGAGACCCGTGGAGGCGGCCGTTTATTCCATCGGTCCCTGCGTTGTTCGGTCACGAAGGCGTGATGGTGGATCGGTGACCTGTATGATCTGCAAGCCGGGCTGTTAGCGTCCGCCAGCGCCCAGGGTCAGCACTTCGAGCGGGGTTGTGATAACGATGTCCGCGGCTGACGACAGCGACTGCCCGATCCCTTGCGCGAAGCGGTTGACGCGGCTGGTCACGTCGGCATTTCTCCCAAGCGCGCGTGCATCTTCTTCGTTCAACCCTTGTCCCAAGAGTTTGATAACATTTGCATTGTCGGCAAAAGTGGTGTGACCCAGCTCATCGCCCGGCTTGACCTTGGAGAGGTCGACGACGATCACGCCGTAGCTGACAATGTCCTTGGCGTTGAGGTAGTCGCCCAGCCTTGGCTTGTCGCCGGCGATCCAGCTCGAAATATCCAGAGCCCGATCGTCCTTCGAGGCGAGCACGATGAAGGGATGCTTTGGTTTGCCATAGCGCTCCATCTGGCTCTTGAAGACATCGACGTCGAGATCGGGTGAAGCGAGCACAACATCGCCGAGCTTGCCGCTAAGGTCCTTGTCCTTGGTGATGGCGAGCTGGCGCAATGCCTCCATGGTCACCCAATTGCCGAGCGAATGAGCGACGATGTCGATGCGCTTGGCGCCGGATTTGGCGACGAGGCGGAGCGTTTCCTCCAGCGCGTCGCGGGCGACGGTGGCGCTGTTGGTGTCGTAGACATAGTCCACGGTCTTTCCTGCCGACGCCCAGGTAAACAGCACCGGAGCGCCGGTGTAGCCGGAGTCCTGGGCGATCTGGGTGATGCGGTAGACCGCGTCGTCAAAATGGGTGTTGTAACCGTGGATGAACACCAGGGCATGACCTCCATGCGCCTTGATGTCGGCACTGAGCGCCCTGGAAAAAGCCTCGTCGTCGCGATAGCCGGAAATTTCCTTCGCGGTGAAATATTTGGCTGGGTCCGCGACATTGCCGGGCGGGCGTTCGATACGGCCTGGTTTGTGGATCGCGGGCACGCTGACATCGACCATCGCATAGGCGGCCTTTCGCGATCGCTGGCCTGAATAGACTTCGCGTGGGTCTTTCGCTTTGGCGCGCGTGGTGGCGATGTAGATGTGGTGGTCGCGTGCGATCGACGAGGCGGGGGCCGCCGTCTCGGTGGCAGGAAGCAGATCATGCTGATTTCCGGCACAACCGCCCGCCAGTGCCAGGCTGGCGACTGCCAGTGCGCGGATGTGTGCGGAAATGCTGGAAAATCGTAGCACGGCCATTCCTCTAGCTGCCGGTCCGCAGCCAATCCAACAGTTTCGCCTCAAGACCACTGAAACCGCCGGTCCGAACCAAGAGCTAACAGTGCGCGTTTCCACTTTTGTCGAGCCGCTCAGGGCAAACGTCAGTGCTAATCAAGTCAAGGCAACCACGGCAGGACCAAGGATGGTGAGCAGGATGTTGCCGATCGCGTAAGGCACGGTGAAGCCGAGCGCGGGCGCTGGGCTTTCCGCGACATCGCTGGCGGCAAGCATGGCCGCATCCTGCGTCTGTGCACCGGCCAGCGCGCCCATCAGCAGCACCGGGTTTATCTTCAGGACGAAGTGACCAACGAACAGGCCGACGATCTGTGGCACCAGCGTGACGATGACACCGGCAAGCAGCAGAGTGACGCCGTGCGATCCCATCGCGGAAATGGCTTGCGGCCCGGCCGTCAAGCCAACGAGGGCGCAGAAGGAGGCAAGGCCGAAATCCCACATGATCTGGGTTGCCGCCACCGGCACGTTGGAGCGCTCGGGCCGGCGTGCATGCCACCAGCCGAAGATCAGGCCCGCGACGAGCGCACCGCCACCGGCGGAAAGCGTGATCGGCAAGCCAGCAACGGTCAGCGTCAGCAAGCCGATCAGCACGCCGACAAGCAGGCCGGCGGCAAGGAAGGCGACATCTGAACGGTTGTTGTTGTTTGCCACGGTGCCGATTTGCGGCAGCGCGGCGGCAAGCCGGTCGGCCGGGCCGGCGAGCGACAGCGTATCGCCCGGCAACAATATGGTTTGCGCCGTGACGGGGATGTCGTGTGATTGGCGGCGGATGCGACGCAGGAACAAGCCATGGCCAACGGCGCCCAGCTTTGCCACGGCATCGTGCAGGCTAAGCCCTGCGAAGGATGGATGAACGATCACCTCCGCGCCGTCGCCCAGAAGATCGTTGACGAGTTCCTCTGCGGCAACTTCCTTGCCGATCTGGCCGGCGACCTTGACGATGGCCGGTCGGTAGCCTTGGACAGAGACGAGATCGCCTCGCTGCAGGAGTAGGTCCGGCGTGACCATTAGATCCGCGCGGTTGCGGCGTACACGCTGTACCGCTGCCTGTGGACCGAACTTCCGTTCCAGTTCGCCGACTGTTTTGCCGTCGGCGGCATCGACACGGAAGACACGTGCCACTAGCGAACGGAAGTCGAGCAGTTCGCCGCCGGTGGTCAGGGCTTTGGCCTGCTCCGCTTCCAGTTTCTGCGCTGCATCCTTCAGATTGACGCCGATGAGGCGTGGGCCGACTTGCGAGCAGAACAGCACCACGCCGATGGTGCCGAAAACATAGGTAAGCGCGAAGGCAACCGCGGCATCGCCTTGCACCTTGCGCAACGCGTCCGCCGACAGGCCGAGTTCGTTCAGAGCACCGTAGGCGGTGCCGAGCATCGCAGTCTGGGTAAGGCCACCGGCGGCAACGCCGATGGCGATGCCCTGGTCGAGGCCGAACAGTCTGGCCACAAGCGCGGTGGTGAAGAGGCCAACCACAGCGACGACAACGGCGATCAGGGCCTGCGGCAATGTCGAGCGTCCGAGCGAGGCGAAGAATTGCGGGCCACTCTGGAAACCCACCGCGAAGACAAAAAGCAGGAAGGCGACGGACTTGAGTGTTGGTGACAGATCCGGCACCGCCCCGCCAAACACCGCGCCGAGGAAAGTTCCGGCAATAAGCGTTCCGGCGGCGTTGCCGAAGGAGAAGCCGGCAAGTTTCTGGCGCCCGAGCAGCACGCCGAGCGCCACGGTGAGGAACAGCATGGCTTCGGGCGTGCCGATGATGGGCTTCAAAAGGTCAAGCATCGGCGGTTTTCCAATCCCCAAAACCATCTCGACATCGCGGTGCGCCGGGCCGGGAGCCGTGCATGGCCCGGACCGGCGTCAAACCCGATGTAGCGTCAGTGTGCGAGCAGCATCGCGAAGTAGCCGAAGACGGTGAGCAACACGCCCGACACCGCATAACCGACCGGAAAACCGATCCACGGCACGTTGGAGCCGAGCAGCTTCGCCGCCTCGCGTGCTGGGCCGGAATGGCTGCGCGCACCGGCGACCCCGCCCATCAGAAGCGCTGGGTTCATCTTGAACACGTGATAGCCGATCGCCCACACCACGAAGGGGGGGATCGAGCAGGTCAAGAAACCGACGATGAATATCTTCACGGCAATGGTGCCAGTGAGCTGGGTCAGCAGATCGGCGCCGGCATTGATGCCGACGATGCAGACGAAAACGATCAGGCCCATGTCTTCCAGAATGTTGCGCGCGGCATTCGGCGTGTTGCCGAAGAAACGCAGCCTCGACACCACCGAGGACACCAGGATGCCGGACACCAGCAGGCCGCCGGCATTGCCGAGGCCGACGGCGGAACCGAAAGCCGGCACCTCGATCAGGCCGATGAGCAGGCCGAGGATCATGCCGAAGGACAGCGTGAGCAGATCGGTAGCCGTGTTATGGCGTGCGACCTTGCCGACCAGCTTGCCGGCGGCATCGACGGCGCTCTTCAAGCCCGTGAAGAACAACACGTCGAAACGTTCCAGCTTGGTTTCCAGACCGATCGGGATCGGCACGCCGCCGCGCTCGATGCGGGTGAGCTGCACCTGGCCGGCGATCGGCGAGGAGCGGTATTCCTTGAGCGCCTTTCCGATAGCGTCCTTGTTCATGACGACGATCTCGGCCTGATCAAGCGGGATGTTGAGCACGCGGGCGTCCGGAACTTCGGGGCCGATGATGCCCATGTGATCGGTCAGCGCGTTCAGGTTGCCGCCAAGCGCAAGGATGTCGCCGCGCTGAAGCTTGAGATCGGCATCGGCGCCGAGCAACTGTTTGCCACGCTCGACATTCTCGATCTGGTATTCCGGATAGGACTTGCGGAACTCGGCAATGGTCTTGCCCGCCACCTTGTCGCTGTCCAGCCGGTAGGCACGGAAACCGAACGGCTGGTAACCAGACAGGCCGGCATCGTCAACATTCGGCACACCGTGCTCCGCCTCATATTGCGTCGCGGCTGCCTTGGCGTCGACGCCCCACCATTGCGGCAGATATTTGGTGATCAGGATGATGCCGACCGTGCCCCAGATGTAGGTGATGCCGTAGGACAAGGCGATCATCGCCGAAACCTGGTCATGCGTGGTGCCGCCGGGCAGCGGCACGACGCCCGAGGTTATCGCCTGGTCGGCGGAACCGAGGGCGGCCGACATGGTCATGGCGCCGGCCAGGATGCCGCCGGCCGTGCCGATCGGCAGGTTGAGCAGCTTCACGCCGGCTACCACGATAAACAACCCCAAGAACGAGCAGAGCACCGCAAGGAAGGCGAACTTCAGCCCGTCGCCCTTCAGCCCGTTGATGAAGGAGGGGCCGACACGCAGGCCGACGCCATACATGAACAGGTAGTAGAAGAGCAGCTTGGTGAAATCGTCGAGCTGGAAGCGGGTGCCATAGTAGGACCCCAGCACCGCGACCGCGCAGCCGACGATGATCGACGCGGCGACCGAGCCGAGACCATACCCCTTGATCTGCCACGAGCCGACCCAGATCGACAGGCCGACCACGAGAAACAAGAGGATGTAAGGGTTGGCGCCCAGGAAACTCATAAAAGCAGCCATGGAGATGTCCTTTCGCTCCGGGGCGCCGGCCCCTTGCGTTTAGCTGGATTCTCAGATGATCAGCACTTGCTCGGCGTCACCTTGTGCGGGTCGTGCAGCTTGGGCGGCGTGGCGTTGCCGCCATGCTGCTTCAGCCAGTCGCAAGCGTTGATGATGTCCTTGGCCAGGCCGTTGATGACATTGTGGTTGAGATGCGGGCGCACCACCACGCGCAGGCTGTTCACCGTCTGGGCGTCCGGCGGCATCGTGTAGGCCGACAGGACCCAGCCGCGCTCGCGTACCTTGGCCGAAACATCGAACTCGTTGAAATTCTTGAATTCCGGCTTAAGCGTCAGCGCCACGACGGGGATGCGCTGTGTCTTGTTCATGATCTCGAAATAGCCGCTCTCGACGAGCAGTTCGCGCAGATGCTCCGCGTTTTCCAGCGTACGCGTCATGATCTCCTTGTAGCCTTCGAAACCAAGGCGCAGGAACGCGTAATACTGGTAGGCGATCTGCGCGGCATTGCGGCTGAAATTCAGCGTCGCGGTCGGCATCTCGCCGCCGAGATAGTTGACGTAGAAGACGAGATCCTCGTTGAAGATCGAGCGCTCGCGGAAGATCACCCAGCCGAGCCCCGGCGGGACCAGGCCGAACTTGTGGCCCGACGCATTGATCGACAGCACGCGCGGCAGGCGGAAATCCCATTTGTAATCGGGGTAGAGGAACGGGTTGACGAAGCCGCCGGAAGCGCCGTCGATGTGCATCGGGATCGAGATGCCGGTGCGCTTCTCATAGGCGTCGAGCCAGTCATGGATTTCCTGGATGTCGTCGTCTTCGCCGGTGAAGGTCTGGCCGGCGATGGCGACCACGGCGATGGTGTTTTCGTCCACGAGCTTGTCGAGATGTTCGGTGGTCAGCCGGTAGTTGCCTGGCTTCAGCGGCGCGATGCGCGGCTCGACATCGAAATAACGCAGGAACTTCTTCCACACGATCTGGACGTTACCGCCGGTGACCATGTTGGGTTTCGAACTGTCCTTGCCGGCAGCTTCGCGCGCCTTGCGCCAGTTCCACTTGTGAGCGAGGCCGGCCAACATGCAGGCTTCCGAGGAGCCGACCGTGGCGGTGCCGTAAGGCTCGACGCCCTTGGGGCCGTTCCACAGCTGGTGCAACCAACGCACCATACGGCCCTCCATGGCGAAGAGCTGCGGGTACATGTCGTGATCGATGTAGTTCTTCAGGAAATGGCTGTGCAGGATTTCGAGCGCTTCCGGCTCGGTGAATGTCGTCACGAAGGACGACAGGTTCATCACCGGCTGCGAGTCGGTCCATGCCTCGCTGTTCACCACCGACTTGGCAGCGAAAGCCGACATGCTGTTTCTCGGAAATTCATCTTCCGAAATATCCTCGTTGAATTGATCGAAGAAGATGTCGAAGGGCGATTTGTGTTTCACGGTGAATTTCCTCGCATGGTGGTTTCGACGTGTAGTCCGCACAGGCTTGCAGCTGCAGGCCAGTTCTGGACGAGTTCGAGTGATGCCGACCTGGCACGAAGATAGCCGGCATTCTTGCCGGTCAGAGCGACCGGCTGGCCCGACCCTATGAGCAGGAGATGTCGGCACGGTGAATGCCGAACAATATCGAGAAGGGCGTCGCCAGAACGGCGAACGAACATGGCCATCCCCTCAGTCTGCCCTCGCAATTGAGAGCAAGTTCAGCCCCCGCCAACCTGCTAATATAAGTATTCCTGCATAACGGGACTGGATTGTCCAGACGATTTTCTGAACACTCGTCCAGTTATTTTTACCTCATGAAAGATGCTTAACGAATTGTACGGACAGCATAATGGGCGCGCCGAATGATGCTGGCGACGTTCGATATTTTTATGCTGCGCGGACGCCACGCCTGAGCAAGAACTGCACGGTTTTCTGGCGAAAGATGACGATCTGCCACTAAGTTTTGCGTCGCGGAAAAGAACATACTTATCCCAGCGGAAATCCCGGGACGGTTGTTGCCGGGTCTTCCGGGAGGAAGTCGGCAAACGATCAGAAGCGGCCGGGGCCATTGCGATTGGTGAGCGTGCCGGTGGCAAAGGCGAGCGTTGCGGCAGCGACCAGCGAGTCCGAATAGGCGGTGGCCTTGGCGAATTTCGCCTGGAGGAGGGCGGTCTGCGCGATGGAGACGTCGGTGATCGTGCCGAGGCCCTGCTTGTAGTAGTCGAGCGCGGCGTTATAGGCGGTCTGTGCCGAACTGGTCAGCTCACTCGCCGCGCCGTGGCCGGCGAGAGACGTTCGCAGCATATCGTATGCAGTGACGATCTCGCGCGCCGCCGTGTTCTGCAACTGCGCCATTTCCTGTTCGGAAGCGGCCGCCTGGGCAACCGCGCCTTGCAGGCGCGCGTCGCGCAGGCCGCCGTCGAAGATCGGCATGGTGATCCCGACAACGAGATTGGCGTTGGGCTGGTTCACGTTCAGCCTGGTGCGCAGGTCGAACCGCGAATCCTCGGTCGAGAGCGTTCCAATGTTGCGGTTGATGTTGCCGGCGATCGCGATCTTGGGCATGAACTCGGCGCGGGCAGCGGCAATGCCACTGCGATCAGCTTGCAGCTTCGCAAAGGCAGCCTGCACATCCGGTCGGCGTTGCAGCGAGGTGGCGATCAGCCGGTCGAGATCGGCCGGGACGGCCTTCGGCAGCACGCGGCTGGAAATGTCCTGGATATTAATCTCGGTCGTGGGCGTAATGCCGATCGCTTCCAGCAATCCCATGTAGGAACTGCGCTCGTGCCCCTGCGACTGGGTGAGGTTGAAGCGCGCTTGCGCCACCTGTTGTTTGGCGGTGGCCGCCTCCATGGTGGTGGCGAGCCCACGCCCCATACGGGCCTCGGCGGCTTCAAGAACCAGTCTGGAGTTGGCCAGCGTGCCCTGGGCGATCTTCAGTTGCACGCGGGCCGCGGTCAGGATGAAGAAGGCATTCGATACATCGAAGATCAGCTTCTGATGCGTGCCGTTGAAAGTGACGTTGGCGCCATAGGAAAGATGATTGGCGGCATCCCGCATCGCTTCCCGCTGGCCGAAGTCGAACAGCAACCACTTGACCGTGAGGGAAGGGACCACCTGCGTGCCGGTGGTGGTCAAGGTGCCGGCCGGTATCGGAATGGGAATGAGATTGAGGCCGGGCGCGGTCGCCGAAGTCTGTTCGAACCCAGCTACGACATCAGCCGTGATAATCGGCAGGTAGGTCGCCTCCGTCGCACCAACCGCGATCGCCGCCTGCCGTGCCCGCTGCCAGGCCGCCCGCGTGACCGGATTGGCCATCTGGGCCATGTCGATCAGTTCGGGCAGCGAATAGGCATGCTTGGGGTCGATGGTCGGCGTGTTGAGCGTGATCGGGATCGCCGGATTTGGTGTCAGCCCGAAATCGGGCTTGCCGTCGACCGCCTTCGGAGCGGCGGCGATATTGCCAGGAGCCTTCGAGGACGGTTTGTCGGCGCTCGGCGGTGCAAGGTCGTGCAGCGCGGATGCGGTGCAGCCGGATAGGAGGAAGGCGGCGCCAATAAGGGCGTAGCGAAGCACGCGCAGCCGACCAACCCGGCCATCAGCGGGCCGGTCAATCGAACATGCCGTGCGCGATCGCAGGCTCATGCCGGCTTTCCCTTCGCTTCTGCCCGCTCCACGGCCTGCGCGATCTCTTCATAGAGCGCAAGCCGTGCCGCCAGTTCAGCGCGAAGTTTTCGGGGAAAACCGCCGGGAGCACCGCGTTCGGTGCGCAGCAGCCTGGCTTCGATGCGCCGCAGTGCGGCCCGCACGGAGCCTGAGGTGCGATCCCAGCGACGAGCCCCCAGATCGGCCGAACGTTCACGCAGCCACGCGGCGACCGTGTCCTCAAAGTTCCGTGTTGCAGCGCGCACCGGTTTCGGCAGGCGATGAAACGGATCGGTATTCTCATCCCGTTCGCGGAGCAGAATGATCGGCGTCGCCATCGTCTCGATTTCGTCGGCAATGCGCTCGGCCGTCTCGGCTCCGATTTCACCATGCCGCACCCGCTTCAGTTCGAAACGCAGCATTTCGGCTTGTCGCATCGCTTTCGACAAGCCGCTTGCGAGGCCGGCATAGGCGCTGACCTTTTCGCCCTGCCGCGCCATCAGGTCGGCGAGCGCCGAGATGCCGTTCGCCAATTGCTTGCGCACACTAGCGCCGACACTGACCGGCCAGATGGTGGAGAACACCAATGAGACGACGACATTGCCAAAGATGATGCCGATGATGCGGTCGCGCGCCACATCCATGTCGAGGCTCGGTCCGAAGCCGTGCAGGGTGACCAGGAAGAAGCACAGCGCGATCTGCCAACCCATATAGGAGATGCGCTCCGAACCGACCGAAACCCAGGCGGCGACAAAACTGGCGCCGCCGACCAGCAATGCCAGATGGCCGATATCGGTCATGTGCGGAACCAGCCAGACGATTGAGCCGACACCCATTGCACCGCCGATCAGGCAGCCAATGATGCGCAGCGTCAGCTTGTGGACCGTCTCGCCGGTAGAACCCAGCGCCACCATGAAACAGGTGATCATGGCGGTATGGATCTCGAACCAGTTCAGCGAAGTGTAGGTGATGTAGGTGATCATCACCGCCAGCAGGGTCTTCAACGCGAACTGCGTGTAGACCGGGTTGGTGAACGCGTCCGGCGCGAAGAAGCCCTCGCTCTCCCCCGGCGGCAGCGGCCGCGGTTCGTACGTCCGCATCTGGATTTGCGCGATCCGGTTGATCAGCCGAGCCGTTTCCGGATCGCCTGCATGCAGCAATCTTGTCGCCACTGTGTTGCGCAAGCGGCGGGCGCGAATATCGCCAGCCAGTTCCCGCAAGGTGTCGGCGGCATGGGCGTCTTGGCCAAATCCTTCGCCATTGACGACCCGCGCGAGCACGAGGGTGAGCAGCGCATAACTTGCTTCAGCGAGTTCGCCGGCCCGCATCGCCTCCTTGTTGTCCATCAGCGAAAGGATGCGCGCGAAGACGCGGTATTTGGCAAGTTCGTCATTGCCGGCGGCCAGCAGTTTGCCGGCGCGACGTTGTGTTTCTTCGCTACCGCTTTCGATCAACGCTGCGGCCGTTTCGAGCCGCTCCTCTATCTCACGGCGCAACAGCCTGGCAGGGCTGCGCCCGGCCACGACATTGAGCGCGATGAGATAGACCATCGGGAAGAACACCACGACCCACATCCAGGCAAGCGCCCGCACAAGCAGTTCGGCGATCGGCACGATGTCATAGAGGGTCATGACGAAGGCGAAGACCATGGCGACCGTGCCGACCGGCGGTCCGGCCTTGGACGCCTGCGCCAGATACATGCCGCCGAAGGTGAAAAGCGCGACCAGCCCCAAGCGCAGCATCGGACTGTCGGCGACTACCATCAGGCTCAGAATGCCGATCGCGATGCCGAGGGTAGCGCCGACCAGCACGCCGGCCGCGGTCACGATGCCAGAGCCGGCGTCAGCGCGCGAGGCGAAGAAGACGAGATAGCAGGAGAGGGCGGCTTCCGGCACCTCCAGCGCCATCGCCGTCATCGTGACCAGCACACAGACCAGTGCGATGCGCAAAGACAGGTCGAGCCGCCCCGGATAGGGCTGCAATTCGTCCCAAAGGATCGAAAGCAGGGTGGTCTTACTTGGCGGCTGGTACAGCATCTGCACCGTCGCCATTCGCCGGAGCCGGCCCGACGATCACCACGGCGGAAGCGCCGACGCGCATGAGGTCTTCCGGTGGGTTCTCCAGTCTCACATAGACCGGGAAGCGCTTGGCCACGCGCACCCAGTTGAGCGACGAGGAAACGATCGGGATGCCGAGAATGGTGGCGGCTTCATCCGAACGCACGCCCCAGCCTAAGCTCGAGATCGTGCCTTTGATGCGGCGGGTGGAATCGGCCATCACGAAGACGTCGGCGGCATTGCCGATCCTGATGGCGCCGAGATCGGTCTCGCGGAAGAACGCGACCGTTTCCCATTCGGCCGTGTTGATGAGCGTGAACAGGGTTTCGGCGGGGATCACCACCTTGCCAACCGACAATTGCATGCCGACGATCTTGCCGTCGAAGGGCGCGCGCACCGTGGTGTTGTCAAGATCGCGCTGCGCCAGATCGACCGTTGCGCGGGCAACGTCGGCCTGGGCCTTGCGGGTATCCAGCGTGCCGATGATCTTGGTGGCGCCTTGCGCCTGCTGCAGGGCCTGCCGCAGGCTGACCTGCGCATCGTTGGCGGCGGTGCGCGCCATGTCGACTTGCTGCGCGGTGACGAAACGCTTGGGCAGAAGCGGTTCGAGCCGCTGCAGCGTCTGTTTGGTCATCTCGGCGTTAATGCGCGCCCGTTCGATCTGCTTGTCGGCGATGCCGGCATTGTCGCGTTCAGTGGCGAGGTTGCGACCGCCTTGCGCCACTTCCGATTCAGCAGCGCGCTGCTCTGCCCGCGCCTGCTCCAGGCGTAGGCGATAGGGTTCCGGATCGAGCTGAAAGAGGATGTCGCCCTTCTTCACCGAAGCGTTGTTGGTTACGCTGACCGAGATGACTTTGCCGGGCACGGAAGCTGCGATCGGCACCGTCGGTGCGTCGACCTCGGCAACGTCAGTGCGCGGGCTGCGATCCGCTTCCCACAGAGCGAGATAGACCGCTACGGCCGCACCGGCGATGATGGCGAGCGTCAGAATCCACGCCACGCCACGCCGGACATGGTCGAGCGCGCTCACCGGGGCACTCCGCCAAACAGCGCGAACCAGGCGCCGATGCCGCAAAGCAGGGCAAGCGAGAGATAGACCAGCAGCGGCACCGGCAAGTGCTCGTCAATGCCGGCGGCCACCAGAAGCAGACGGATAACGATAGTGGCGATGATGCCGATAACCGCAGCGATGATCCAGGCGGGAAAGTAGGATCCGAATATCGGAATAGCAGGGGCGGCGGGAGAATTGACGCAGGCGGATAGGATGAGAAGAGCACCCAACGGACCCAAGCGCTTCAGCGCTCCGGCTATCCAGCCGAATTTCCCGTGCATTTCATTCATACGGACTTTCGGCTCCCCCAAAAGCATCGATTTTCTATCGATAGAGCAGGGAACAGCCGCAACCAAGTCTCCGGGTGGGGAAGTCTGATCAATCCACTGAATATTGGCTCGACGGCGACAGCGGGAAATCGGGGCGGCGCGCCGTTTGACCTAGGCAGTATTGCGTTCTCGGTCGTCATTCCCGGCATTGGCGAGGTCGAAGCTTCGTCCACCATAATCTGAACGGCCCCTGCATGTGTTTGCTCCGAGGCGCATGTTTTGTGTTGAGTTTTTGGTTCCCATCGACTAGTCAGAAGCTACCAGGCCGGGCCCCTCTGGCAGCCATCATGGCTGTGATGTCGGACTGGAATTTCAATCCGGTGGCCTGGCTCTGATGTTTCTAGCTCTTCGCTAGTCCCTGACAACATTCGCGTTGCGCGAGTGTACGGGGCATGTCTGAACGCTGCGCCGCCCATGCTGAATGCAAAGGGTGCCGTATGACAGAATTCTTCACTCCAGAAGCGATGACCGCCTTGTTCCAGGTCATCATGATCGACCTTGTCCTGGCCGGCGACAACGCCGTCGTTATCGGACTTGCCGCCGCGGGGCTGCCAAAGGCACAACGTGCCAAGGCAATCCTCGTCGGCATTATCGCCGCAACCGTTCTTCGCATCATCTTCGCCGCGGCCACGACGCAACTCCTCCAGATCGTCGGGCTGCTGCTTGTCGGTGGCGTCCTCCTGCTATGGGTATGCTGGAAGATGTGGCACGAGCTTCGGTCCGGACACGGACAGGAGGCTCATGCAGGCGAGAATTCCGCCGAGGGCGCCGCAGGTGCGCCGACAAAGACCTTCGCCCAGGCCGCCTGGCAGATCGTCATCGCCGACGTTTCCATGTCGCTCGACAATGTGCTGGCCGTTGCCGGTGCCGCGCGCGATCATCCGAATGTTCTGGTCTTCGGGCTCATTCTGTCGATCGCGCTGATGGGTATCGCTGCCAGCTTCATTGCCAGCCTGCTGCAGAAGCATCGCTGGATCGCCTATGTCGGCCTGGCAATCATCCTCTATGTGGCCGGCGACATGATCTACCGCGGCGCGCTGGAACTGATGCCATACATCGGCAAATCGTAAGGCCTGAAAACGCCAGCTGAGCGGGCTGCGACCCTCCATTCGGTAATACCGACTGGAGGGTCGCTCCAACACTTAGATGCTCGCAAAACGCTGGACCGCGGGCGGCCGTTTCAGTCTGTTTGGCGACATCCGCTCCGAAGATCAACGCGGCCGCGGGGGCTGGAACCAGATATTCCAAAGCAAACCCTAGGCGGACGGCTTTTCGTTCGGTAGGATTGCTGCTTGCCTGCATCAGCGGGCAAATCTGGTGGCGGCATCGTCGATGCCGCCTTTTTTTTCCCTGGCGCGCGTGTCGCGTCGCAACCCTTATGAGGAGATCATGCCTACGGGCGATGGTAGTAGTAGCTTGGCCGACATTTTCGGAATTGTGTCGGTCCTCATTCTCGTTGCCGCAAACGGCTTCTTCGTTGCAGCGGAATTCTCATTGGTCGCGGTTCGCAAAAGCCGGGTGGCTGAACTGGTGGCCGCAGGCCGCATAAATGCGATGGCATTGCAGCGAGCCGTCGACAATCTCGACGCCAATCTCGCAGCAACCCAGCTCGGCATCACCATCTCATCACTGGCGCTCGGCTGGATCGGCGAACCAGCATTGGCCCATCTGATCGAGCCGCTTTTGTCCGGCCTACCGGAAACGCTCGTTGCCTTCGGCTCGCACGCGATTGCGGTGGCGATTGCCTTCATCATCATCACGACCCTGCACATCGTGCTGGGCGAACTCGCGCCAAAGAGCCTTGCCTTGCAACGTAGCGAAGGCACGGCGCTGTGGATCGTGCGCCCGCTCGGACTGTTTCTTTTCCTGCTGCGCCCGGCAATCCTCGCACTCAACGGCCTCGGCAATCTGATCCTGCGGGCTTGTGGGCTGCAACCGGGAGCGGGCGAGGGCGCATTGCATTCGCCGCAGGAGTTGAAGCTCCTGGTGCAGGCGAGCCAGGAAGCCGGCATCCTTGAACACGCGCAGCGTGAGGTGGTGGTTCGCGCCCTCAACATCGCCGATCGCCGCATCGGCAGCATCATGACACCCCGTCATGAGGTGGACTGGATCGACGCCGACGATACGCGCGAGGACATGATACGCACCATCCGGGAATGCCGGCATGATCAGTTGCTGGTCGGGCGAGGCGATATCGACGAACCATTTGGCATGGTGCTGAAGAAAGATCTGCTCGATCAGTTTCTCAATGGGCAGCCGCTCGATCCTCTTGCGGCGATGCGCGAACCGCTGATCGTCCACGAAGTCACGTCGGTCGCCAAAGTGCTGGAATTGTTCAAGCAGTCTCCCGTTCGGCTGGCTGCGGTCGTTGACGAATATGGCAGCCTTGAAGGCATCGTGACCCAAACCGACCTGCTCGAAGCGATTGCCGGCGATTTGCCCGGCATGGAGGGCGAAGAGCCTGACATTGTCGAGCGTGAGGACGGCTCGCTTTTGATCGACGGGATGATGTCGGCCCATGACGCCCTTAGCCGCCTGGGCATAGGATCGCGGGCCGGCAGCGACCATTTCCACACGATTGCGGGGTTTGCGCTGTTCCAGTTCGGACATCTGCCCAAGATTGGCGAGACCTTCACCTATGAAGGCTGGCGCTTCGAGATCGTCGATCTGGACGGTCGCCGGATCGACAAGCTGCTGGCGCGAAGAAGCGTCCGCTAGAGCAGGGGATGGCGACCGCTATGGCTCGCGAACGATCTCAGCATAAGTCCTGAGTTTGCCGTCATGGCCGCGGAACTGCCAGGTCGACCCGTCCTGTGCCTCGGCATAGGACGGGTTGATCGGCACCTTGCCGCCGCCTTCGGGAAGATCGAGAACATAGACCGGATTGCAGATTCCGGACAGGCGCGCGCGCAGCTCGCGCACCAGCGCCTGCCCATCGGCGATCGTGGTGCGCCGATGCGCCATGCCGCGGGCGAGGTCGCCATGATGAAGGTAATAGGGCTTGACGCCGAGCCGGTACATCAATTCCCGGCATAACTCTTCCAGGACGTCGACCGTGTCATTCACGCCCTTCAGGAGAACCGTCTGATTGAGCAGGACAAAGCCTGCGTGTCGCAAGATACGGCAGGCCTGTTCGGTCGCCGGCGTGATTTCGCGGGCATGGTTGAAGTGGGTGACGACCGTAACCATCAGCCGGCCCTGTAGCGCTGCAACCATCTCATCCGTCACGCGCGATGGCAGCACGACAGGCACACGCGTATGGATACGCAGCAGCCGCACATGCTCGATGGCTTCGACGCGCGCTCTGATTTCCGCCAGCGCCTTGTCGGGCAGGGACAATGGGTCACCACCGGTCAGGATCACCTCGCGTATTTCCGGATGGCTCTCGATATAGGCGAATGCGGCCTCGAGAGCCTCGCGGGAATAACCGCGGCCGATCGAGGTCAGCGATTCCTTGCGGAAGCAGAACCGGCAATAGACCGCGCATTGATAGGTCGGATACAGCAGGACCCGGTCGGCGTGGCGGTGCGTCAGGCGTGGTATCGGGCTGAAGGCGTGATCGGCGATCGGGTCGACGAGTTCTCCTTCGTCGAATTCGAGTTCCTCGGGCGAAGGAATGACCTGAAGCCGGATGGGGTCCGCTGCGTTGTCCCAATCGATCAGGTCGAGGTAGCTCTTGGGTGCGCGGATCTTGTGAATTGCTGCGGCTGCTTCTGCGGCGGCACGTTCCTGCGGCGAAAGTGGCAGGCGATCGAGATCGCGTACGTTGCGCACGCCATCGCGACAATCGTCCTGCCAGGGGACAGTGCCATTTGTCTTGCCGGGGCTTCCCATCGACATATCGCGTTCGCTCATGGTTGGCTTGGTTGTTCGGCGTTGCCGACGTTAGAAGTTGCGATCAGTACAGGTTTATCCTCAAGTCGCATAAGATAGATTATGGAACTTATGAATATGGGGCCAAGAGGCTTTGTCGGCGCCGGCAGCACTTCGATTTCCGATCGCGGGATTGGGCAACGCCATCACAATCACCGGATAGACCGACCGCACCACGAGATACTTTCCGTTCGCAGTGCGCACGAGGAAAATTGTGCTCTAGTTTGAATCATAAGGGATTTCTATGATCATGCCGTCGAACGCCGGTTCGACGTGATCAGGCGTCTCGGCCTGCACGGCGGCATAGTCCAGCGGCACATGCATATGCGTCAGCACCGCTCTTTCCGGCGCCAGCCGTTCGATCCAGGAAAGCGCTTCCGACAACGAAAAATGGCTGGGATGGCGGCGGTACTGCAGCGCATCGATAATCAGCACCTGCAGATCGGTCAGCCGCTCGGTCGTAGCCGCCGGAAAGTCGGACACGTCGGAACAATAAGCGAGCCCGCCGATGCGAAAGCCCAGCGAGACGATATCGCCATGCGCCTGAGGTAGCGGTTCTAAGGTGAGGGGACCCCCCTCTCCTTCGACGACCACCGGCCTGTCATGATCGATCAGATGCGGCTTGAGGATGGGCGGATAGGAGCTGCCCGGCGGCGTCTCGAAGCAGTAACCGAAGCCCTGTTTCAAGCGCTCCAGCGTCAGCCGATCCGCATGGATGTCCATCAGGCGATGCTGGTCGACGACAAAGGTCCGCAGGTCGTCAATGCCATGGATATGGTCGGCATGAGCGTGAGTGTAAACAACGGCATCGATGCGTTTGACCGACGCCATCAGCATCTGTGAGCGGAAATCCGGCCCGGTGTCGATGGCAACCGTGGTCGTGGCGCCGTTGGCGGCAATCCTCTCCACCAGGGCTGCGGCGCGCATGCGGCGATTTTTCGGGTTGCTAGGGTCGCAATTGCCCCAGTCACCGGTGAGCCTCGGCACGCCAGGCGACGAACCGCAGCCTAATATGGTGAGGCGCAGCGTATCCGGCATCGCTCAGGCCGGCTTTGGCATCTTGGTGAACAGCCGGAAGAAATTGGCCGTGGTGATCGTAGCAATTTCAGCGGCGCTGACGCCGATCGTTTCGGCCAAAACCTTAGCAGTCTCAACCACATAGGCCGGTTCGTTGCGCTTGCCGCGATGCGGCGGCGGCGCCAGATAGGGTGCGTCTGTTTCGACCAGCAGCCGCTCATGCGGTACGTCCTTGGCGATATCGCGCAATTCGGCCGAATTCTTGAAGGTCAGGATACCGGAGAACGACACATAGCCGCCGAGCTCGATGCCGACACGAGCAAGCTCGGCGCCGGAGGAGAAGCAATGCAGGATGAAGGGGAAGGTGCCCTTCCCTGTCTCTTCCGTCAGGATCGTCGCCATATCCTCGTCGGCGTTGCGGGCGTGGATCACCAGCGGCAATCCGGTCTGACGCGCCGCCGCGATATGGACACGCAATCCTAGCGCCTGCGCGTCGCGCGGCGCCTTGTCGTAAAAATAGTCGAGCCCCGCCTCGCCGATCGCAACGACCTTCGGGTGCGCGGCAAACCGAATGAGGTCTTCGGTGGTTATGTCGAGCTCTTCGGCGGCATTGTGCGGATGAGTGCCGACCGAGCAATAGACTTCGTCATATTCCTCAGCAATGGCAAGCACTTGTTCGAAGCGCTTCACTCGCGTCGAGATTGTCACCATGCGGCCGACACCGGCCGCGAGGGCACGGGCGACGATGGCCGCCCGCTCCTCGGTGAAATCCGGAAAGTCCAGATGGCAATGGCTGTCGACCAGCATCACTCAGCCTTCCTGGGCCTGCTCGACATAACGTGGGAACACCGGCTGCGGCGCAGGCAGCGCCGTGCCCGGCACCAGCGCCTGTTCGTCGCCCAGATGCTCGAAGCCACGCTTGTCCGCAGCGACTGCCAGCGTGTCGAGCAGCTCTGCCGCTGAGCCCGGGATATAGGGCTGGCAGAGGATGCCGACGCGCCGAATGACCTCGGCCGTGGTCCACAAAACCGTTTCCATGCGAGCCGGATCGGTCTTCTTCAGCGCCCACGGCTCCTGCGCGGCGAAATAGCGGTTGGCATCGGCCACGACTGCGAAGATCGCTGCCAGTGCATGATGGATGCCCTGCTCCGCCATCGCCTTGCGCGCAGTCGCCAAGGCAGCCGTCGCTTGGCCAAGGATTGTTTCGTCAGCCTCGGCGAGCGTGCCGCGCTGCGGCACCACGCCGGCGCAGTTCTTGGCGATCATCGACAGCGACCGCTGCGCCAGATTGCCGAGATCGTTGGCAAGGTCGGCATTGGTGCGGTTGACGATCGCCTCGTGGCTGTAGCTGCCATCCTGTCCGAACGGCACTTCGCGCAGGAAGAAATAGCGCACCTGGTCGAGCCCGTAGTGATCGACCATCGTGAACGGATCGATGACATTGCCGACCGACTTCGACATCTTCTCGCCGCGGTTGAACAGGAAGCCGTGCGCGAAGACGCGCTTCGGCAGTTCGATGCCCGCCGACATCAGGAATGCCGGCCAATAGACGGCGTGGAACCGCACGATATCCTTGCCGATGACGTGCGTCGCCGGCCAGAATTTCCAGGAGGCGGCGGCGGTGTCAGGATAGCCGGCAGCGGTGATGTAGTTGGTCAGCGCGTCGACCCACACATACATGACGTGCTTTTCGTCGCCGGGAACCGGAATGCCCCAGTCGAAGGTGGTGCGCGAGATCGAAAGGTCCTTCAGGCCGGATTTGACGAAGGAGACCACCTCGTTGCGCCGTTCGCTCGGGCCGACGAAATCCGGCTGGCTTTCGTAGAGCGCCAGCAACTTGTCCTGATAGGCGGAAAGGCGAAAGAAGTAGCTTTCCTCCTCGACCCATTCGACCGGCGTGCCCTGCGGGCCGTAACGAACGTTGTCGGCCCGAACTTCGGTCTCTTCCTCACCGTAATAGGCTTCGTCGCGCACCGAGTACCAGCCGGCATAACCGCCTTTGTAGATGTCGCCATTGGCCTCCATCGCCTTCCAGATGGCCTGGGAAGCGACCTGATGGCGTGCCTCGGTGGTGCGGATGAAATCGTCGTTGGAGGCGTTGAGCGCCAGCGCCATGCGCTGGAATTCGGCCGCGTTGCGGTCGGCCAGCTCACGCGGTGAAATGCCTTCCTTCTTGGCCGTCTGCAGCATCTTGATGCCGTGTTCGTCGGTTCCGGTCAGGAAGAAGACGTCCTTGCCGTCCAGGCGCTGGAAACGGGCCAGCGCGTCGGTTGCCAGCAATTCGTAGGCATGGCCGATATGCGGCTTGCCGTTGGGATAGGAAATTGCGGTGGTGATGTAGAACTTGTCGCGGGACATGGCGGACCGTCATGAATGTCTGAATGGAAAGTCGGGGCGTGGATATCGCATCGGTATGGCGAAAGCCATCCCGCGCTTCAGGGCCGTCACATTCGCATTGCAGAATTCAGGCGGTCGATCATCGTAAGCGCGTGCTGCTTCTTGTCGAGATTGTAGGTTTCAGTCTCAGATATTACACGCCGCGCTTCTTGCCAAGCATCCGACAGCAGCTTGGCGCGCCTTAGATCGCCACTCAACGCCGCCGAACTTGCCGCGTCAGAGAGCAATTCCAGAGCATGACGGTTGAACGTCTCGAACGGAATGGCCTGATCGCGACCGGCAACCGTCTCAGCCAGCCGATGCGCCTTGGCGATATCCACCCTGCCCGCCGATACCAGCTTTTCCAGTGCCCCCGCAATTTCCAGGCCGCCATATTGGGTGAGCAGGATGGCGGCGCGGGCGCTGCCCCCTGCCCGCTCGGCCAACGCAGCACGCTGTGCGGCGTCATCCGGCACTGCTTGACCGACCGCATCCAGCACGGCCGTCAATTCGTCCTCGGCGAGCGGAGCAAGCCGCAACACCTGGCAACGCGATCGGATCGTCGGCAACAAGCTGCCGGGTGCATGGACGATGAGGATGAAGACCGTTCTTGCAGGTGGTTCTTCAAGATTCTTCAATAACGCATTGGCTGCATTGGTATTCATGTCGTCGGCTGGATCGACGATCACCACCCTGTAGCCACCGTCATGGGAGGTCATCGACAGGAACTGGCCGACCTTGCGGATTTCGTCGACGGTAACAACGCTCTTATAGGTCTTGGTGCGATCGTTCATCGGTCGCGTCAGATGCAGCACCGATGGGTGCGCACCCATGGCGATCTGGCGGTGCAGCGATGAGGTCGGATCAGGAACGGCAAGCGCTTCCGGCGCCGATCTGCCGTCGGGATAACGCAGAAGGTGGTGCGCAAGATGGAAAGCCAGGGTCGCCTTGCCGATACCCGCGGTGCCGCACAACATCAGCGCATGCGGCAGCTTGCCAGCCCGATAGGCGGCGGCCAGCGTCTCCGCGATGTCACCGTGGCCAACAAGGTGCGGATTCTCGGCCGGTTCCGGCACGCCGTCCAGCGTATCATGCTGTTCCGGTGCCAGCCGTTCGAAACTCATGCCGGCGCCTTATGGCTGGCGCGTGTCGGCTTGCCCTTGTCGAGTGCGGCGAAAACGGCGGCGGTCACCGCATGCTCGACCTGTTCCAGATCGCCGGACGCGTCGATGACCACACAGCGCTTCGGCTCCGCCTTGGCGATTGCCAGATAGGCTTCGCGGCGGCGTTGCTGGATGGCGAGCGTCTCCTTCTCGAAACGATCGGGAACCTCGCCGGCATTGCGCCGCTCGGCGGCGCGACGTAGTCCCTCGGTCGGATCGATGTCGAAGATCAGGGTCAGGTTCGGCACCATTCCGTTGATGGCAACGCGCTGGAGCGCATCGACATAGGCTGGATCCAGCCCGCCGGTGGCACCCTGGTAGACCCGTGACGAATCGATGAAACGATCGCACAACACAACCGCTCCGCGCTCGATCGCCGGCCGGATCACTTGTTCGACATGGTCCGAGCGGGCCGCGGCAAACAACAGCGCCTCCATTTTCGGCCCGAAGGGTTCGGCAAGGCCCGACAAAAGCACGTGGCGCACCGCTTCGGCACCTGGCGAACCGCCCGGCTCCCGGGTGACCATGACATCATATTTCTTGGTGCGCAGACGCTCGGCCAGACGCTTGATCTGCGTCGACTTGCCGGCGCCCTCGCCGCCTTCGAAAGTGATGAAGAATCCGCTCGCCAAACGCTGCGCCTCGGTTGTCGCCCCAATACCAGACATAGGTGCCGGAAGCCGCTGCGGCGAGAGGGTTAGTGCTTCTTGCCGATCTTTCCACTCTTAATGCGCGCCGGCGAAAAGGTCCAGAATGGCGACGGGAAACCGGCCACAAGAATCCGAAGATCGAGTGAATTCGCTTTGTTTATAATAGGTTGTATCGCTTTGCGCGACTAAAGACCTATCGCAACCAACCAACCGCGATTTCCTTGACGGCGTCGATGGCGCGGCGCGGCATGGAGCCAACCTCCACTGTCTCGGCCGCGAACAGCGGCGTTTCCTGGCTCAGCGTATCGCCGATCCAGATGCGCAGCGCGCCGACCGGCTGCCCGGCTTCCACCGGCGCTGGCAGCGGGCCATTGTAGACGATGCGAGCGGTGACCTTGTCGCGGCCAGCAATGGGCAGCAGGAGATCGATCGGCCCCTTGGCCTTCAGCGCCACACCGGATTTGGCGCCACCGAACACTTGCGCCTCGCCAACTGTCTCATCCTTGGCGAAGACCTCGGTCTTTTCGAAGGAACGCAGGCCCCATTCGAGGAGCTTGCGTGCCTCCTCGGCGCGTTCGCGGTCGCTGGCCAGCCCGCTCATCGTTGCAACGACCCGCCTGCCGCCCTGGTTGAGCGAACCGACGATACCGAATCCGTCCTGTTCGCTGGCGCCGACCGCCAGCCCGTCAGCGCCGATATCCATGGCCAATAGCGGGTTGCGGTTGCGCTGCGTGATCTTGTTCCAGGTGAAGTCCTTCAGCCCGAAATAGGCGTAGAGGTCCGGATATTCGCGCGACAGGCGCAAAGCCAGCTGGGTAAGTTCGCGAACAGTCGTCTTCTGGCCGCCGGCCGGCAAGCCGGTGGCGTTGACGAAGGTCGAAATCGGCAGCCCGATCTGGCGGGCATGTTCATTCATCTGCAGGGCGAAATTCTCTTCGGAACCCGCAAATCCTTCGGCGAGGATGATGCAGCCATCGTTGGCGGCCTGAACGGCGATACCCTTCATCAGGTCTTCGATGCGGATGGCCGATTTGAGGGCCGCAAACATGGTGGAGGTGCCGGATGGGGCGCCCCCCTTGCGCCAGGCGTTTTCGCTGACCACGAAGGTGTCGTTGATCGTGAGCCGACCACCCTTCACCGCATTGAAGGCCATTTCCAGCGTCATCAGCTTGGCGAGCGAGGCCGGCTGGATCGGCTTGTCGGGTTGTTTGGAAAACAACACCGTGCCGGTTTCGGCGTCGATCATGAAGGCGGCCGCCGCCTTGGTCTCGAACAGTTGCGCGGCTGCCGGCATAGCCGAGAGCACGAGAAGCGCGATGCCGAACAGGCTGGCCAAGGCCAAAGGAGTGCGGGATTTCGAAATCATGGCCACACGCTATCAGTTGAGAGGCGAGCCGATCAATCGCGCCTGCCGCCGGCGCCCAGCTTATCCCCGGCGGCGGGTCGCCTCAGTCGCGCACCGCGAATGCATCCGGCGCGCCATGGCTCCAGGCTGCTTCCAGCATGTTATCGACGGTCATGCGGCCGTCCTGATAGAGATTGACCGAATACCAGTCCCTGCCGTCGAGCTTTGCCTGGTCGATTTCGACGCGACCATAGGCCTTGAGCGCTGCAGCGACTTTCTTTGCGTCCACAGCGCTGTCGAAGGTGCCGGCAGCGACATAATCATCGGACGGGTCGTTCTGCTGTTTCCAGTTGCCTAGCGCCGCCGCCGGCCCTTCGAGCGCGGCAAAGGCCGAAGCCGAGCGCTGGTTGCGTTCGGCGGCATAAGACAGGGTCGCCATCTTGAATGGAAGGTTCTGCGGCGTCGGCAGCACATCGGCCATATCCGGACGCGGCATGACGATCGGCCCGAAATCCGGCAGGACGATGCCTTCGATGGAGCTGTTCTGCGCCACCACCAACGGTGCCGGTGCTAGTGCGACACTCGCGGCCTGGCCGGGGAACGGGATGCTTGCCGCACTGGCGGCAATCGGCGCGCTTGGCGACGAGCCGTTCATGGCAACCATGACGCCGGTCGGCAGGCCGTCGGATGGATCGGGGATCCTGTTGCCGGGATGGTAGGAAGCCAGGAGATAGGAATCGTCGCTGCCCTCGAGCGGAGCGCGGCCTACATAGTCGACCTTGACCCTGGCGGTGCCGATCCGGGAGTAGCCCAGCATGTCGGCCGCCCGTTTCGACAGATCGATCAGCCGCCCTTCGTGATAAGGCCCGCGATCGTTGACACGCACGATGATGGAACTGCCATTGTCGAGATTGGTGACGCGGGCGTAGCTGGGCAACGGCATGGTCGGATGCGCGCCGGTGATCTGCGAAATGTCGTAGACTTCGCCATTGGCGGTGAGCCGACCATGGAAGGCTTCGCCGTACCACGAGGCAGTGCCCTTCCTGGAATATTTCTGCTCTTCCTTCGGGTAATACCACTTGCCGCGAACCTGATAGGGATTGCCGAGCTGGTCGCGGCCGCCGCCGCGGCGAAAACCGTGCTTGCCCATGGCGACGCGCGGGCTGGCCTTCACACCATATTCGGCTTCCGAGAAATATTCCTTGGAGCGTTCGCGCTTGCTGGTCTTGGTCGGTTCAGAGGATGCGCAGGCTGCGAGAAGCCCGGCCGAGACGGCCAACAACGCGTAAGTCGAAATGCGACGAAGACGCGTCGGTACCTGCATCGTGAACTCTTCCCCTGCCGGCCCGAACAATGGCGCCGCTACTCAAACACTGCTGGGGACGAAGCAATTCGAACGATGACCCGCTCGACACCCAAAACCCCAGAATCCCTTTTGCACAGGAATTGCTTATTACACGCTTAATCGATTGCGGCCTTCGACCGGCAAAATTGTGGCGACAAGGTGTCGTTGTGCCGTAGAGCAATCGGGCAATAGCTTGTTTTGAAATAATATCTGGAGACTACACAGCGACCTGATCGTTCGCCGACGATCTCAGACCGGCAGCAGGCGCCGGCGTCGTCTCGCGAAATAAACAAAGGCCTTAAGTTTTAGCGGTTTCATACGCCGGCTTGGGAAGGATATGTGCAAGGGTTCGCTGATGAGACTGGCTATCATGTCCTTTTCAAGTGGCCCGCCTTCGGTAACCGCGAAATGCTGGTGAAGACGTCAGCCGACCAATGGTGAAGTGCCTTCGGCACGGGCTGAAAGCGAGATAGGTGGCGGAGGGAGTGGGATTCGAACCCACGGTGACATCGCTGCCACGCCGGTTTTCAAGACCGGTGCCTTAAACCGCTCGGCCATCCCTCCGGCATTAATCTCGCTAGCTTTTTTGGTTTTCGGCGATGGCATCCGCCATGGCTGCTGCCGTTTTGCTAACGAATGCCATCGTCGCTTCGCCTTTACCGCGCGCCAGATCACAGCGTCAAGCAGAGGTTGGAGTGGTCGCAATGGTGCGAGCGGTAGCCATTGAGTGTTCCTTGGGAGGTTGGGGTATCTTCATCCGCTCAGAAGCGGATGGAGAGGTTGCCCTTCATGGAGTGGTCGGAGGCATCGCCGCCGAGATTGCCGGTGTAGGAGATGCCGAGCGTGGTGGCGGCGCCGATGGCGAGGTCGAGGCCGGTTTCAAGCACCAGGCTGTCGCGGGCGATCGGCGCGCCGGAGATGGCGAAGGCGGAGCCGCCGCTGACGAAGCGCAAGCCCGCATCCGGCGTCACGTCGCCGAAGGCATGGCGCCAGCCCAGCATGCCGCGCGCCTTCAGGACCGCCTCGGTGCCGACGATCAGCTGCGTCTCGGCATGCATGCCGAAGGTGGTGAACGGCACGGTGTCGCTGCCGGCACGACCGTCGAGTGCGGCCGCCCCGCCCTTCTCGCGAAAGCCTTCGGAGGCGACATGCACGATGGCAAGGCCGGCGAACGGCTCGAAGCGCATGCCGCCAGCATGCATGGCATAACCGACCTCGCTGTAGAACTGGGTGGTGCGGGCATCGTAGTCGGACTTGAGACTGTCCTTGAAGCCGTCGAAGGCAACGGAGCGCGCCGCCTCGACATCATGCCAGGCATGGGCAAGGCCGCCACGCAGCGTCCAGGCACCCCATTCGGCACCGGCATAGGCACCCAGCGTGTAACTCTTGACCGAAGCCGAGGAAGCGCGCGCATCAGCCTTGAGCGTGCTGGAGGAATAACCGGCCACGACACCGGCGCGCCAGTTGTCGCCGATCTCGCCGTCGGCGCCGACGAAGAGGCCGCCGATGGAGCGGTGCAGTGCCGCCGTCTCGACCGTCGTCTGCGTCGAGCCCCAGCTGCCAAAACCCTGCAGCCACACGCCGCCCAGCGTCTCGCCGGGTTCGGCGAAGGCCTCGCGTACCCGCCGGTTGGCCGCCTCGCGCAGGAAGCGGCTGTCGTCGACAAGCGCGCTTCTTGTCGAGGCATGGGCCTCGCCCGACAATGCGTCGAAGGCTTGGCGCGCCATGGCCTGGTCGCTGACGGCGGCAATGGCGTTGTAGACGCTGTTGCCGGCACCGAGGCTTTCGGCGCCACGTGCGGCCGAACACTGGTTGCGGGTTTGGGCGGCATCGCAGAAGGCGGTGCTGTTGCGCACCATGTCGAGATAGACGTCGTTGGCGCCATAACCCAGCGCCATGTTGAGGAACGGCCGGTCCTGGTCGAGCACGGCGTATTTGCCGGTGACACCGCCGACCGCGCTCAGGATGGTGTAGCGGATGGTGCGGTTGTAGGAGCCGGCGAGCTTGGTGACACGCACGGTGCCGCCCTGCAGGGTAGCGCGGCCGCCGACGGCGATGCGATCCGAAGAACCGCCTGCATCGATCTCGGCATGGTAGACCGAGCCCGCCTCCTGCAGGAAGTCGCCGGCGACGGCCAGCGTGCCGATCGAGTTGCCGGGCGCGATGGTGGCGCCGGAGGCGATGGTGGTGGAGCCGACCATGCCGGTGCCGCCAAGCAAGGTGCCGTCGCGCATCAGGAGTTCGCCGCCGAGCTTGCCGGCGATGTCGAGCGCGCCGCTCTCCACGGTGGTGAAGCCGTCGAAGGCCGAGGAGTCACCCGTCAGCCTGACGGTGTTGCCGCTGCCTGTATTGAGGCGCAGCGCTCCCTCACCCGAGACGATGCCGGCATAGGCGCCGGAGGCGGCCTGGTCGAAACGCGTCATGCCCTCGGCGCCGATCTCGACATCGCCGCCGAAACGGTCGGTGGCCGAGGCCAGCGTGCCACGGTCGACCGTCCAGTCGAGGCCGCTGGCACCCGTCAAGGTGAGCTTGCCGGCGCCGTTCTTGACCATGGTGCCGGTGCCGCCGATGGCGCCGGCGAAGGTGGCGTCGTCACCCTGGTCGAAGACGACCTTGCCGGCATTGGCGATGGCGTTGCGGATCGAGCCGGCATTGCCGACCAGGGTGCCGGCCCGCACGATGGTGTTGCCCAGATAGGTGTTGGCACCGGTCAGCACCAGGGTGCCGAGGTCGTCCTTGACGATCGCGCCGGTGCCGGTGAGGCCGGAGGCGATGGTGGCGGTCATCTGGCTGCCGGCGGCACTGCCGTCGCCGACGCGGATGTTGGTCTCGGCCTGGTTCAGCGCCAGATTGCCACCTTCGACGCGGTAACCGTCCGAGGCGAACTGCATGCCGGTGATCTTGATCGGCTCGCCATCGGCAACGACATTGACGGTGCCGGCAGTACCCTGGAACACGGCGAAGCGGCCGCCCCAGGCCGTGTTGGCGCTGCCATCGGCACTGGTCCAGTTGGGCTGCTGGGCCGCCCAGGTGCCGCTGCCGCCGTCGATGGCGCCGTTGCCTTCCGAATCCGCCCCGTCCCAGAACAGGATGTTCTTGTCCGGCCCGGCACCGCCGACAACCAGATTGATCTGCTTGGCGATCGAAGTCTGGAGGACGAGGTCTTCCTTCTTGTAGCCGTCCGGCGTGGTGCCGATGCCGATGCCATTGTTGGTGAAGGTGCCGCCATAGTCGATCAGCCGGTAGACGCCCTGCCCGAAGCCGCCGGCGTCGGAGACGTTGAAGGTGGCACTGAGCGTCAAGTCGCCCAGCACCTTGAACAAAGCCGGACCGCCGGGCTGGCCAAGGCGCACGTTGATCAATGCCGGGCCACCCTCGCCATCGGCGAAGAGTTTCCCCGCTGTCAGTTGTTGGCCTGACGTGCCTTCGAGGATGCCGCCGCCGCTGATCCAGAGATCATCGATCGTTCCATTTCCCCCCAGCACCGCGTCGCGCATCACGCCCACGGATGTGGCAGTTCCGTCGACCTGAAGGCGCCCCGCCTGGTGTCGAACATTGCCTTCGGTCGTGCCCGTCAGCGTCAGCCTGCCAAGGCCGGTCTTGTGAAACATCACATCGTTTTTCCCGGGAGACGACAGGTCCCGCAACGTCCCAGAAAGGGTGGAAATATTGCCCTCGTCGACCCTGACGGACGCGCCCTGGTTACCTGGGATGTTGAAGGCGATTTCGTTGTTGAGCGTTACGCCCCCGGTTTCGCCGAGGATCAGTTCCGTGTTGTCGTCCTCAACGGTAATCTTGCCGGTGCCGAGGGCGCCGTCGGCAGTCGCCCGGATGGCACCGTTGTTGAACACCGTACCACCAGAATAGCTGTTGGCCTTCGTGAGGATCAGTTCTCCGGAGCCTGATTTCCTCAGTGATCCGGCGCCGACGACCTGGCCTTCGAAGCGCGATTCCTTATCGACACCGGCGATGTCCAGCTGCTTGCCGGCATCGAGTTGTACGGTGCCCATGCCACTCAGAACGCTAAGCCGATCACTCTGAGCGACATGGAGCGTGGCATCTGTCCAAACAGCTACGCTGGAGTTGGCGCCGATGGCGTCGCCATTCCCTTCTGTCCGTAGGGTGCCATCATAAACTTCGTAGCGAAGCGCGGATTGCGAACCGTCACCTTGCAAGACGAGCGTACCAATACTGGTCTTGCGTATTTCCCCGCGTCCGGAACGCGCGCCCTTCAGCGTCACACTACCCTCATGAAAGACCGGGATGTCGACCACACTACCATTTTCGAAGCGCAGGTCGTTTGTGAGGGCCAAGCCTTGAGACATGGCGCGAAGCTGCAAAGTATTGCCCGTTTCCGCGTTTAAGAGGATCTCGCCGGTGCCGATGCTGATATCGCTTTGAGTGGGACTGCCTTTGTCGAATTGGATAGCGCCAGCGGCGAACTCAGTGCCACCGGAGTAGCTTTGGCTACCAACTACCGATAATAAGCGATTTCCTTCCTTCCTAAGCCGTATCTTGCCAAGGCCGTCGACGATCCTGTTGGCGCTATTGATGTTGGCCCCAACCAAGGCAAGTACTGCGGTTGTGCCTGCGGTATTGTTGCGAACGGTCCCCTCGTTTCCGTCGACGCCGGTGAACAAACTTCTGATAGCTAGGTCTTGGCCAGCCAGATCCAACGTTCCGCTTCTGAGCGCGACCTGTGTCCGTTCATGCGCCAGCAAATCTCGCCCAGCCTGACTGCCAATCTGCGCGGTCCCGGCGTCGAGAAAAATATTAACGTACGATCCTCCAACTCGATCGATGGCCGAGGGTGCGAAGATAATCGTTCCGTTATTAGCACCGTCCCCCGTGCTGCCGATGTTGAGGCGGGGTACGAACATACCGCCCTCGATATGTAGAATGCCGACAAATGTCCCGACAGCGCCGCTAACCACCGAAAGGCTGAATTCCCTCTCGGCTGAGTTTATTATGATGGTACCCGAATAAGTGCCCGTGGTTGAAAAGCGATAGCCCGCCCAGGCGGGGCCGGCGGCGGCGGCCACCAGAGCGGTGGCGGCCAGAAGGCTGCGCCGGAAGGCACGAGCGCACCTTTTGGCCGGCTGGGCGGAAATCGTCATGGTCATGGAAAAGTCCCTCTTGAAGCGTCGAACATCGCGATGAACGAAGCGCGCGGGCCGGGACCGCGCGGCGCGCCGAAAAGGTCGCGCCGATTGGCCGGCAGGGTTTCTTTTCGCCAAAACGCGGGCACATATGGCGACACCCCCACCCTGCCGGCCGCATGCGACCGCAGGAGCCGTGCGGCGCAATGCTGGTCTATGCTCACGAAAAATCGCATTTCCGGCCCGTGGATTCGTTCATTCCGGCCAAGGCGATAGCAGCGGGCGCAAAACCGCGCCCCGTATGAACAGAGGGGGAAAATCGAAAAACAGCCGTGTTCGGGACGATTTTCGGCTGAAAAACGCGCCGCGCCCGACCAATGAGTGGGAATTGCGGCCGATCCGCCGCCGTGGGCGCTCTCCGATTCCCGACTGAGTCCGACTACCGGTCGACCATGGCTGCGGGAACGGCAAAATCCGGCGCCGGATTGCTCACCTGCCCGTCGTCAGGACTATCGAGGCAATGGCGGGCCGAGCCGGCGGAGGCTCCGGCGTCCTCAAGCATATCGCACCTCAATCCGATGCATTCCGCCCGTGGCGGTTCGGGCCAAAGCCTTATGTTTCGGTGTGGAACGGAGCGTGATCCGGCCAATCCGGTGCTGCGCTTGACGCCATGATGCGATACACGTAGGGCCACATTTTATGTAGTTCGATTCAAAAACCGATGAGGGGCACTTCCGCTTATGGAAATCTTCACCGCCGCTGGTTTTTCCGCCCTTCTGCAGGTCATCGCCATCGACCTCGTGCTTGCCGGCGACAATGCCATCGTCATCGGCCTTGCGGCGGCGGGCCTGCCCAAGGACCAGCGCAAGAAGGCGATCCTGGTCGGTATCGGCGCCGCGACGGTGCTGCGCATCATCTTCGCCCTGATCACGCAATGGCTGCTGGCCTTCGGCCCGATGCTGCTCATCGCCGGCGGCCTGCTGTTGTTGTGGGTGTGCTGGAAGATGTGGCGCGAGCTGCGCGTCAGCCACGAGGAAGAGCAGGAGGCCACCGAAGCGCTGGCGGATGCGGAAAGCGACGGCGCCGCCGCCAAATCGGGAAAACCGCGCAAAACCTTTGCCCAGGCGGCGTGGCAGATCGTCATCGCCGATGTTTCGATGTCGCTGGACAATGTGCTGGCGGTCGCGGGCGCGGCGATGGAGCACCCGACGGTGCTCATCATCGGCCTGGCGCTGTCGATCGCGCTGATGGGGTTTGCCGCCTCCTTCGTGGCGCGCCTGCTGCATCGCTTCCGCTGGATCGCCTATATCGGCCTGCTGATCATCCTTTATGTGGCGCTGAAGATGCTGCTCGACGGCGCCGTCGAGCAGTTCCCGAACCATTTCGGTTTCCTGGCGCCTTGGTTCGGGCCTAGCGTCGGTGGCGCGCATTAGGTCGAGGACGACCCGGGCCACTCAGGCCCGGGCGCCCGGCTGCGCCTGAGGTTTGCTTGCCAGGCGAACTGTGCTATTGCGCGCGCCGAATAGAGCACCGCACTGGTGCCATGCCGAAAACGAACGAATTCCGGGCCGGACCTGCAAGGTTTCCGGCCCGCGTCCATTGGAACGCCGCCATGACCGCAGCACCCCGCGTCAGCTTCGTCAGCCTCGGATGCCCGAAGGCGCTGGTCGATTCCGAACGCATCCTCACCCAGCTCCGCGCCGAAGGCTACGAGATCGCCCGCAAGCATGATGGCGCCGACCTTGTCGTCGTCAACACCTGTGGCTTCCTGGATTCGGCGCGCACGGAGTCGCTCGACGCCATCGGCACGGCGATGAAGGAAAACGGCAAGGTCATCGTCACCGGCTGCATGGGCGCCACACCGGAGCTGATCCGCGAAAAGCACCCCAATGTCTTCGCCATCACCGGCCCGCAGGCCTATGAGAGCGTGATGGCGGCCGTGCATGAGGCAGCGCCGCCGGCGCATGATCCGTTCACCGACCTGGTGCCGCCGCAGGGCGTGAAGCTGACGCCGCGCCACTATGCCTATCTGAAGATTTCCGAAGGCTGCAACAACCGCTGTACCTTCTGCATCATCCCCGACCTGCGCGGCGACCTTGTCTCGCGACCGGCGGCGGATGTGCTGCGCGAAGCGGAAAAGCTGGCGAACGCCGGGGTGAAGGAACTGCTGGTCATTTCGCAGGACACCAGCGCCTACGGCATCGATGTCAAATATGCGACGTCGGTCTGGAAAGAGCGCGAGGTGCGCGCAAAATTCCTCGACCTGTCGCAGGAACTGGGCGAGCTCGGCATCTGGGTGCGCATGCATTATGTCTACCCCTACCCGCATGTCGCCGACGTCATCCCGCTGATGGCCGAGGGCAAGATCCTTCCCTATCTCGACATTCCCTTCCAGCATGCCTCGCCGCAGGTGTTGAAGAACATGCGCCGCCCCGCCCATGGCGAAAAGGCGCTGGAGCGCATCCGTGGCTGGCGCGACGTTTGCCCGGACCTTGCCATCCGTTCGACCTTCATCGTTGGCTTCCCCGGCGAGACCGAGGAAGACTTCGAGATGCTGCTCGACTGGATCGACGAGGCCAAGATCGACCGCGCCGGCTGCTTCAAATACGAGCCGGTCAAGGGTGCGCGTTCCAACGACCTCGGCCTCGAGCAGGTGCCGGACGAGGTCAAGGAAGCGCGCTGGCATCGCTTCATGCAGCGCCAGCAGAAGATTTCGGCTGCCGCACAGGCCAAGAAAGTCGGCAAACGCCTGCCGGTCATCATCGACGAGGCCAACGGCACCACGGCCAAGGGGCGTACCAAATATGACGCGCCCGAGATCGACGGTTCGGTGCATATCCAGTCGCGGCGCCCGCTGCGCGTCGGCGACATCGTCACCGTCAAGGTCGACCGCGCCGACGCCTATGACCTATACGGCTCGGCTGTGTGATCCTTGCTGAGGTGCGCTGCGCGGCGCCCTCAACCAGACAGACGGACTGAAGAGCTGTATTGCGGCGCAGTGCCATCGCGCATGGAACAGCCTGCCTCTCGTCGGCCTCAACTGTCGAACAGCGGCGTGACTTTCGAGGCAAGCTCTGCCTCCTTGGCGCGATAGCGTTTGTAGGCCGGCCGATCGGTGGCACGGGCGATGTAGTCGACAAAAACCGGAAGGCGCGGCAGCACCTTCAGGATGTTCATGGTGAAGTCGATGCCGCCGGCGAGCTGCGTGTCAGCTGCGGTAAAACTATCGCCGACCGCATAAGGATGTTTCGAAAGCAATTTTTCGAGATTGGCGACCATGTCGTCGAACAGGCCGAACGAGAAGTCGCTACCGGCATATTCCCAACCCTTCGACCGCACTGCGATGGCGGGGTCAAACACGGAATCGCAATAGACCAGCCGCGTCATATAGGCGGCGCGGCTGGCGTTGCCAATCGCGGGTGCGAGACCCGCTTCGGGAAACGCGTCGGCCAGATAGATGCAAATCGCCGCCCGTTCGGTGACGATTATGCCGTCGTGATCGATCGCCGGCACCTTCTTGTTCGGCTGAATGGCACGGTAGCCCTCCGGAACACCGCCCGGAGCGCGAATATCGACGAGTTCAATCTCGTAGGGTTGGCTGAGTTCCTCAAGTAGCCAGAAAACGGTCGAAGCCCGTGACCAGGGCGTACAGTAGAACTTCAGCATTTCGGCCTCGCCTTCCTTCTCAGGCTGTCAAAGATAGGCGATCTTTCTACCAACCCCTCCCTGACAGCCTGTTGTCAGGAGGCTTACTGCGGCAGCTTGTCGTCCACGCCCTTGACGTAGAAGTTCATGCCAAGCAACGTCTTGTCGTCGGCCACTTCGCCGTCCTTCAGCCACGGCGTGCCGTCCTGTTTCGCGACCGGGCCGGTGAAGGGGTTCCAGCCACCGGCGATCTTCTTCTGCGTGGCTTCCGCCATCGCCTTCACGTCGTCCGCCATGTTGGTGTAGGGCGCCATGTGCACGGCACCAGCCTTGATGCCTTCCCAACGGTCTTCCGGCTTCCAGGTGCCGTCCAGCGCCTTTTCGACGCGCTCGATGTAGTACGGACCCCAGTCGTCGACGATCGCGGTCAGCTGCGACTTCGGCGCGAACTTGATCATGTCGGAGGCCTGGCCGAAACCGTGCAGGCCGCGTTCCTGCGCTACCTGCAGCGGCGCGGTGGAATCGGTGTGCTGGACGATGACGTCGGCGCCCTGGTCAAACAACGCCTTGGCGGCGTCGGCTTCCTTGCCCGGATCGAACCAGGAATTCACCCAGACGATCTTGGCCTTGAAGTTCGGGTTGACCGACTGCGCGCCGAGCATGAAGGAGTTGATGCCCATCACCACTTCCGGGATAGGGAAGGAGACGATGTAGCCAGCGACGCCGGCTTTCGATTCCTTGGCTGCGATCTGTCCGAGAATGTAACGGCCTTCGTAGAAACGGGCGTTGTAGATGCCGAGGTTCGGCGCGGTCTTGTAGCCGGTGGCGTGCTCGAACTTGATGTCGGGGAACTTGGCCGCGACCTTCACTTCTGCGTCCATGAAGCCGAACGAGGTGCCGAAGATCAGCTTGCAGCCCTGGCGTGCCAGGCGCTCGAAAGCGCGCTCGGCGTCCGGACCTTCAGCGACGTTTTCGAGATAAGCGGTCTCGACCTTGTCGCCCAGCTTCTTTTCAACTGCGAGCCGACCCTGATCGTGCTGGTAGGAATAGCCGAAGTCGCCGACCGGGCCGACATAAACCCAGCAGGCCTTCAGTTTTTCGGCGGCCTCGGCCGAGACGGCGACGGACAGCGCCGCAGCCGAAGTCATCAGGGCAATCAGTAGCTTTTTCATGATGTTACCTCTCTGGATTAACCTTGCTATGCTGGTCTTTTTCTAGGTTGTCAACGATCCGGAACGAAAGCCTGTCCGAGCGAAGCGGGCGTGTTCATCATCGTCAGGCGCTTGTTGCGCGAGATGACGACGAGGACGACGATGGTGGCAAGATACGGCAGCGACGACAGGAATTGCGAGGGGACCGGGATGCCGAACGCCTGCGCATGCAACTGGCCGATCCACACCGCGCCGAAGATATAGGCGCCGGCCAGCACCCGCCACGGCCGCCAGGACGCGAACACCACCAGCGCCAGCGCGATCCAGCCGCGGCCGGCTGTCATGTTCTCCACCCATTGCGGCGTGTAGACGAGGGAGAGGTGGCCGCCGGCGAGCCCGGCGCAGGCCCCGCCGAACATCACCGCCAGATAGCGGTAGCGGATGACCTGGATGCCCAGCGCATGGGCCGAGGTGTGGCTGTCGCCGATCGAGCGCAGGGTGAGGCCGGTGCGGGTCTTGAACAGGAACCACGACACGCCGAAGACCAGCGCGATCGAGATGTAGAAAATCGGATCCTGCCCGAACAGCAATTTGCCGACCACCGGCAGGTCGGTCAGCAGCGGAATGTTGAGATTGGGCAAGCGCTCGCCCGGCAGGCCGACGAAGCCAGTGCCGATCATGCCCGACAGGCCGAGACCAAGCAGCGTCAGCGACAGGCCGGTCGCGACCTGGTTGGTGGCAAGCGACAGCGTCATCACCGCAAACAGCAGCGAGAACAGCGCGCCGACAACAATCGCGGCCACGAGGCCGACCCAGGGCGAGCCGGTCAGATAGCCGGCGCCGAAGCCGGCGACCGCACCCATAACCATCATGCCTTCAACGCCGAGGTTCAGCACGCCGGAGCGCTCGACCACCAGTTCACCGATAGCCGCGATCAGAAGCGGCGTAGCGGCCGTGGCGATGGTCAGGAGAATGTTGACGGTGATGTCCATGTCAGTGGGCCTCTTCCAGCTTCGGCGTCGTGTCCAGCTTGGTCGCAGGGGCCAGGCCGACGAGCCGGATGCGGTAGTGGATCAGCGTGTCGCAGCCGAGAACGAAGAACAACAACATGCCCTGGAACACACGCGCCACCTTGTCGGAGAGGCCGAGCACGCTTTGGACGGCTTCGCCGCCGAGATAGGTCAATCCGAGCACAAGGCCCGCCGCGACGATGCCCAGCGGATTGAGACGACCGAGGAAAGCCACGATGATCGCGGTGAAGCCGTAACCCGGCGAAATCGACGGCTGCAATTGGCCAATCGCGCCGGACACTTCGGAAATGCCGGCAAGCCCGGCGAGAGCGCCTGACAGCATGAAGGCGAAGAACACCATGCGGTTGAAGCTGAAGCCGGCGAACCGCCCTGCCCGCGGGCTGGAGCCGAGGACGCGGATTTCAAAACCTTTCAGCAGGCGGCTCATCAAAAGCCAGACCACCACGGCGGCGACCAGCGCGAAGACAAAGCCCATATTGGCGCGGCCCGACATCGGCATCAGTTCCGGCAGAACCGCCGACGGGTTGAACTGGACGGTCTGGGGGAAGTTGAAACCCTTGGGATCGCGCCATGGCCCGCGCACCAGCCAGTCGAGGAACAGCTGCGCGACATAGACCAGCATGAGGCTGGTGAGGATTTCGTTGGTGTTGAAGCGGGTCTTGAGCAGTGCTGGGATGGCCGCGTAAGCCGCACCGCCGACCATGCCCATCAGAAGCATCAGCGGCAGCACGAACGGCCCCTGCATCTGAGGATACAGCACCGGGATGATCGAGCCGGCGATGGCGCCGAAGATGAACTGACCCTCGGCACCGATGTTCCAGATGTTGGACCGGAAACACACCGACAGGCCGACTGCGATCAGGATCAACGGCGCTGCCTTGATCGCCAGTTCGTGCAGCTGCCAGACCTCGGTGATCGGCGAGATGAAATAGGTGTAGAAGGCCGACAGCGGATTGATGCCCAACAGGGCGAACAGGATCGCGCCGGCAATCATTGTCAGGGCGAAGGCGATGAAGGGCGAAAGCGCTGAAAACAGCGCGGAACGCTGGGGACGCTTGACGAGTTCGAGGCGCATCACGCGGTCTCCAGGCTGTGTTCGGCGTGACCGGGCTCGGCGCCGCCCATCAGCAGGCCGATCCGTTCGAAAGTGGCTTCCGCGATTGGGATCGGTTTCGACAATTCGCCATTGTGCATGACGGCGATGGCGTCGGATATCTCGAACAGTTCGTCGAGGTCCTGGCTGATGACCAGCACTGCCGAGCCGCTGCGCGCCAGCTCGATCAGGGCTTGGCGGATATGGGCCGAGGCGCCGGCATCGACGCCCCATGTGGGCTGGTTGACGACCATGACCGTCGGGTTGCGATCCAGCTCGCGCCCGACGATGAATTTCTGCAGATTGCCGCCGGAAAGCGCCGCGGCTTCGGGATCGGGAGCACTCTTGCGCACGTCCATCACCTTGATGATGCGTTGCGCGGCTTCGTAGACGGAGCCGTTCTTGACCATGCCGCCGGCACCGACAAAGGCTCTGGCGTCGGTGGCGTGCCGTGAAAGCAGCAGATTTTCCGAGAGCTTCATGCGCGGCGCGGCACCATGGCCAAGGCGTTCCTCGGGAACGAAGGCCGCTCCCAGCATGCGCCTGCCGGTGATGCCGAGCAGCCCCGCATCCTTGCCGCGAATCCGCACGATATCGCTGCTCGCTTGTTGCGTCTCGCCGGACAGTGCTTCGAAGAGTTCGCCCTGGCCGTTGCCGGCGACACCGGCGATACCGAGAATCTCGCCCGCCTTGACCGAGAGCCAGATGTTCTTGAGTGGCATGGAGAACGGCCCGGCCGGCTTGCGGCTCAATCCGCAGACACTCAGCAGTTCCGGCGCATCGGCCAGCGATACCGGCGTGCGTTCAGCCGACTTGACCTCGCTGCCCACCATCATGCGGGCGAGCGACGCGGCCGTTTCCTCTCGCGGATTACAGTGGCCGACCACCTTGCCATGACGCAGCACCGTTGCACGATCGCAAAGGCGCTTCACCTCTTCCAGCCTGTGCGAAATGTAGAGGATCGATTTGCCCTCGGCGCGCAAACGTTCAAGCGTCTCGAACAGCTTGTCGGCCTCCTGCGGGGTCAGCACCGAAGTCGGCTCGTCGAGGATGATGAGTTGCGGCGCCTGCAGCAGGCAGCGGATGATCTCGATGCGCTGGCGTTCGCCGACGGACAGGTCGCCCACCAGCGAGTCCGGATCGAGCGGCAAGCCGTAAGAATAGGAAAGCGCCCTCGCCTTCGCGGCGATCGTATTGATTGGTGCGCCGTCATCCAGCGAAAGCGCGATATTTTCGGCCGCCGTCAGCGCCTCGAACAGCGAAAAATGCTGAAAAACCATGCCGATGCCGAGCTTCTTGGCAACGCTCGGACTGGTCATCCTGACGGCCTCGCCATTCCAGCGGATTTCGCCGGAATGCGGCTCCAGCGAGCCGAACAGCATTTTCACCAGCGTCGACTTGCCGGCGCCGTTCTCGCCGAGAAGCGCGTGGATTTCGCCTTTCGCGATGGTGAGGTCGACATGATCGCACGCGGTCAGCGTGCCGAATATCTTCGTCAGTCCGCGGACCTCTAACAGGTTCGCGGTGCCGTCTTGTGCACTCACAGTGCCTCCCATCCGGTTTTCCCAGATATGTTCTGTGTTCCCGCAATCATCGTAGGCAGCAGCTGCTTATTTCGGATAGCGGCACGCATATTGAAAGAGCTTCAAGAATTTCAGCAAGACACCTAGGTTCGCGCTCAAGGAATAAGCACTGTCGCTCCTGTCGTCTTGCGCCCTTCAAGATCGGCGTGGGCTCTTCCGGCGTCCTTCAAAGCATAACTCTGATTGATCTTGATCTCGACCGCGCCGGCCAGCACGACGTCGAACAACGCCCGAGCCGACGCTTCGAGATCCTCGCGCCTGGCGTTGTAGACGAACAGCGTCGGCCGGGTGGCGAAGAGCGAGCCTTTCTGCGCCAACAGCGCAATGTTGAAAGGCGGGATCGGACCTGAAGACTGGCCAAACGATACGAACGTGCCGAGCGGTCGCAAGCAATCCAGCGAAGCCGGGAACGTATCCTTGCCGACCGCGTCATAGACGACATCGCATTTGCGGCCACCGGTCAGGCGGGCAACCTCAGCAACGAAATCCTGCGTTTTGTAATCGATGACATGGTCGTAGCCATGCGCCCTGGCCAGTTCCGCCTTGTCGGGCGAGCTGGCCGTGCCGATCACCGTCGCGCCAAGGTGCTTGGCCCATTGGCCGAGGATCAGGCCGACGCCGCCGGCCGCGGCATGATAGAGAACGGTGTTACCTGGCCCCACCTTGAAGGTACGCCGCACGAGATATTCGGCGGTCATGCCCTTCAGCATCATGGCTGCGGCCTGTTCGTCCGAAATGCCGTCGGGAATTTTCACCACGCGATCAGCCGCGATCACCCGCTGTTCGGCATAGGCGCCGACGGCAACCGCATAGGCAATGCGATCTCCCACCTTGAGGCCTTCGACGCCTTCGCCCAGTTCAAGCACGACGCCGGCAGCCTCGCCGCCCGGGATCAGCGGCAGGCCGTCCGGGGCCGCGTACAATCCGTTGCGGTAATAAACGTCGATGAAATTGAGGCCGATCGCCGTGTGCCGGACTAGGATCTGGCCGGGTCCCGGACGACCGGGATCGACGTCCTCGTAAATCAGCGCTTCAGGTCCGCCATGGGCGTGAATGCGGATGGCCTTGCTCATCTTCAAGCTTTCCTGGCGCCGAGATTGGGGAAGAACTGCATAACGCCGCCGATGCAGAACAGATAGAGGCCAGTCAGGCTGATACCGATCTTCGTGAACAGGCTGACCTGTTCACCTAGAACCCCGATCTGATTGTAGAAACTGGCCAAGGCCGACTGCGCCAGCGCAAGCGCGCCGAAGGCGCACCAAAGCAGCGTAACCGTCAAATTCACCGGCCGCAGCCGCACCACCCGGACGGGGTGCAGGAAATTGATCGGCACGAAGGTGAGAATGCCGGCCGTCACTACGATGGCGAACGACACCCATTGGCCGGGCTCGATGACAAAGAGCGTGAACACAACCATGTTCCACACCACCGGGAAGCCCTTGAAGAAGTTCTCCTTCGTTTTCATGCCGGTGTCGGCGTAGTAGATCGCGCTCGACACCACGATGATCGCCGCCGAGAGGAAGGAAAGCCCCTCGCCCATGAAACCGCGCTGGTAAAGCGCGAAGGCAGGGATCAGCACGTAGGTCACGTAGTCGATGATGTTGTCGAGCAATTCGCCCGACCAGGTCGGCAGGATTTCCTTGACCTCAAGCTTGCGCGCGATCGGCCCGTCGATACCGTCGACGAACAGCGCGAGACCCAGCCACCAGAACATCGCCGTCCAGCGTTCCTCGCTTGCTGCAACCAGCGACAGGAAAGCCAGGAAGGATCCTGACGCCGTAAGCAGATGGACGGAGAACGCCCTCGCTTGCGGCCATGTCAGCTTTTTCTTCGGGCGTGGAATGCGCTCGACAATCTTTTTCGCGGTTGTTTTGTTTTTCACGGCCCCGCCAATCCAGCTTGCAGAACGCCCCGGTCCCCTTGTCGCTGGGACACTAATAGGAGGGTGGCGACCCGTACAAGCGGTATCGCATCGACCCGGCCAACGGGTCCCCGGTCAGCCGAGCGTTCTTCGATCTCGGGAAGCGGGTGGATCATGGGTTAGCAATGGGCTGAATCGCCACGTTGATCAAGCAAGTCTCACTGCACTATATGCATTGTTCACGGCTGGTCGAACCGACACCCGAAAATGTTTGATCCGCCTGCCGAACAACGGGGCGCTCACCGATGCCAGACAACACCGCCAAAGCCCCTGTTCTCGTTGCCGGTACCGGTCCAGCCGGCCTTGTCGCGGCACTCGGCTTCGCTCATGCCGGTTTTCCAGTGACGCTGGCTGGCCCCGAGGCCAATGCCGCCGACGGCCGCACCACCGCGCTGATGAACCCGGCACTCAAGGTCCTCGAACGACTGGGTGTGCTCGAAGACTTGCGGGCGGTCGCCGCGCCTTTGAAGGTGATGCGCATTGTCGATGCCACGCGCCGCCTGATCCGCAGCCCGGTCGTCACCTTTCGCGCGAGCGAGATCGATGAGGAGCAGTTCGGCCTGAATTTCCCCAACACTGTGCTCAATCCCGCGCTGGCAAAAGCGGTCGCAGTGCACCCTGGCATCGAATGGCGCAAATCGCTGGTCGAGACCTGGTCCCTCGACGCCGATGCGGCGACCGCCCGGCTCACCGATGGCACAACCGCTTCGGCTTCTCTCGCCGTTGCCGCCGACGGCCGGCTTTCGCCGGCCCGCGAGGCATCCGGCATTGCCACGTCCAAGCGCCCCTATCCGCAAGCTGCGCTGGTGCTGAACTTCACCCACCGGACCGACCACAACTTTACCTCGACCGAGTTCCACACCGAAACCGGCCCGTTCACCCAGGTGCCTCTACCCGGCAATCGTTCGAGCCTGGTCTGGGTGGTCGAACCCGAAACCGCGAAGGAGCTGGCGGCGCTTGACGACGCTTCGTTGTCGCTGCGGGTGGAAGAGCGCATGCAATCAATGCTTGGTCGCGTCACCGTCGAGCCCGGCCGGCAGATTTATCCCTTGTCTGCGGCGACACCGTTGCGCTTTGCGGCAAAGCGTATCGCGCTGGTCGGCGAAGCGGCGCATGTGTTCCCACCGATCGGCGCACAGGGGCTGAACCTTGGCATCAGGGATGTCGACGACCTCATTGGTGTTGCTTTGAAAAACTCGTCCGACCCCGGCGCGGCAAGGGCACTTGCCGCCTATGATTTCAAACGCCGGCCCGACATCCTCGCCAGGAGTGGTGCTGTCAATCTTTTGAACATGTCGCTGCTTTCTGACATGCTGCCCGCGCAGATGGCGCGCAGCGCGGGACTGAGCTTGCTCGGTGGTTTTGCGCCACTGCGCGCCTTCTTCATGCGCGAGGGCCTGCGCCCCGGCAGCGGTTTCGCCGCCATCTTTGGCGGGTTAGGGGAACAGGTCCGCCGGTAGAATGCCGTGGCGGCTCAGATAAAAACGGCCCGGTGACGGTGAATACCGGCAGGCAGGTCGTGTCGACACGCTCGCAGAAGCCCGCTGTACCCAGACCCCATTATGTCATTCACCGATCCTCCTTGTTTCAGGCTAAAGCCTAGGGATCGCGCGCAATCAGCAAAGGATTGAATTGCGGCCGATGCTGCGCCAAATAACAATGGAAAGTCGCGTGGTGAGTATCATGAAAACAGCCAGATTCTCGATCGGACAGGTGGTGCGCCATCGGCTGTTCCCGTTCCGCGGCATCATCTTCGACGTCGACCCGCAATTCGCCAACACGGAAGAATGGTATCAATCCATTCCCGCCGAGGTCAGGCCAAGCAAGGACCAACCTTTTTACCACCTGCTGGCCGAGAATTCGGAGACCGAATACATCGCCTATGTCTCGGAACAGAACCTGCTGGAAGACGATTCCGGCGACCCTGTCCGCCATCCACAGATCAAGGACATGTTCGACAAGAAGCCGGACGGCCGCTACGAGCCGAAGGGCCAATCCAGGCACTGAGGGCTCGGCCTAAAAGCAAAAAGGCTCCGGATTTCCGGAGCCTTTTTCGTATTAGATCAACAAGCAAAGCGCTTGAAACGGCTCACGCTTCCTTCTTTTGCGGCAGAACGCGCAGTTCGAGCTCGCGCAATTGTGTCAGCGTCGCCGGGCTCGGCGCGCCCATGAGCAAATCCTGCGCCTGCTGGTTCATCGGGAACAGCGAGATTTCGCGCAGGTTCTTGGCGCCGACGAGCAGCATGACGACGCGGTCGATGCCGAAGGCCGCGCCACCATGCGGCGGAGCGCCATACTGGAAGGCGCGATAGAGGCCACCGAAGCGATCCTCGACGTCCTGCTGGCTGAGGCCGACCTTCTCGAAAGCCGCCACCATGGTCTCGGGCGACTGGTTGCGGATCGAGCCCGAGGCGATCTCGAAGCCGTTGCAGACCGCGTCGTACTGGAATGCCTTGATCGTCAGCGGATCCTGGTTCTGCAACGCCTCGAGGCCACCCTGCGGCATCGAGAACGGATTGTGCGCGAAATCGACCTTCTTTTCCTCTTCGCTCCATTCGAAGAACGGGAAGTCGACGATCCAGCACAGTTCGAAACGGTCGCGGTCGACGAGGTTCAACTCTTCGCCGGCACGGGTACGCGCCTCACCGGCGAATTTGTAGAACTTGTCCGGCTCGCCGGCGACGAAGAAACAAGCATCGCCATCATCGAGGCCGAGCTGCGTACGGATCGCGTCGGTACGTTCCTCGCCGATGTTCTTGGCAAGCGGGCCGGCGCCTTCGAGCTTCTCGCCTTCCTTGCGCCAGAAGATGTAGCCGAGGCCCGGCTGGCCCTGCTGCTGGGCCCAGGCGTTCATACGGTCGCAGAAGGCGCGCGAACCGCCAGTTTTGGCAGGGATCGCCCAGACCTGAACCTTCGGGTTGGAGGCGATCATGTTTGCGAAGACCTTGAAGCCCGAGCCGGCGAAATGGTCTGTCACAGCTTCCATGACGATCGGGTTGCGCAGATCCGGCTTGTCGGAGCCGTATTTGCGGATCGCCTCGGAATAGGGAATGCGCGGCCATTCCTTGGTGACGGGCTTGCCCTCGGCAAACTCCTCGAACACCTTGGTCATCAGCGGACCCATGGTGTTCCAGACGTCTTCCTGGGTCACGAAGCTCATTTCGAGGTCGAGCTGGTAGAATTCGCCCGGCAGGCGGTCGGCGCGCGGGTCCTCGTCGCGGAAGCACGGCGCGATCTGGAAGTAGCGGTCGAAACCGGCGACCATCAGCAACTGCTTGTACTGCTGCGGTGCCTGCGGCAGCGCGTAGAAAGTGCCGGGGTGGATGCGGCTCGGCACCAGGAAGTCGCGCGCGCCTTCCGGCGAGGAAGCGGTCAGGATCGGCGTCGAATATTCGGTGAAACCGGCGCCGCCCATCTCGCGCCGCATGGCGGCGATGACCTGCGTGCGCTTGACGATGTTCTTGTGCAGCGTGTCGCGGCGCAGATCGAGGAAGCGGTACTTCAGGCGCACGTCCTCCGGATAGTCGGGCTCGCCGAACACCGGCAGCGGCAGTTCCTTCGCCGCCGACAACACTTCGATCTCGCGCGCGAAAATCTCGATCTCGCCGGTCGGCAGGTTGGGGTTGGCCGTCTCGGCCATGCGCGCCTTGACCTCGCCGTCGACGCGGATGACCCATTCGCCGCGAACGGTTTCGGCGATCTTGAAGGCCGGCGAATCCGGATCGGCAACGATCTGCGTCAGGCCGTAGTGGTCGCGCAAATCGATGAACAGCAGGCCGCCATGATCTCGCACGCGATGGACCCAGCCGGAGAGCCGGACATTCTGACCGACATCCGATTTCCTGAGGGCGGCACAGGTGTGGCTGCGGTAACGATGCATAGGTCTGCCATTCCAAGATTTCAGGAGTTCACGCGACCGGGCGACGCAATCAGCGCCAGGCCCGAAAATTGGCGCGAAAAGCGCACGCAAGCCGGCTTTTGTCAAGGTTAAGACGGCAACCGGCCGGCTTGCGCGTCAACGCCAGCAGATGTGCTTGCCCTGCGGCTTGTTCAGAACTGCTTCTTCAACCAGATCGTGGCGTGTCCGGGCGGATAGTCGTCGATACGACCGAACTCGTGAAAACCCTGGCGTTTGTAGAAGTCCGGCGCCTGGAAGGAAAAGGTCTCCAGATAGGCGCCGAGACAGCCACGCTCGCGGGCAATTTCCTCAGCCTTTCCCAGCAACTGGCTGCCCAATCCTCCCTTGCGATGGTTCGGGTTCACCCAAAGCAGGTCGACGAACATCCAGGAGTAGCCGATGTTGGCTTTTAGCCCGCCCAGAAGCGCGCCATCTTCGTCGCGCGCCAGCACCCACAATTCCTCGTGATTGTAGGGCCCGCCCCTCGCGATGTTGTATTCATCGAGCCCGTTTTCGATCGTGTCGACAATATCGTCGTCGACTCTTGCGCTGACGGTCAACGTCACCATTCGGCCACCTGTGATTTTTGCCTGGACAGAGATCGCTGGAGTCGGGTTGGGGAGACTTGTGGTGTTCCGTCTAGCAGCGATTTTTGCGATTCCGACAGGGTGATTTCGAATTAGGCGGGAAAAAGGCCTCCGGCACACCGTCATGGACAAGAATGCGCAGCTCCATGGCTTGACGAAGCCCGCCGGCAAGCGAGACAAGTTCGCATTCATCGCGCCACGAGATTTTGATGCACCTGATAACAACGCAAGAAGAATTGGATTCGGTCATCCGCGACCTCGCGAAATCCGGATTCGTAACGGTAGACACCGAGTTCATTCGCGAAACCACGTTTTGGCCGGTGTTGTGCCTCATCCAGATGGCGGCGCCCGGCGTCACCGCGTTGATCGACCCGTTGGCACCTGGCCTCAACCTGAAGCCATTCTTCGAACTGATGGCCAATGAGCGCGTGACCAAGGTCTTTCACGCCGCGCGCCAGGACATCGAAATCATCGTCCATCTCGGCGACCTAATCCCGCATCCGGTTTTCGACACGCAGGTGGCGGCGATGGTCTGCGGTTTCGGCGACAGCGTCTCCTACGATCAGCTCGTACAGAAGATCACCGGTGCGCGGCTCGACAAGTCGTCGCGCTTCACCGACTGGCGCCATAGGCCGTTGTCCGACAAACAGCTCGACTATGCGCTCGCCGACGTCACCCACCTGATCGACGTCTACAAACATCTTATCGACCAGCTCGCGCGCGAAGACCGCGCCCACTGGCTGAACGAGGAGATGGAGGTGCTCACCTCGCGCGAAACATACGACCCGCATCCCGAGGACGCCTGGAAGCGGCTGAAGATGCGTTTGCGCAAACCGCAGGAACTGGCTGTGGTGCAGGTGGTCGCGGCGTGGCGCGAACGCGAAGCGCGCGAACGCGACGTGCCGCGCGGGCGCGTGCTGAAAGACGATGCCATCTATGAGATCGCCCAGCAGGCGCCGCGCGATGTCACCGCGCTCGCCCGCCTGCGCACCACGCCGAAAGGCTGGGAACGGTCGGCCACCGCGGCTTCCCTGCTGGAGGCGGTGAACAGCGCTCTGGCCTTGCCAAAGGAAGAGATGCCGAAGTTGCCGAAGACCTTTCAGCCGCCGGAAGGCACCAGTGCCGCCTCCGAATTGCTGAAGGTCCTGCTCAAGATCATCGCGGAGAAACAGGGCGTCGCCGCCAAGGTCCTGGCCACCAGCGACGACATCGACCGTATCGCCGCCGAGGGCGAGAATGCCGACGTTCCCGCGCTGCAGGGCTGGCGGCGCGCCGTGTTCGGCGATGCCGCGCTCAAGCTGGTGCGCGGCGAAATCGGCATCAAGTTCGAGAAGCGCAAGATCGCGGTCTTCGACCTGAAATCCTGATCCCGGTCAATCGGGCGAGAGGATGGCCCCTCGCCCGCTCAAGAGTCCGTGCGCGGTCAGGCGCCGCCGTGATAGTTGGGGCTCTCGCGCGTGATCGTCACGTCATGCGCATGACTTTCGCGTAGCCCGGCGTTCGAAATGCGCACGAAAGTGGCCCGTTCGCGGAAATCCGTCAGGTCGCGGGCGCCGACATAACCCATCGCCGCCTTCAAGCCACCGGCCAGCTGGTGCAGCACGCCGGCCACGGGGCCCTTATAGGGCACCTGCCCCTCGATGCCTTCCGGAACAAGCTTCAAGGTGTCGCGAACTTCCGCCTGGAAGTAGCGATCCGCCGAACCGCGCGCCATGGCGCCGACCGACCCCATGCCGCGATAGGCTTTGAACGAGCGGCCCTGATGCAGATAGACTTCGCCCGGGCTCTCGTCGGTGCCGGCAAGCAGCGAGCCGATCATCGCGGCGCTCGCGCCGGCGGCCAGCGCCTTGGCCAGATCACCCGAATATTTGATGCCGCCGTCGGCGATCACCGAGATGCCGGATTTCTGCGCGGTCTCGACCGCCGACATGATCGCCGAAAGCTGCGGCACGCCGACGCCGGCGACGATACGGGTGGTGCAGATGGAGCCCGGGCCGATGCCAACCTTGACGCCGTCGGCGCCGGCGTCGATCAGCGCCTGGGTGCCAGCGGCGGTGGCGACATTGCCAGCGATGATGCGCACGGAGTTGGACAATTTCTTGGCCCGCGCCACCGCATCCAGCACGCGCTGCGAATGGCCGTGCGCGGTGTCGATGACCAGCAGGTCGACGCCCGCGTCGATCAGACGCTCCGCCCGCTCGAAGCCGTCGTCGCCGACGCTGGTCGCGGCCGCGGCGCGCAAGCGGCCCTGAGCATCCTTGGTGGCGTGCGGGTTGAGCTGCGACTTCTCGATGTCCTTGACGGTGATGAGCCCGACGCAATTGCCATTCTTGTCCACTACCAGCAGCTTCTCGATGCGGTGTTGGTGCAGCAGGCGCTTGGCTTCTTCCTGGTCGACGTTTTCCTTGACCGTGATCAGGTTCTCGCGCGTCATCAGCTCGTAGACTTTTTGCGCGGGATTGGAGGCGAAACGCACGTCGCGGTTGGTCAGGATGCCGACGAGACGGCCGGTGATCTGGCCACCGCTCCCGCCGTTCTCGACAACCGGAATGCCGGAAATGCCATAGTGGCGCATCAGCCCCAGCGCATCGGCCAGCGTCGCGTCGGGCCCGATCGTGACCGGGTTCACCACCATGCCCGATTCGAATTTCTTGACCTGACGAACCTGCTCGGCCTGTTCGGCCGGCGTGAAATTGCGGTGGATGACGCCGATGCCGCCGGCCTGTGCCATGGCGATGGCCAGCCGGGCCTCCGTGACCGTATCCATGGCGGCCGAAATGATCGGCACGTTGAGATCGATGTCGTTGGCGATGCGTGTGCGGATGTCGGTCTCGCCGGGCATCACTTCGGAATGGCCCGGCTGCAGCAGGACGTCGTCGAAGGTCAGCGCCAAAGCGCCGGTGGCGGTTTCGATGATTTTTGCCATTGCCGATCCTTGCTTAAAAACGAAACGGGCGCTGACCCGGATGGGTGCGCCGACTCGATATTCCCTTTCAGGATTGGCGGTGGCTGGTAACACGTCTGTTTGCCAATGGAAAGCGCGCAACGTCACCATGCCGCCGTTTCAACAGCCGGCGGGTGGACGGACGCCACGGGTGATTGCCGGTTGCAATGCCGGCGCGGTCGCACAAAAGTGACCGAACGAGGCAGGACGCCTGCGCGTTGCCATGATAACGGCCTCGGCCTTGTCGCTCATACCCGTCTACCCCGAGGTTCGGACGTCTCGTGAACAGAATCATCCCGCTCGTGCTGGCCGTCGCGCTTTTCATGGAGAACATGGATTCGACGGTGATCGCTACCTCGCTGCCAGCGATCGCGGCCGACATCCAGACGAGCCCGATCGCGCTGAAGCTGGCATTGACCGCCTATCTGGTGGCGCTCGCTGTTTTCATCCCAATCAGCGGCTGGATGGCGGATCGCTTCGGCGCAAGAAACGTGTTCCGCGCCGCCATCGGTGTCTTCATCCTGGGTTCGGTCGCCTGCGCGATGGCGAATTCCCTGGAATTCTTCGTGCTCGCCCGTTTCTTCCAGGGCATGGGCGGTGCGATGATGACGCCGGTCGGACGTCTCGTGCTGGTACGGTCGACCCCCAAAAGCGATCTGGTGGCGGCGATGTCGTGGTTGACCATTCCGGCTCTGGTCGGCCCACTCGTCGGCCCTCCGGTCGGCGGTTTCATCACCACCTATTTCTCCTGGCACTGGATTTTCCTGATCAATGTTCCGATCGGCATCATCGGCATAGTGCTGGCGACGCGCTATCTGCCGGAAACACCGTCCGCCGAGACACCACCCCTCGATTATACGGGCTTTGTCCTGTCGGGTATCGCCGCTTCGGGCATCGTCTTCGGCCTTTCGGTGGTTAGCCTGCCGGCATTACCGCCGGCCGTCGGTTTGATCACCGTGATTGTCGGTGTCGTCTGCGGCATTCTTTACCTGCGCCACGCCCGTCACGCGAAAAACCCGCTGCTGGCGTTGGAGCTGTTCCGCAACCAGGCTTTCCGCGCTTCGGTTCTCGGCGGCGGCCTGTTCCGCATCGGTATCGGCGCTGTGCCGTTCCTGCTGCCGCTGATGTTCCAGATCGGCTTCGGCCTGACGCCGTTCCAGTCCGGCATGATTACTTTCGTGTCGGCGCTCGGCGCTATCGGCATGAAATTCGTCACCGCCTGGCTTTTCCGTGTCGCCGGTTTCCGGCGCGTGCTGATCTGGGGCTCATTGCTGGCCGCCATTTCGATCGCGGTCTACGGTCTTTTCACACCGACCACGCCCTATCCGCTCATCCTGGCAGTGCTGCTGGTCGGCGGCTTCATCCGCTCAATGTTCTTCACTGGCGTCAATGCATTGGCCTTCGCCGAGATTCCCGCCGAAGAGACCTCCAAGGCGACACCAATCACGGCTGTGGCCCAGCAGCTCAACATCGCTTTGGGCGTGGCGCTGGCCGGCGGCATATTGGAGGTTTCAACCAAGGTTCACGGCGGCCCGCTGATGTTGAGCGATTTCCACGTCGCGTTCTTCATCGTTGCCGCAGTAGCGGCCCTTGCCGCCCTGTCCTTCATACGTCTGTCCCCTGAAGCCGGCAATGCCGTTTCAGGCTACAAGGCGCGACCGGCCAAGCCGCTGGAGAACCCTGCCCCGTCCAGTTGAGCTGGCCTTGCCGTCAGTCCCCGGCCGGCGCGCGTCCCTTGAAGTCCTTGGCCAGCAGATAGAGCTCGACCGATTCGTCGCGCGACGCGGGTGGCTTGACATGGTGAACCGAGCGGAACGAGCGCTTGAGCATATCGAGAAGATCGCCCTCGGTGCCGCCCTGAAAAGTCTTCGTCAGAAAATGCCCGCCGGGCTTGAGCACGGACACGGCGAAATCGGCAGCCACCTCGCACAGATGCATGGTGCGTATGTGATCGGTGCGGCGATGGCCGGTGGTGGGGGCCGCCATGTCGGACAAGACGATATCCGGCTCGCCGCCGAGCGCTTCGACCAGGCGTGCCGGCGCCTGTTCATCGAGGAAATCCATCTGCAGGATGGCGGCTCCCGGAACGGCATCCATCTCTAGATAATCGATGCCGACGACATGCGGCGTGGCCTCGCTCGATTTGGTGCGCACGGCCGCCACCTGGCACCAGCCGCCGGGTGCGGCGCCAAGGTCGATCACCTTTTGGCCCGGCTTCAGCAGATGATGCTTGTCGTCGATCTCGATCAGCTTGTAGGCGGCGCGCGAGCGGTAGCCGTCCGCCTTGGAGCGCTGGACATAAGGATCGTTGAGGTGCCGCTCGAGCCATCGGCGCGAGGATTCCTTCAGGCCGCGCTTTTTCTTCACCTTGGTGCGTAGCACGCGGGTGTTGCCGGCGGTCGTATCTTTCTTTTTAGTCATCGCCGGCCCTCGCTATTCCAGGAACCGCGCGCGTTGCGGTCGTCCGCCATCAATTCGCTCAATATGCCTTCGCGCAAGCCCCTGTCGGCGACGCGCAGCCGCTCGGAGGGCCAGACGGCGCGGATCGCCTCGAGGATGGCGCAGCCGGCAAGCACCAGGTCGGCACGGTCGGCGCCGATGCAAGGATTGGCGACACGCTGCTGGAAATCCCATCCCAAAAGCTTCTCCACCATGCGGTCGACATTTTCGCGGCCCATCCACAGGCCATCGACGCGGCGCCGGTCATAACGCTCGAGATCGAGATGGACACCGGCCAGCGTCGTCACCGTGCCGGAGGTGCCAAGCAGGTGGAAATGCGGACCTGCGAGCAGATGGTTGAGCCGGTGACGTCCTTCGAAGGCGGACAGCCGTTGCGCGACATCGTCGACCATGGCGTCAAAGCTTTCGCGCGTCACCGTCCGCCCACCGAATCGCTCCGCCAGCGAAACAACGCCGACAGGCAGCGACGTCCACGAGACGATGTGACTCGCCAGGCGCGACGACCGGCGCGTGGTGAGGTCGATCAGCGCGATTTCGGATGAACCACCGCCGATATCGAACAGAACCACACCCTTGGTGTCGCGCTCGATCAGCGAGCCGCAGCCCGAAACCGCCAGCCGTGCTTCCGTCTCACGATCGATGATTTCCAGCTTCAGCCCCGCCTCGCGCTCGACCCGTTCGAGGAATTCGGCGCCGTTGGCGGCGGCGCGGCAGGCTTCGGTGGCGATCAGCCGTGCGCGCGCCACCTTGCGGATCCGCAGTTTCTCCGCGCAGACCTTCAGCGCCTCGATGGCGCGGTTCATGGCCGCATCGCCCAACCGCCCGCTGGCCGAAAGTCCCTCGCCCAGGCGCACGATGCGCGAGAACGCGTCGATCACCCGGAACTGACCGTGCCTGCCCGGCACCGCCACCAGCAGGCGGCAATTGTTGGTGCCGAGATCGAGCGCGGCAAAGACCGGCAACTCGAAGGCAGCCGGACGCGAGCGATCGGGCGCCCTGGAATTTTCGACGGGCGCGATCGACGGCGCCTGCGCCGGAACTGCGTTGCGCCCAGGCGCAGGCGTGGGATCGGCGGACGCGCCGGTGCCCCCGACCCCGTCGACCGGCGCATAGACCTTGCGGCCGCGACGACGTTTGCGGCGCTTGCGTCCCTTGGCGCGGGGTTGATGGTCCGGGGCGTGCGCATCTTGTCGCGCCACGCTCTCACTGTCCGGCGCACGGCTGGCGGCCGGGGCTTTAGGGCCGCGCGATGCCGAAATCCCCTCCGACACGCCGCCCCCCGGCGCTTTGGCGCCGGCGTCGCGGTCTTCCACTGGCTATTTCCTTCCAGTGCCGCGCGAACCGGTTGCCCGGACGCCGCTGGCACGAATATTTCGTAAGTTGGCGCCAGACTAGCAGCGCCGGGCCCGATCACCAAGAGCCATGCGAAAATTGTAGGCTGCCGCAACGGCGCTAAACGCATCGCCGTAAACGCGCCACAACTGTTGAATAGCCGGCTTCGATCGGGCATTTCTGGGTCCAGCGGGTCAATTCGGGCGGGATAGCCACTCGACCGAACCTGCGCGGGGCATCGAATCGTGATGAATTGGGGTTGCTGATGGCCGTAGCTGCATGAATGTGAAACGTTTTTTCTGGCCTGCCGTCGGTCTGGCCGCCGTCGCCTTCTCGCTGTGGGTCCTGTTCAAGGAACTGCGCGGCATTTCTCTCGACGATGTGTGGACAAGTCTCGCCACCATTCGCTGGAACCACTGGCTGCTCGCCGCGCTGAGTTCGATCGTCGCCTACGCAGCGCTTGCCGGCTATGATCACATCGCGCTGCTGCATCTTCGCAAGCGCGTATCGTGGCTGTTCGTGACGCTGTGTTCCTTCACCACCTACGCGCTGTCGCACAACATCGGCGGTTCGGTCTTTTCCGGAGCAGTCATCCGCTATCGTGCCTACGGGACGAAAGGGCTTTCCGGACAAGACGTCGGCGTTCTGGTGGCGGTCTGCTGGATCACCTTCGTTCTGTCCTCGATCCTTTTGGGCGGCATCGTGCTCATTCTGATCCCGGACCTGTTCGAGCGATTTTCCGACATCCGCTCCTTCACCGAGTTTGGCTATGGGGGGCTGTCGGCGGGCGCCGGCGTCGTGATGATTCTCATCGTCGCCGCCTACGCCTTCGGCAGCTGGCTGCATTTGAAGCCGCTCAAGATCGGTTCCTTCGAAATCCACTACCCGCGGCTGCCGATCGTCGCCCGCCAGTTCATCATCGGGCCGATCGAGATCCTATCGGCCGGCGCGATCCTCTATTTCGCCCTGCCCGTGGAAAACAACCCAGGCTATCTCGTGGTTTTCGGTATCTTCCTCGTCGCCTTTTCGCTGGCGCAGATATCGCATGCGCCCGGCGGGCTCGGCGTGTTCGAGGTCGTCTTCCTGGCGGGCCTGCAGCATATGGACCAGGCCGGCGTGATCGCGGCACTTCTGGTGTTCCGGATGTTCTACCTGATCATCCCGCTCATCCTGGCGCTGATCGTGGTTCTGGTGTTCGAGCGTTCGCAGTTCGGCCGCGCGGCAAATTGAAACGCAGTCGAGGCTTGACTATTTTGGAAGCGCGGCTACAAGGCAGCGCAGAAACGGGCAGCGGCACACCGAACCGCTCGCGAAAGAGCAAGAATTCTCTTTCACCGCTCTGGCCAAAGCATTGAACAAAAATGCTTATTGGGGAATAGGTTAACGGTAGACCCACGGACTCTGACTCCGTTAGTCCTGGTTCGAATCCAGGTTCCCCAGCCAACTCGCCTCCCAGAAGCTTTGAAATCCGCGGGATCCATGGCCGTTCGGTTGGTCATCGTTTCACGTCGAATCGGCCTTCCACAAGTGGTGTCCACAACTGATGTCCAGAGCTGGTGTCCATCCGGCCAGGACGAGCGGAGCACGGGCCGATGGGACTGCGCAGACTTCAGATCGAAAACCTCGTTCTCAGGGGCCGACTCTTCTACTGGCGGGCCCGCATTCCCGTCAGATTCGCGTCGGCGACAGGTAACGGCAGACTTTCACTGAGCCTTAGGCTCTCCGACCGTAAGAAGGCGTCCGTGGTGGCGCGGCGGCTCAACGCCCTGCTGTTGCAGCTCGAACTGATGCCGATGGCGAGAATGGCGACGAAGGACCAGCTGACCAAAATCTTTGCGCTTGAGATCGATGCCATGCGCGACGAGATCGAGGCGCTCGACCGTTCTGCCAGGCGCAGGGGCACGCTCCGCGATCCAGAGCATCGGGAAGCCGACCGCCAGGTCGGATGGGCCTACCGCCTGCTGCACGCCTACGGCACGACGGTGGAGCTTTCCTTCGATGACGGCAGCGAAGTCCATGCAGCACTGCTCGAAGCCGGCGCGGAACCAGGCGACATTCCCTTCATCGCATCGACATATCGATCGGAGCGACAGGGCGCACTGTCCGATCGCGAAGGCCGCACGAGAAGCCCTTTCCTGCGTGACGTTCTTCACCGCATGGGCCAGGTCGGTCTCGACGACACCGCCCTCAACCGCGACGCCGCGAGCGAAGAGATGTATCGCGCACGGGCCGACGCGCTGCTGGCATCCGCCGTCGATCCGAGGAAGCCGAAACTGTCGGGAGGCGCGCAGGAGCCAGAGCGAGCACCGATAGACGCCATCCCCGTCGCTCCGCCTGCGAAGCCCAGGTTGCTATGGAACGCCGACCCTGAGGAAGCGGCCGTAGTGCCAGTTGCTGCTGTTCGGCAGGTCACACCTTCGATTCCGCCGACATCAGCCGCAACTGCAAGCGATCCGGTCGAACCATCGAAGCCAGCTCCCGCTCTGGCCGTAGCTTCCAGCAAGACCAAGGCGCGCAAGGACCTGCCGCTCTCCGGCTTCGACGAGCAGGTGGAGAAGCTTGTCGCCAACAATCAGGACCAATGGGAAGAGGACACCGCCTCAGACGTCCGGGTCCTCGTCGGCATTTTCCGCGGCATCCTCGAAGAACACGGCGTGACGCATTCCGGCGAGATTACCCAGGAACACGTCGCCGCCCTTCGCCAGCATTTCAATCACATACTTCCCAACTATGGTCGCAGCCCGCGCCTCCGCAGGCTGTCTCCCCATCAGCTTCGCGAGGAAAGTCGTAGAGTAGCCGACGATGCTGAAAAGGACGGCAGGACGATCAGGCTCGGACTGAAGCCAGCGACGATCCGCCGACACCTAGGAAACTTGGACCATTTCCTGAAGCACCTGCGATCGTCACACTTTATGGTGCCTGAATGGACGTTCGAAGGGCTGCGTCCGAGGAAGCCGCCAAAGGGCGAGGTCAGGCTTCAGCAGGTGAAGCCTGGTCCCGACGACGTACGGCCAGTCTTCGATATGCCGATCTTCAAGGGACGGGAGCGCGCAGAAAAGCCTGACGTTCCGGGAGACCTTGTCTTCCATGGCTCGTTGTATTTCCTGCCGATGCTCTACTCCTATCTCGGGCCGCGCCGAAACGAATTTACGGGCCTGCTAGTGGACGAGATCGTTGAGAGGGACGGGCACTGGGCGATCCAGATCAAAGCGAACGCAGTGCGGCGCATCAAGAACGCGCAGTCACATCGGTTGCTGCCCGTGCCGGACGAACTGTTGCGCCTGAAATTCATTGAGTATGTGCAACGGCTCAAGGAACTTGGTCACACGCGGCTCTTCCCCGAACTGCACTCGCCCTATCTCAAGCGTAACGATCCGGGGGATCGCTTCTACAAGGATTTCGTTCCGGTAGCGCAGCGTTGCCTCCCGGGCGTCCTGTGGGAGAGACCCATTCATGCCCTGCGCCATGGGTTTGCCGATACGCTGAAGAATGCGGGCGTTTCCGAAGGCGTCATCGAAGATCTTTCCGGGCGACTGGGCGAGACGGAGACGGCAACGCGGTACACCAACCCAACGGGTTTGGCGCTGCTGCGGCTCATCATTTCGCGCTACCCGGTGATTACCGGACATCTGGAGCCGCAACCAATCCAATTACTTCCCTGGGTGGAGCAGAAGCTCCCGCCGCCTTGGGCTGGAAAGAAGAGCGGCGATCGGTTTGGCGACAAGCGCGGAACGCGGCCTAAGAAGAGCGCTCACAAGAAATGATTGCGGGATAGAGCGCCGCCAGACGACGTGCCCTATGGTCAAAAGGTAGTGGTTTGTCGGCAGCTCAATCCGCGATCTGGCCCGTGGACCCAGCCCAACGAGTGTTGTCCCCAATTCCATCTGGCACCTGCAGGTGTTTGGCGGACGCGTCGTTTGGGCAGATGCAAACGGAGTTTGTCCAGCTCCTGGTCGGCAGCCTTCGGCATGCATTTCGCCTTGCAAGACCGGGATCAATGACTTCGCAACGGGTGACAGCTCGTCGGCACACGCATTTGATCGCGCAGCATGTCGAGCCAAGTTGCTGGCAACGCAAAACAAATCAGAAAAATTTGCGCTATTCGGATTCTGATCTTTCGCACAGCGATTCAGAAGTCTCAGCAAGCGATTCAGCATTCGAGAACGTCGTTACATGGCAAACGGCGTTTGTCGCTTGCATGGCCAGACGCCACCATTGTCCTGCACCATGATGAGGAGGATGACGATGGCGCGGAGAGACGAGAGACTGGAGAAGCAGCGGATTTATCAGCGCGAATACCGAGAAAAACGCAGGGTGGAGCGGGCTCCCGATCGTGACGATATCGCGAGGGCCATGCTGCGCTACATGATCGTGACGGCGCTGCGGCGCGGCAACGACCGGCTGCTGAGCAGAGTGATCGCGGAGGTGTCGCGACAACTCATCGACCAAGGTTTCAAGGCCGAGGCAACGCGCGCCGCTTGGGACGGCCTGCTCGAGCGCTATGAGGATGGCTGGGATTTCTTCCCGAAGCCGCATCTGAGGCGGCACGAAGTCGACGCCACTGGCGATGGATCCGGGGACTGACCAAGAGGCCCCCCTTCGTCGCTTCGTTGTCGGGCCTGGTATTGTTGTCGTCCGGCAATCCGATTTCGACTTTGACGAAGGCGCGGCTGCATGGCCTGTTATTCGGCCGCACCTTCCTGGGCACGGTATCGCTGCGGCAAACGGCGTTTACATGGCCTTGTTGGTTCTCCCCCCATTACTTCGTCAAACGGCGTTTTCGGCACCACCGATTCAAGACTCGGCATTTTCGTTGCCGCTATCGGACATCAGTGCCGCAAGCTCATCGCCATCGAGCGTACCAACAGTCAGGAGCGCGTCGGCGATCATCTGGACCGATGGACGATGGCACCGGATGAGCTCGCGCGCCTGGCGATAGGCATATTCGAGCCGGTCGTTGACGCGGATGGCGAGTTCCGTCCCGTCTACCAGTTGGGCAAACTTTGCCTTGGTCTGCCTGTGGAGCAGTGGCATCTGCTTCGAGAAACCCAACGTCGTTTCCATCGCCAATGCTAGGTCGGTGGCAAGGCTGAGGTCGCTTCGCGGTGAACCGCCGGCTCCGGCCGACACGCTTCCCAGAAGCTCTTCTTCTGCGGCACGACCGGCCAGCTTCGTGACGATCTGGGCGTTGATGCCCGCCTCTGTCTGGGCGACGAGACTGTAGGTCTCGCCTTCGACATGCCCACCATGGGGACCATCGATTGTGACTGTGTCGATCCGGGCGGTGCCGAGCGCCATATGCGCAACGACATGGCCGGCTTCGTGGATTGCCATTCGCCGTCGCAGGCTCTCGGGCCGGACAGGTTTGGTAGCAGCAAGCCTCGCCTGCAGATCGCCGAAGCTCAGTCGGCGACGTTCGCGGCGGGCGTTCTGGCGCGCTTCACGCACGATCCGCTCGACATCGGCACCGGTTAGCCCACTCGCCTGACGTGCGAGGGTGTGCAGGACAGCCTGACTGTCACCATCAATCATATGCGTCGGCAATCTCTTCTCCATAACCCTTTGCACCTTCTCCCTTCACCCCTCTTTTCATTTCCCGTTGGTCCCCTACCCCTAGGAATTGGCTGCAACTCCGCTTGGCCGACCGAGGCGATAAAAGCGCGAGCGTGTCCGGGCCCAGGACTGGTCGTGAGCCACAAGCACAAGATCGGATGTTGCAATCAGTCTGCCGGTGCCGGTCAGGATGGGGTGACCGGACGACAGGCCGGCCAGATAGGGAACCGAGTGCTCGGCAACGACCCAATGATCGAGGATGGGCGCTCCGGCAGCCAGTTCCTTGGGATCGGCGCCATTGCGGATTTTCTCCATATCAGCAGCAAGGGTGACCAGGCGGTCGGCCTCGCGTTCGAAACGAGGGTCATAGCGGCCGGTCTGTGGGTCGAACATCAACATGTGTCAGGGGCGCTCCTGTTGAGTGGGCGTCGTGCTTGATTCAGTCGGTTGTCGCTTTTTCTTGGGTGGAATCAGCAGGTGCAGCTTTGTGCCGCGAGGCACTCACCTTGATCATGGCTAGAATCGTGCCCGTTTGCTCACTCTGCAGCGCTTGCGACGATGGCTTCGAGATCGTCACCAAGATGATGGCGCAGGATGCCGGCCAGGGCCGCGATGTCGGGCGGCGGGATGTTGATGTGCCTCTCGAGCCGACCTGACCGCAGCAGCGCCGGGTCGATCACCTGCGGGTTGTTAGTTGCCGCGACGACGATGACGCCCGGAGTTTTGACGGCGCCATCAAGCAGTTCGAGACCTCTGTTGACGACTGATGTCCAGTACTGGTCCCACTCGCCTCTCCGTTCGCGGCTACCGATCCCGTCGATCTCGTCAATGAAGACAATCCTCGGCTTCATTGGTTCCGCTTCGGCAAAAGTTGCGCTCATGCGCCTCAGCACATCACCTAGGTATCCCGGCTCCAGCCATGTCGCCACCGATGTTGCAACCAGCGGCACCTGAAGGCTGTTGCACAAGGCGCGGGCAAACATCGTCTTGCCAGTGCCTGGTGATCCCGACAGCAAGATCCTCGTACTCATCTCTTGCCAGGCGAGTTCGCCAGCCCGCCACAGCTCCAGGTCCTCTTTGAGCGACAAAGCCCAATCGACCGCTTCGCCATATCCGGCGAGCGTTTCGATGCGTGGAATGAACTGATCCGATGTCGTGCCGCCCGGCACGCAGGGCTGGATGACATCGGTGCCGCTGCCAGAGTCGCGGCCTGGCTTGCGCTTCACAATGCCCCCCGCGATAGAGTGCCCAGTACTCCCTTCCCCGCCCGCTTCCTGCTTCACCCGGAAGCGTCGGCGTCCAAGTTCACCAAGCAGTTCGAAAGCACGGGCCGGCGACTGGCCCGGACGGATGGCAAGCGCGAGATCCGAAAGCGAAAGCGCCGCAGTATGTTCGGGAACAAGATGACCATCATGGCTCGAGCCCAGAACTGCCAGGAGCGTGTTCATCACGATGGCAGGTGTCAGCGGCCCGCAATCGAGTCTAACAACAGCGATCCGTCGCAGAACCTCGGGGATTACCCGTCCACGCTCAGAGATACCGATGACCGGATAACCGCTTTCGGCCGCGAACCCGAGTTGGCGATCCCGCCAGTCGCCGTCGTCATCGAGTTCCGACGCTTTGAAGACGATTGCATGCCATCTTGGATCTTTGGCCCGCGAGAAGCGAAGCGACCCGGATCGCGAGAGCTCACTACCCTCACAAACAGCAACCCGTCCAGGCACGATCGCACCGCCCGCGACCAGGCCCAGGAAGATCTCCTCGAAGCCTTCGACTTCGGCCGTGACCGCGACAATAGGCGAAAGCGTCGAAAGGACTGCCGCGATCTCCGCTGGCGGCAGATCATTCCTGCCTGCAGCCTGCGCGATCAGAAGTGCGGCTGCGACATCGCCGGCCCGCAAAGGCATGGCTGAAGCTCGAACGGCGTCAACCAGCGCACGCACCTGGTGCACAAGCCGAGGGCTGATCTTACCATCGGCATCGGCCTGCGAGGTCCCGTCGCCGCCCCGGGTTCCCTCGGTGCGCATCTTCACCGAGGTGGTGCGGAAAAAATCGTCGCTGTCATCGCTGCGCCTTACGCGCCCGGCGGCGCTGCTGCGACGGATCATCCACAGCGCGTCTTCCGCTGATTTCCCCGATACCAGCGGCCCGACAGCAAAACCGCGCGGCCCGGCGCAAGACCCACGGTCTGCCTGATCTTCCGGGAGCATGCGCAGAATCCCGCTGGCAACCGCGTCGTGGACAGCTTCACTGGCCGCCCGGCGTCCGATCCGCCGGACAAAATATCTGGCGAGACGCGCCTCCATCATCGGCCGCCCTCCTCCGCCGACAACTGTGGCTTCGGATCCAGCAGCCCGAGGTCGCCAAGCCACTCAGCGACTGAGCGGCATGCCGGATCGCCTGCCTCGACAGCCTTAGTAAGGCGGTCGCAGACCGAGACCGGCAGCGACACGCTATGCGTGAGCGCCGAACGGGCAAAGTGAACAGCAAGGCCAACGATCACAGCCGGATCGTCGGCAGCTTTAAGGCGGCAGTGGCATGACGTCATTAGCCCGGCCCGGGCTAGCCGAGTGCATTCCGGGCTATGGCCGAGCAGTTCAAGCACCGTTTGGATAGAGCTGACCCTCCGTCCCGGAGAGTTCTGAGCAGAGGCCGCGCCAACGTCTCCAGTATGCGGAAGCGACTGTTTACCAAGACCGTGCAGTGCTTGTCGGATCACACGTCGATCACGGGACGATGGGCTCGCGACTGTGCCGGTGGGATCACTGACTGGCGACGTAAACGCTGGATCGGGGCGCGGCACCGGATTGTTGGGATGGGGCTCGTACATAGGCAAGAAATCTCCCGCCCGCGGCGGAGCCACGGGTACAGCTGGAACAAGAATGGTGGGTGTTGGCGCTGACGCCGCGCGCGGTAGGCAATTCAGACCTATCGATGCGGCCTAATGTCAGAGCCCCAACCTCAGGCAAACTTTGCCTGAGGTGCAAAAGCGGGCCGTCGCCCGATGGCGCTACCAGGAGCTGACCGGGATGATCAGGCACTCATAGTGATCGCGCGATCTTGCACCGGTGGAACCAAGGAGTCCGCCCAGGCTGACCGGTGCAACCGCCTCACTGAACAAAATCGAGTCGATGTCGACGGTGCCGCCAAAATGCTCGGAGGCTTTGCCGATCATGTATGCTGAGATAGAGGTCTTCATAGCCCTGCTCTTCCTTTCCAAGGGATCTGGGTCAGGCCTTCGATGGTGCGCTAACACCGTCGAGGGCCGTCTTGTCCGGCTGATTTGGCCGAAGCAGAATCATCCTGGCAGGATCCGCGGGAGATCTGAGCCCTTAAAATGCAGGCCTGAAAAAAATTGCGATCGTAGAGTTAAGATTGGGCTCTCGCGGGCCAGATGTGCGGATGGCATACTTGGTCGTGGGGCACGACCGGTTTGTCATGGAAGCCTCGATAGTGTCCGGACCAAGGAGACGGATCGGCCCGGAGAGAACCAGGCCGATCGAACTTGAACAGTATCAGCGAGCATCGGCGGTGATTATCGCGGCGCTGGCACCGCAATCTGCGAGACACCGCTATTCGTCGTCAAATGCACATCAACGTCTGGGCGGATGTTGATGGCGTCCACAGCCGCCGACAGGACCTCCAAGCTGTTTTGCTTTGTTGCCTTAGCCCCCCGATCCGCTTTGGCGACAGCTACCCTTGTGCGCGATTTTTTCTCCGACTTGGTGCGCTTGGCGATGGCCGCCTTTGCCATCTCAGCGATGACGGCAGCGGCCTTCTCTGCCCGATCGCCGACCAGCCACTCGAGCTGCGGCACTACCGTATCGGAGAGCCAAGTTCCGATATCGGCAGCCAGCGGCCATCCCTCGTAGTCACCGAGTTTCTCGAGCATCTCCCAAAGCTTGTACCAGTCATCATCATGGCTGAGCGGCTCCACATCCACCTCCTGATCGCCATCACCTGCAGGCCGCGCCAGCCAGATCAATGACTCCAACTGCTTCTGCAGCAGGCGCGCGGGATGAATGAGCGGCCGCATAGTGACATCTTTGGGTACTTTCTTGCCCCGCCGATGCGGTTCGAGTGCAATGTGGATTGCCCTAAGGACATTGACGGCCGTATCCATCATCGCGGCGATCCCACAGGTGGTTTTCTCGGCGATCTGCGCTTTCAGGCCTGCGACACCGCCTCTTGAAACGGCCCGCTTTTCCGCCTCCGGCTCGCTGCCTTCGCGAAGGATCGCCTTGACCTCTTTCACAGCGAACTTCCGGCCTGCCTCCTGCTGTGACAGCAGATCGTCGATGCGATCCGGCCGGGCGCTTGCCATCAAATACAGTGTGCTCGGCTTTATGCACAGACTCTCGACACGCGACCGATACGGGCCCAGAACACGGTGAACCGCGACGTAGTTCTCCGCGCCGCGGCGTGAAAGGTTGAGAATCTTCTTGGCCCACTTGGCAAAGGTTGCCTGATCAGGCGCCGCTTCCCGCACCTCATGGATGACCGCGCCGTATTCATAGACATGCGATGTCTCGAGCCGGCCAAGAGCGGCCAACCGCACGCGGGCCGCTTCCAGAGCGGGAACGGCCTCGGCGGGGATTCCGAGACCGGAATAATCGGGAGCTTCGCCCGCTCCCGACGCTACGATGGAGGGCGGGACGATTGCCGCGCGCGCGTTCTTTCTTCCACGCGAGGGTACCTCGATGTGGAAGCTTGCGGGAAGCGGCGTTGCGTCGGCAAGGTCGTTCGCAGGGGTATGCTTTGCCATGGAAAACTCCTTGGATGGCGTTTCAGATTGCATCTGAGGAATTGCGGAAAGAAAATCCTCGATAGCAATTCATTATGCCAACAAGTACGCAGTTGGTCAAAACACGTAATACTTAAAGACATAGTAAACGTAGAAATTGTAAACGCTATAAACATCTGTATTCTCGTCTATTGATGTAACTTTCAACTTTCTTGCTTTTATTGATGAAATTCCTCGTCAATGATTACCATCATTCTATTGTGAAGATCGGAGGTCATGAGTAATTCTTGGCGCGACCATGGCTTGGCGACCTTAAACGGCTGACCAATCGATACCTTTTCAAAGAAATGTTCGCGTGGATTTGCGGCGCCACCCAAGCACGGTGCCAACCAGGGCAAACTTTGCCTGACATTCATGGAAATGGTCACGCCATCGGCACGACCAGGCGAAGCTTCCGTCCTCACGGCATTTCCGCGACACGCCCGCGCTGCCCGCCGCTCAGCAGCATAATTGGACAAAACGCAACTGCTTCGGTCACCCATCACCCTGCTGCTTGCGCCCTGACTTGGACGACGTCACAATACAACCTTGCAGAAGGTGTCGCCGCCCATGAAAAAACCTGCAACCGGAGCGGATCTTTACACTCGGTTCTCGCGCGATGGTCCGCCAAGTGACCTGGCACTCAATCCGCCGGCCGAGAAGCCGTATCGGGCGCCCGACTTGGAAGAAGCTCTCTCCAAGCAGGGTGAAGGTCTGCCCACCTTGAACAACGCACCTCGGCAGGTCGGCATAGGCGCCGACTTGAAGAGCCAGGACGAATAACTTGTCATCTTGCTTGACACCAGATGCAAACGGTCGGCCTCTAGCGCCATGTGTCCTGTTTGGGGCCGGAAACTGTCTGTCGATTTTCGATCACGTGTGGTGATTAACTGCCATTCCGCAGGGCCGGAAGGCCGGCCTCGTAACGACGGAGCGGCGTGGTTGGCTCGGTGTCTATCCAACAAGCGTCCATTGCCTTGCAGACGGACGCCACTCGCCCCGGCTGCGCAACTCCGACCAGTTCCGCCGGAGCGGATCAGCTCACCACCTTCAGGGTCAATATTCGAGCCGTTTGACAAGCAGGATAAGGGCCCTCAAGGTTCGAAATCCATGAGCGCCTGAATGCAGCTCGATCATGCTGACCGCCCAAGAGCTTCGAAATTCAATCCACCGGGATTGTGACAAGGCGCCGGACTGGGAGGACACCAGGAAGATGAAGGACCGTGAAGATTTCCTGGCTTGGGTGAAGACCCCGCTGTACCAAGCCGAGCTTGCCCTCCACAATGGCGACCCGGCACCACGCCGCGCGCTCTGGTCTCATCGTGAGCCGGTCAGCGTTCTCGGCGCGTGGCGCAACGCAAACGGTCTGGCCGAGGTCGAAGACCTTTTTGTCTATCTGGGAAAGAGCTTCTCGAACTGCACGTCCTTCGTCTTCGAGCTGCAGGCGTACGACGTGATCGGCGACATGGCCTACACGGCTGGACTGGAGCGCACGTCCGTCTCGGTCGACGGCAAGCCTCGCACATACACATTGCGTGTCACCCAGGTCTATCGCCGGGAAGACGGTGAGTGGAGAGTCGTCCACCGCCATGGAGACACCGTGACCGAATGATGGCGGATGGTTTCCCCATGGCGGAGGAGGCCTGACGAGGCTGATAATGTGGCTAATTAAACGGCGCGCCCAGACGGGTCTGCCGCCCTGGGGCGATACCCCCGCGCCTTGGGGTTTGAAATCATTGAGCAGGCGGCCAAACCCAAGACCTCGTCAGGCTTGCTTTCACCATAGGCCCCCGAGACGCGCGAATGGCATTGCGGCCTGCGGCGCATGAGGGCCGCGCCTACAGGCCGGATACATGGCCGCACCAACCAGCCAAGCAACACTCGAAGAACCGGAGGGCCGTCCATACACGGCCCCATGCCCGTCGCCCGCACAGCGCCGAGCGATCACAACAGACACAAATGCCAACAGGCTAGCATCGGCGTCGGTGCAGACTGCGTCCGCCTAGTATTCGTGTGTCTCGACGAGCCGAGCGACCACGGCCGTTGGCTGACCGATCTTTGCTGGGGCTTTCTCAGGATCGGGCCACACCTTGGAGCGCAAGACATCGAGGAATCCCTGCGCCGACGCAGACTCGTCGAAGTCGGCGTCCAATAGCACACGCTTGTCGTCATCGACCGGGCGAAAGATGCGATAGCGACGCATGCCATGGGCCGCTCGGCCGGCCTGGTCTTGTGAGAATGCGTGCCTCCAGAGATCGTAGTCGCGAACCTGAATGTCGATTTTGAGTGTCGTAGTCATGAAGAAGCCTCCTGTGTTATCATGACACTGACGGTGAATTAATGTGAGTACCATTGTAGCGAAATGACCGAAACTGTCAAGTCCGTACGTTCCTATTCATCTGCCCGACGACAGGATGCCGCCGAGGCTACCAGGCGTGTAATTTTGGAAGCAGCCAGGCGGCTCTTCGAACGGGATGGCTATGTGGCTGCGTCGATGCAGGCGATTGCGAACGAAGCGAATGTGGCTACCAAGACCGTCTATCTCGTTTTTGGCAGCAAGGCGGATCTGCTGCGCGCAGTATGGGCGAACCGCCTCGCTCCCGGAGAGGCAAACGTTCCCGTGCTTGAACGCACTTGGTACAAGCAGGTACTGAAGGATGGCGATCCGCGACAGAAACTTCGGTTGATGGTCGAGCATTCGGTGTCGGTAAAAAGCCGATCTGCGCGGCTCATCGAGGTGATCCGCAGCGCGACGGCCGACAATGACGTGCGCGCGTTGTGGAATGAGATCGACACAAAACTACACGATGTTGCCGAAGAATTCGTCAAGCAACTCTCAGCGTTGGATGCTCTTCGGTCCGGTGTAACAGTTCGCGAAGCGGCGGATGCGCTATGGGCTCTCAATCACCCGACCGTCTGGCAACTGCTCGTGGCAGAGCAAGGTTGGACGACAACGGCGTACGCGATCTGGATCGAGCGCACGCTTGCCGCTGAACTCCTACGGGCCAGTTAGCAAACCGCGCCCTCCATCTCGATGTCTGCTTTCATTTCGTGGCGACGGGGGCTTCCAACGACTGCTATGGGGGCGCGTTGCTGAATACTGCCCCTCCATCTCTAGCGGGGCAGTCCGTCTCAGATCTCCGTCGTCTCGGCCAGAGTCAACGCGTCATCGATATCTACCCAAGATATCGAACTGTGTTTTCGATCTTGGTGTGTCCAAGCAATATCTGGATAGCTCGGAGGTTACCGGTCGCCTTGTAGATCGGGGCAGCCTTGGTACGACGGAGCAAATGCGTTCCGTATTCGTCGGGGCGCAGTCCAATCGCTCGAACCCATTCATCGACTAATCGCGCGTACCGTCGCGTGCTTAGATGCCCTTCGCGCTCAACTCGGCTTGGGAACGCGTAATCGTCGGTACTACCACTACGGCGTTCGAGCCAAGCAAGCAGACTTGTCCGCGTGTCTCCGATGATCTCGAACTGGACGGGCCGACCGGTCTTCTGCTGGATCACCATTGATCAGGTGCGTAATGCGTTGCCGAAAACGGAATGTCCGCGTTCAGAAGAGTTCGTCAGAAAGCAGCCGTGCCGCATATGATCCGCTGGTGACCTCGCGGGCCGTGGGCGCTCTATTGCATGAGCCGAGGAACGCCCTAGTCTTCTCGTGCCCGCCGGATATGAGATGGGGGGAGCGGGCACATCCCGTCCCTCTCATATACTGGGCTGCGGCGCTGGCCTCTCGCCAAAAGACGACACCGCCTTCTCCTTGAGTTGGCGGAACTGACGCGACGCCTCTGAGAGCCTGTAGTCCCATTCGGGATCGGGCGTCTGGCCCTCGATTGTCTTGAAATAGACCTGCATCAGCGAGGCGATGGCGAAGGGCTCCACGAAAGCGGCCTTCAGCGCCCAGGCGAAGACGATGGCCAGCACGAAGCCCCAGCCGCTTAAATGACCTGGCAGGAAGTAGACGACCGCGCCCGCCGGCGCCAGCATGAGCAGGAAGATGACGAAGGTGGTACCCCACAGGATCAGCGCCAGCCACACAGCGTTCTTGACCATCTTCGCGCCGTTCTGGGCGTAAAGCACGACGCCCTGCCGAGCGGTCTCGAAGGGCGAGGAGGATTCGATGCGAATATTGTAGCCGAGGATAATCTCGTCGACATAGGTCAGCGAAATACGGATGACCGTATTGGCGAAGCGCACCAACCCGTCCAGTCCCGGAATGGGCAGGAAGGCAGCGATGCCGCCGAGCAGGCCGGTGACGGCGCGGATCGCGCCCTTCACCAGTTGGTCGACGACGAAGAGGATATTGGCTTCGGCGAAGCGCTGCGTGACGACCGCTTTCGCGTAGGCGATCTGCCCCTGCCCGCCCGGCACATCGCGACCGTCGATCAGATGCACCATGACGGCGATATGGCCGGCCTTCAGCACATAGAGGATGTATTCGCGCAGCCAGTAGACGACGATGGAAACCAAGGCGAAGCCGGCGATGCCGCCAAAGAAAGCAGCTCCTTCCGGCCCGCCATCGGCGAAGATGTGGCCGACGCCCCAGCCGACGCCGGCGCCTGTTCCGGTCGCGGCGACATAAGCCAGCGTCATGGCAAAATAGACGACCATGCGGAAAAGGATGAACGGCCAAGTCCTGAACATGATCGCCACGGACCTGCCGATGGAGAAATCCCACATCACTTTACACTCCGGCAATGAGACAAAGCTGCAGGATCGCCCGCAGGGTCATCATGGACGTATGGAAATGCCCTATCATTCGAACCGGAGAATCCTCACGGAATTGATTTGCAGTCCCTGGTCATGAACTCGATGGACAAATTGTCGGTTTGCGAAGGCAGCTTGTCGAGATAGACCAGCTTCATCGAAACGAAGGGCTCCAGCGCCCCTGAACCATCATTGCGCAGGAATGTGATGGTGGCGGTGGCATGGACCGGCACTGGAGCCGCGCTGGCCGGGCCTTTCTCCATGCAGCTCATCGCAAACATCGAGTATAGGCTGGGGTCCGGATTAGACTTCATCCGGCCGGCCACGCAAATGTCGATCGCCTTGAGATCGGGCATGATGGTCTTGATGTCGCCCGCGCCATCTATGACGACGGGCGGATCTGGCTTTTCATATGTGTGGGAAGACGCCGGCACATTGAAATCCGTATGCGGCCCCTTGACGGTAAGCGTGCCGCTTGCGCCGCCGTCATAAGTCACGTTCATCGTGCCGGTGTCCCAGCCGGGTATGATGATGGTTTCTCCCTGGCATTCTATCCTTGCCGGTTCCGCGAGCGCGGATGAAGCGGCAAGACACCAGAAGGTTGTCGTAAGGAACCGTCGCATTGGTTTGCCTTTCATTCCACGTGTTGCAGCCCGTTGCTTGTCGAGATCGTCTCCCCTGCCCTCGCTATTGCGCGACCAGCTCAACCCGGCGGTTCTTGGCCCGGCCTTCCTCGGTATCGTTGGATTCGATCGGGCGAGACAAACCCGCTCCCTCGAACGACAGCCGGGCCGCATCCACACCGTAACCGCCCACGAGCGCGGCCGAAACGTTTGCGGCACGGCGGGTGGAGAGGTCCAGATTGTGATCGGCGGAACCGGTATTGTCGGTGTGGCCGACGATCTTGAGGCGCAACGAAGGTTTCTCGGCCAGAACCTTGGCAATGGCATCGAGGGCGAGTTTCGATTCCGGCTTCACCGTGTCCTGGTCGGTATCGAAGAGGATGCCGTAGAGATTGGCGCTGCCTTGCGCTTCCAGCGAAGCCGAAAGGTTGGATGTGTCGGCCGGCATTGCGATCTTGCCGGGTTCCATACCCTTGGCTTCCGCAATCCGCAGGAAAGCGACCGTCCTGTCCTTGTCCTCGCCGCTCATGACGCTGGCATAGACGGTGCCTTCCGGCCGATCTAGCCTGGCCAGAACGTAGCGCGCGTGATCGGCATAGGCTGTCGATACGCCATTGGTCGGATCGAGTTGTTCGCCCAGCAGATAGAGATCGCGCAGGTTTCCGGCCAAGCACGCCTGGTCGGCACAGGAAAAGACGATCGCAAAGCCCTTGTCCTTGAAGTTCGCCTCGTAGTTGGTCTCCACCTCCAGGGACGATGTGCCAGGCGCGAGTTCGTAGCGTATCTCGCTCGCCTTCCCTTGCTGCTTGAGCCACTCGGCCCCGGACCTGTCCTTGGTGGCGTTGCGTTCGAGCAGCGCGCCATAGTCATGCGGGGCGCGCAGGAACACCAGCTCGTCGAAATCCTTCGCCTTGCAATAGGCGATGGTCGAGCCCTGGAAGCGGCCCAGCAGCGGATTGTCCTTGCAGCCGTCGGCGTCTTGTGCCTGGGCAAGCAAGGGCGAGAGCATGATGCCCAGCACCACCAGCCAAAGCCTTGCAGCGATCCTAATCGGCGACACATTCATCTCCTTCGACATGGAAACCTTCCTTGCACGGTACGCAGCGGCCGTTCTCGAGGTGATCGTTGTGCGAGCAGGAGAAGCCGTCGTCCCCTGCGCCCCCCTCTCCCTCCACCGGAGGAAATTCGCTCTTTCGGCATTTGCCGTTGGCGAACTCCGTCCCCTCGTGGCAGATCCTGTTCTTTTTCTTGCCCTGCCTGTCGGGAACGCATTCCTCGCCGTTCCAGTGATAGCCAAAGACACATCCGCCACTGCCGCGCTTGCGGGCTTTCCGGTCCCTTACGCAGTCCTCACCGTCCCAACGCATGCCGTCGGGACATTCGGCCCTGTCCGTTCGGTTTTTCAGCCGCAGTACGCAGTCCTCGCCATCCCAGAGGAAGCCGCGCGGGCAACCGATGGACAAATCCAGTCCGATCTGTGCCAACCTTTGCAGCGAAGCAGCACCATGCAGGTTGCCGACGTCGCCTTCCCTTGCCTGTAACGAGCAAGCGCCCTCCCCGCACTGGGCTGCCTGGGACATTGGCGCCTGAACGAATGACATGAAGGCCGCGACCACCATGCCAGCCAGTCGCGCGAAAGCCGGGCTTCTCATCGACGCAACCTCCCGGCAGCAGCTTTGCCCCTTTCAGTTGACACGAACGATGCATTGACCATCCGCACCCTCCTTCGTGCCGCTCGGGCATACGCAGCGACCGTTCGATCCGAGCACCTTGTCGCCCGTGCATTGCGGCGGAGCCGGCCGCTGAGGTTGAGGTTGTGGCTGCGGCTGCTCGACCGGGACCACCTCGCAATAAGCACCGTATTTGTTTGGCTTGCTCAGAACCCTGTAGCCGGGCGGACAATCATGCTGCTGCGCCGGCGCCGGGTTGCTTGTGCCGCCTCCACCAGGCTGCTGATCGTAAGGCTTACGGCATCTGTGACCGTTGAATTCGTAACCGGGCGGACAGCAATTCGGATAGGTGCCGTTCGGACGGTTCGACGGACAGGACTGCCCCTCCTGTGGTTGCTCGCGGAGCCTGCGGCACGCGCCATCCCTGAACTGAGTGCCCTCGGGGCAGCAGTTCGGATAAGTGCCGTTCGGCCGGTTCGGTGGACACGATTGCTCCTCCTGCGGTTGCTCGCGAAGCCTGCGGCACGCGCCATTCCTGAACTGGGTGCCTTCGGGGCAGCAGTTCGGATACGTCCCGATCGGGCGGCTGGCGGGGCAGGCCCGCTCCTGAGCCGACCTCGGCAAGCGGCATTTGCCGTTGCGGTATTCCGTGCCCTGTGGACAGCAATTGGGGTAGGCGCCCACCGGCCGGTCGGCCGGACAGATGGCGGGCGCCTGCTTCTGTTGCCTGACCTTGTCCGGCACACAAGCCTTACCTTCCGTATGCGTCCCGCGCGGGCAAGCGACACATTTTCCGGTTCGCGCATCCTTCACCAGGCCGCCGCCGCATTTCACTTCGACGGGCGCGGCTTGCGCATTGCGACACTTGCCGTTTCTGTATTCGGTGCCTTGCGGGCAACAGTTGGGGTAGGTCCCGACCGGCCGGGCGGCGGGACAGACTTTGATCTCTTCGGGTGCCGGCTGCATACTCGTGTTGAAGCCGCCGCTTCCGGGTCCCGTCGCGCATGCCTTGCCGGTCCAATTGCTATTGGGCGGGCAGGCGCACAGACCGTTGCCGGCCAGCACCATGCCGAATTTGCAGGCCGCTGAAGGCGTCACCAGGACCGGAGCAGGCTCGGGCGCCGGCTGCATGCTGGTGTTGAAGCCGCCGCTTCCGGGTCCAGCCGCGCATGCCTTGCCGGTCCAACTGCTATTGGGCGGGCAGGCACACAGACCGCTGCTGGCGAGCACCATGCCGAATTTGCAGGCCGCTGGAGGCGTCACCAGAACCGGCGCAGGCTCGGGCGCCGGTTGCATGCTGGTGTTGAAGCCGCCGCTTCCCTCGCCGCTGCATGTCTTTCCGTTCCATTTCGTACCAGGAGGACATGCGCAGATTCCATTGGTCGGGATCATGCCGGCCTGGCAGGTCGATACAGGCGGCAATGCCGCCACGGTCACGCAGGACTGCGCGCCTTGCGCACCTGACCCGTCGGAAACATCGGCGCAATTCGAAAACTGCTTCGACGACGCATCGCCAGGCAGGCGCACCACCATCTTGAAGTTGCGCGGGCCGAACGGACTGCCTTCGGGTGCGTCGAGGTCGAGGCGGACGGGTCCCAGCGACGTGCAGGAGAAGGGAATCTGCGTCGGCTGTGCCGCGCATGGCAGCGGGGGCGTGATCGAAACGATCTGCGCCGAGGATAGCCCTGACAGCTTGTCCGAGATTGTGACCGGTGCATTGTGGTCGATCGGCCCCGGATTGAACAGCCTGATGGTGAAATTGCAATCCCCGCCAAGCGCACAGGACTGGTCGCCGGTCTTGGTGACCTTGACGTTGAAGGGATCGAGCGTGTACTGGGCGCAGCGGCGCAAGCCGTCGCCGATCGTGCCGTCGGCCACCTTAAGGGTCGCGCAGTTCTGGACGGTGGCGTTCTTCTTCCAGCCTGGCCCCGGAGTCACCCAAATCGGGACCGAGACGTTCGCACCACCGAAGCCGATCGCTTGTTTCTTGAAGGTGCACTTCAGGTGGCGCACATCAAGTTTCTGACAATCCCAGTCCGGATCAGCCGCCATCTCTAGCCCAGCCGGCTGAGACTGCGGCTTCCCCCCTGCGCCGCTTTCGGGAACTTCGTCGATGAACTCGATCGGTCCGGTGTATTGCGGGCCGTCATTGGTGACGATGACGTCGTATTTGCAAGGGCCGTTTATGGTGCATTTGAGATCCGCCACCGCCACGAACAGCGACATCTTTGGACGGAACGGATTAGCTTCCTTGATCGTGACACAGCGACTGCGGGCCTCCCTGTCGAACGGGCTGGGATTGCCGTTGGCGGCGGGGTTGTAGTCGATACAGTTTGTGTAACTCGGGGAAACCGTCCCAGTCTTGATCAACACCCTACCGCCGAGCGATTGGCCTGGTTCCAGCGAGGCCTTCGCGTTCGAGATGCAGGCGAGCGAGGGCTTGGCGGTGCGGAAGCACTGGAAGTCGCCGTCGATGGTTTCGATGGTGGTATCGGCATTGAGTGGCTTGAAATCCTCCTCGATGACGAAGGGCCCAGGAGCGGCATCGTTGCCGACATTCTTCAGCACGATCGCGAAGGCACAACTCGGCACGCAGGTTTGCGCCGCCGTGAATTTCTGCGCCTGCAGCAGCGGGCCTCTGACGAGCGGAATGGTGGCGCATTGGTTCTCGCCGCCGGCGAAGGAGGCGCAGCTCTTGATGGCGGTGGCCATCGTTCCATTGCCGGGCTTGAACGTCATCGGCACCGCGATGCTCTTGCCCGGTGGAACCTTGATCGATTTCATCGAGGTGCAGGTGACGTCGTTGCCGTCCTTCTTGCAGGTGATCGAGCCGAGTACGCCAGCAGGATCATTGCCCGACGCTTCGCCTCCGCCTTCCATCGTGATGTTGGGGAAGGCGCTGCCGTCCGGCTGCGAAAGATGAACGGTGAAGGAAACAGGTCCGTCGAACGCCGGCGCATCAGCGGGGTTGTTAAGCGATGTGACGAAGGCACAGCCGCCGCCTATGTCCGAGCACTGCCCCACCGCCGGATTGTTCGCCAGCGCAAGGTTGTTGTGCTGGACCGGAGCCGGCGCCTGCAGCGGTGCGGTCGCACAGGAGGACGTTTGCGCTCCCTCAAGCGTGGCGCAGTTCTTCATCTCCTTGATAGCGCCGATGCCTTTGCCGAGGTCGGCAAAAAGTGTGATGTTGATGGAATCCTTTGCCGCGAGCGCAATCAGAGGGCTAGAGCAAGCGAAACCCTGTCGCTGCTTTGCGCACTCGAATTTGTGATCGGCCGTGGCCGAGACGGTCGCGCTGCCGAAGAGCCCTCCATCGCCCGTCACATCATCCCTGAACATGAACTGCCCTTTGACCTCGGCATCGCTCGTGTTGGTGACGGTGATATTGAACTTGCACCGGTTGTCGACGCAGGGCTCGTTGCTGAATGTTTTCACCAGGCTCAGAGGCCCTGCGTTCGAAGTCTGCGGCTGTCCGGGTTTCGGAATGACCTTGCCGCCACCGCCGTCCGGATCCTTGATCGCAACGATGGCGCATTGCTCGGGCGCAGGCTCCGGCGGCTGATTGCCGGCCTGATCGCCTGGCTTGTTGCCACCGCCGCCGCCCGCGCCGGGATCGGGATTGCCCTTGTTGGCGAGTTGCGCCTTGCAGGCATCGAGCTTCTTTTGCATGTCCTGCTTGACAGCCTGATTGGCCCCCGGCTTCTGAAGGCAGATGTTTGTTGCGTTCTCAACCGTCAGGGCCGGAACGGCGTCCTTGCAGCTGATCGCCTTCATCTGGTCGTTCAGCGCCATCACGTCCCTGGCGAAGCCGGAACAGGCCTCCTTGTTTTTGTTTCCGGCCGCGCATTGGGCGAGCCCGTCGGCGCGCGCCTTGTTTTCCGCCTCGAACGCGGGATCGGCGGTGCTGGCGCGCGCCATGCAGAAATCGATATGCGCCTGCCTGTCGCTCGACCAGCGCCCCTGTGGGCCTGTCGGCGCACAGCCCTGGTTGGCGAGTGCGGCTGCCGACTGAAGCGCTCCGTCGGCATAGCCCTCGCAGAATTTGCTGCTTTTGCAGACAAACCAGTCCCCCTGGTTGACGAAGGTATCGCGAACGCCGGCCTTGTTGACATGATTGCCCGCGACCTTGCCGTCGGCGCCGATGGTGCCTTCGTAGTGGCCGGTGTCGCCACTTGCCACCTTCCACTTCACGTCCAGAACGAACTTGTTTCCGGACAGAGTGCCGGTGACCGTGCCGGAAATGGCCGCGCCGCCATCCTTCGGAAAATAGGACACCCGCCCGCCAGTGACGACGCCGTTTGCATCGACCGCCATCTGGCCGAAGCGGATCTCCAGGCCGTTGCTTTGGCGGATGACGAACCCGCCATTCTTGACGCCCCATTGCGTACAGTCCTGCGCGACGCCATTGACGCCGCCAATGTTGCCGCCAGGATTGTCGATCAAATGCAGCAGACCGGCTCCCCTTGCAAAAGGTTCCGGGCGGAAGCTCGCAAAGCTCATCAGCGGATTTCTAGCCGAAGGCTTCAACAGCATGGCCTTTTTCTGAGGCACGGCCGGCGGGACCGCCGCCGCGGGTCTCACGGCGCAATTCTTCAGGCTGGTGGTGCCGTCGGGCAGATCGAGGTCCAGGGTCAGGGTTAGGGTTTTCGTCTCGTGCGGGCCAAGCCCGCTGGCGGCATTGCCGAAGGTGCAATTGAAGGGCGGTCCACCCTTCTCACAAGCAAACAGGTCAGGTAGCGGTGCGTCGGGAAGCTTTGCTCCCGCGACATTTGGCATATCCGTGAACGGAATGGGACCAGGCACCGCCACGTCGGTAATGTTGGTCAGCGTGATCTCGAAGGTGCAGGGGCCGACAAGCGGACAACTCGCCGGGCCTTTCTTCGTGATGACCACGGGGCCGGTCTGCATCGGCGCATTCGGATCGAGTGGAATTGAGGCGCAAGCCGGAGCCTGCGGCTGGTCCTGTCCTGCTTGCGGCAGGCCCGGCTGGTTCCGATCCGCCTGAGGTGCGTCAGGCTCGGGCAACTTGTTGTTCAGCGGCTCGTCGAAGGCAATCGCAGCCGTCGCCTCGCCCGCCAGCGGTCCGAAGGTGACGGCGGCCTTGGTCTGCACGAAATCCGCAGCGCCGCCCTCGGTCGTATCGATGGAAAAGGCAACCCGCACGGTGCGGCTTTCGCCCGGCGGCAGAGTGAGTTCCGGCTGTTGGCAATCGAGTTCCCTGCCATCGGGCTGGCATTGCAGCCCCGCCGGCAGGGTCATGCTCTGCGGCGAATTTTTCGCCTGGCTTTGCGTTCCGACCGCCAAGGTCTGTATGACCCTGAAAGGTCCCGTGACGGGGTTCGGACTTTTGTTGGTGACCTTGACCTCGAACTCGCAGGTCCCGGCCTTCGGCGAGCATTGGGCCGGCACGCCCGAGGCCTGCACGACCAGGCCTCCCGCATCACTGGCGGTCGGCGGCGGCAGCGCGACCTGCTGCTTTTTCGCTTCCGGCTTCTGCTCGTTTTGGACCTCCGGCGGCGCTTGGTGGTCGATGGCGACGCAGTTCTTGACCTCCTTGACATCCGCCGGCGTGTTGGGTGCGAAGACCACGTGCATGTCGAGCTTGCCGTTGGCAGGCACCGGACCCGGATGCGTACAGGTAAAAGGCGCTACGTTGCTGCACTGCCAGGGAGCACTGGGTTGACCCGTGAGTGCGGCCTGCGGCGCTTCGATCATCTCGTTGACGACGATCGGGCCAAATACCTCCGCCCCGCTATTGTGGATTTCTATGTCGAAGGCGCAGCCACCCTTGGGCGAGCATTTCGCAACCGCGGCGGTCTTGACCAAGGTTAGCTTCCCGGTCTGATCACCGCCTTTGTCAATGGGCGGAAAAGTGGGTTTTCCGCCGTCACCCTTGGCCACGCCCGGAAAGCCAGTTCCTCCGCCGCCAGTGGCGACGCCCGGAAAACCGGGCTGTCCGCCGCCCGCCACGCCGGGAAACTGCGCTCCCCCGGAAGCCAGAGGTGGGAAGCCGCCGGGCTCTCCGCACTGCGAGAGGACGGCCACGCCACCGGCATGGCCACGCGCCTCGGCATCGTCCTGGCTGGGGTCGAGGGCGACGAAGGCAGTTGGAATATCCGCGCCCGCGGCCTTCTGGAATCGGCTTGCCTCGCCGATCTGCAGTCCGTGAACTGTCTTTTGCCGATTGAGGAGATCGCCCGAAGCCACCAATGTCGCCCCGCACGATGCGGGATCGAGACTGCCGTCCTGTCGGTAGGCATATTGCAATGCGAGCCCGCCACTGCCATCGCGCCGCTCCTGCGATTGTCCGACCGGATAAGTGAGAGTATCGAGTTGCCAGGCCGACGCTGCCTGCGCATCGTCCGGCCGCTGAGGTTCATAGCGAATGACATCGGCTGGGCCATTGGCGACAAATGCGCCATAGTCACCGGTGCTTTGCGTGGCACCGCGGATCGCAAGGATCATGCCGCCTTGATTGTCGAAGGCGATCGTCGCGATCGTACCTTGCTCATCGACACCGACCTCAATGCGCGCGTCCTGCAGGAACGAGCCGTCATCGGCGAGGCCCACGGACCAAATCTCCGGCCCCTTGGCTACTGCGTAGTAGAGCCGCCTGTCGTGAACCGCCATCGCATCGATGCGGCGGGCGCTTTGCGTAAAACCCCAGGTCGCCGGGTTGGTCGTATCGAAATCGGGAGACGCGATATCGAGCCGCTTTCCGTCGTCCGCCACGCTTTCCCTGCCGGCCTGCGGCTCACCTTGCATCCCGTGATCGAACTGGGCGACATCTTCGCCGATGCTTGCGCCTTTCAGCTGATGAATGATGCCGGTATCGAGGTCTGAGGCGTAGAGCGAACGGCTGATGGGATCGAAGGCAAGACCACCTATGCCGGGGCCACTGTTTGCCAACCCGTTACTGCCGAGCTCCGCATACAATCTCGCCGCGCCCGTGACGCTGTCGATCTTCCAGATCGCTCCGGCACCGCCGCCTGGCGCCTTGCCGAACAATCCGTCCATGAAGCGGGCACCAGGAGCGCCTCTCATCAGCCGGTCGGGTTGCCCATCGCCATCACTATCGGGACCGACAATGTAGAGACCGAAGGCTGATGTCGCGGCCGCATAGAGGCCGGGCGTACCGCGCTCATCCGCGGGAAACTGGTCGAAAACCAGTGCGAAGACGTGGCCGATTTCCCCGGCCTTGAATTCCTTGCGCAGCGGCATGTCCAATTGCTGACCGGCCAGAGGCTCGGTGGTGCGAGCCCCGTCATAGATGCGCAGCGTGGTGCCCTCGGGGTCGATCACCGTCTTGGTGAGCGGATCCAGGCCCGGACGCAGTCCTTGGCCTTGGAGCTTCACACCGGCAAAGCCGGACGCCGCGATGTCACCTGGCTTCAGCACATTCACCGCGGCAGCAGCCGCAACATCGTCGGCGTATCCTACAGACGGTTGCAGCAGAACCGCGACCAGCAGGGCAATCCCAAGTTGGAAAGCGAGGCGGCAAGCTTTTGCGGCCGACCAAGATCCGGAACGAATGCCGGAAAACTGTTCGATGCGAAGCGTCTTCGTCATAGCCATTTGCCTCTTGGGCTTGCGTCGTCCTCGCGCATCAGAACTTCACGTCGAGATTGCCCCGCACGCTTTGGTCGGTCGTGCGAGTGCCGAACTGTCCGCTATAGGAAATGCCAAGCGTGGTGTTGGGCGTAATGGCAAAGTCCAGGCTTGCTTCCGCCACCGCCGTGTTCTTCGCGATCGGCACGCCGGCGATGGTGAATGGCGCGCCACCCGCGAAGGCCATGGTGGCAAGAGGTGTCACATCGCCGAAAGCGTGCCGGATGCCAAACATGCCTCGTGCCGTGGCGTTGACGTCACCCAGCATGAAGATCGTTGAAGCGCGCAGGCCCAGCGTCGTGAAGGTCGCGTCCGTCGAGCCGCCGTTGCTCGTCAGGGCAGCAGCACCTCCCACCTCATTGAAGCCATCGGTGTGAAGGTTCACATAGGCGAGATTAGCGAAGGGCTCAAAGCCGATGGTGCCCGCGCGCATCCCATAGGCCAGTTCGCCGAACGCCTGCGCGATGCCGGCATTGTACTTGCCTTTCAGGCTGTCGGAGAAACCTGGAAAGGCAACAATGCGGCTGGTGGAGATATCGTGCCACGTATAGGCCGCGCCAGTGCGGAATGCGAGGCTGCCCCATTCCGTGCCGCCGTAGAGACCGACATGGTAGTTGTCACTGATGCCCGATGAATTCCGGTCGCGAACATTGAAATTGGTGTGACTGTAACCAGCAAGCATGCCGAAGCGCCAAGTGTCGAAGACGAGCGTGTCGGTGCCGACGAAGAAACCGCCTGTCGAGCGGCTAAGACGCGCCGCGTTGCCGTCATCATCGGTATCGCCCCACGATCCGAAGGCACGGCCCCAGACTGCAAAGCGTTCGGTGTTTGCAGGCCCATATTCCGGGTCGCCCGAGGCATAACTCATCACCGGCGCACTCACCGCCCCGAACCCATCGAAAGCGGAGCGCAGGCGATCGTTCATCGCATCGCGCACGAAGCGGCTGTCCTCGATCAGCGCCGCCTTCGCCGAGGCATGAACCTCGCCGGAAAGCCGATCATAGGAGGCGCGCGCCGATGTGGTGTCGAACTGCGCCAGGGCGCCGATGAGCGGGTTCGTCAGAGGCAGGCTGTCGAGGCCGCCGCCGGTCGCGGCCTGGTTGGGCGTCTGGCCGACCGAGGCGAAGGTCACGGTGCTGCGACTGACATCCAGATAGACGTTGTTCGGATCGTAGTTCAGCCCAAAGGACAGGAATGGCGTCGAAGCCGGGTTCGCCAGGGTCATGCCGTCGAAGGCACCCGAGCGGCCACTGGTGGCGGTGACAATGGTGTAGTGCGTCCCCATCGTGTAGGCGCCGGGCGCATTGAGAACCTGGACTGTGCCGCCGCTGATTGTCGCCGCGCCGTTGACCTTGGCGAACGAGGCTGTAACGGAGTTGACGTTGACCGCATAGGTGGAGCCCGGCTGGAAGGCGAGCATTCCGCTTACCGTCGCGCTGGTGCCGGCGGCGCCGCTGCCGGGCTGGAAGGTGGCACCGTTAGCGACTGTCAGCGCACCCGATGAGCCCGCCCCCGTGAGGAGACCGCCCGAGACGGTCACGGCGCTGGTAATCGCGCCATTGTTGGTCGTGGTGCCGGCGATCTGGGTCAGGCTGCCATTGATCGTGCCTGCATTGCCGACGATGCCCGCCGTGCTGAAATTGCCGTTCCAGGTCGCACCAGCGCTGTTGACGATCGTGCCGGTGTTCGAGGCGACGGTAGCGTTGTAGGTGGCGTTGTTGATAATCACTCCGGCATTATTGAGGTCGTCGGTCACCGTGCCGTTGTTGGTGATGACACCGCTCGCGGCGTTGAAGATGCCGCCGTTGGCCGTCAGCGCGCCGCCAGCCGCCACCGTGGCGGTGCCATTGTTGGTCAGGAGGCCGGCGAGCGCGTAGTTGCCGCCGCCAGCCACCGCGAACGTTGCGCCATTGGCGTTGGTGAAGGTGCTATTGCCGGCCACCGTGCCGCCGACATTGAAGCTGCCCCCGGCATTGTTGGCGATAGCGCCATTGAGCGCGCCGCCATTGGCGATCACGGTGCCAGCATTGATGACGCCGCCCGAGACGCTGCCGCCGGTCTGGGTGAATGTCGCACCTGCATTGTTGGCGACACTGCCCGCCACCGTCCCGGCGTTCGCAAGCGCAGCATTGTTGTTGACATCCGACGTGACGCCGCCGGTCGAGGCAATCGCCAGCGTGCCGGCACTGATCGTCGTCACACCGCCATAGGTATTGGCTCCGGTCAGCGTCAGCATGCCGGTTCCACTTTTGGTCAGCGCACCGCTGCCGCTGACCAGGCCTGCCAGCGTCAAATTATTGGCGCCAGCGACATCGATCCCGCTCGTGGTGGAAGATGTGGTGATCGCACGCGCTGTCGAGAAGCTTGCGGTGGCCTGTAGCGTGCCGCCGTCAAGAATGACGCGGCTGGCTGCAGCGCCGAGATTGCTGTCCGAACTGACCGACAACACGCCGCCACTGATCGTCGTATCGCCCGTATAGGTGTTGGTACCCGTCAGAACGGTTGTGCCTCCCTCCACCAGCACTTGGCCAGGTCCTGAAACCACAGGCGCGAACACATAGTTTGACCCGGTGTGATTGAAGACGATCCGACCGTCGCCAGCCCCGAACGTCACGGAGGCGGCATTCAGCGTGCCGGGAGCCACCGGCGTCTGTCCAGAGGCGCTGCCGATGTTCAGCGCTCCCGTTGAAACGGCAAGTTTCGCCACCAATACGGCTCCCGATACGTTCACGACGCCGCCATTCCGGATATTCAGCGTGTCGTTGTACCAGCCGCCGACAGCGAGATCGCCAGTATTGGTCCAGGTCGAGCCGGCGCCGTCCACCGTCACCACGCCAGAGTGACCCGTTGATAATTCACCGATCTGCCCGCCCACGCTGGTGACCGTGCCGCCGTTCTGGATGGTCAGTGTGCCGGAGGCGCCCAGGCCGGGGCCGCCTCCGACAACGAGACGGCCGGTATTGGTCCAGGTCGAGCCAGCGCCGTCCACCGTCACCGCGCCAATCGAGTCCCCCATGGAGCTGGTATAGCCGACAAGCCCATCCACGTTGGTAACCATGCCGCCGTTCCGGATGGTCAGTGTGCCGGTGCCGCCGCCGTTGGTGTCGCCGCCGCCGACAATAAGATTGCCGGTGTTGGCCCAGCTCGAGCCGGGACCGTCGACGATCACCTCACCAACGCCTTTGCCCGCCATATAGGAGCCAATGGTTCCATCTGTGCTGGTGACCGTGCCACCGCTCAGGATGTTCAGCGTGCCGGTTCCGGCGCGCCCGACAGTGAGGTTGCCGGTGTTGGTCCAGCTCGAGCCCGAGCCGGTCACCGTTACCTTGCCGGTCGAGCCCGGCTGCCAGCCGATAACTCCGTCGGTGTTGCTGACCAAGCCGCCGTTCAGGATGACCAGCTCCCCCTTGCCATGGTCGCCGACAGTGAGCGCGCCGGTATTGGTCCACTTCGAGCCAGGGCCGGTCACCGTCACCGTGCTCGAGGGGTCTGTATGGATGCCGATCTGCCCGCCCACGCTGCTGACTGCGCCGCCGTTCTGGATTATCAACGTGCCGGTGCCGTTATTGCCGACCTGGAGATAGCTGGAATTGGTCCAGGTCGAACCGGCACCGTCCACTGTTACCGCACCGGTCGAGCCCGGCTGCCAGCCGATGACTCCGACAGTGTTGATGACCCTGCCGCCGCTCTGGATGTTCAACGTGCCGGTCCCAGAGGAGCCGACATAGACGACACCGGCATTGCTCCAGGTCGAGTCGGCGCCGTCCACCGTTACCGTGCCAATGCCCCTGAACGGTGTACCGTTGTTGCCGATGATTCCTGTGGCGCTAAGGACCGTGCCGTGATTCCGGATAGTCAGGGTGCCCGTGCCGGAATCACCAACATAGAGAGCGCCGGAGATGGCACTGCCCAATATCGAGTAACGACCGTCCACCGTCACTGTACCAGTCGAGCCGGAATTACGGCCGATGGATGCCGTACCAGCGTATTCGACCACGCCGAAGTTCTGGATGTTCAGCGTACCGGTGCCGGAGTTGCCGACATCAAGGTTACCGAAATTGGTCCAGGTCGAGCCAGGTCCGTCCACCGTCACAATGCCGATCGAGTTGGCCTGCTCGGCGATCTCCCCGGAGATATCGCGGACTTGGCCGCCGTTCCGAATGATCAGCGAGCCGGTACCATAGCCGCCGACCATGAAATCGGAGGAATTGGTCCAGATCGAACCGAGACCGGTCACCGTCACCGTGCCCGTAGAGCCGAAGCCAACACCGATCACTCCGCTCACCCCGAGGGCGTTGCTGGCCACCGTGCCGCCGTTCTGGATCGTGAGGGTGCCGATGCCGGTCCGGCCGACACCAAGCCAGTATGATTGCGCCCCGACAGCGTCGACCACTGCCGCGTTGGGAGAAATCGTATCGATATTCGCGTCGGTCGCACTGGTCGGAACGCCAGCCGACCAGTTGCCGGCTGTATACCAGTCGGTCGATGTGGTGCCATTCCAGTCAGTGCCGGCCGCCCGCGATGGCGTCCCAGCCAGTATCACACCGAGGACGATGAGCGAGGTTGTGCTGAACAGCGCGCGGCGGCGAACCGCGGCCGATTTTGTCCGAATATCCAATGTTGCCCCCAGCGAAATACCGCCCTGAAAACCTGGTGATGTCAGATGAGTCTGTGGTGCCCATTCAGGCGGCTTCATCGCGGCCGACCGCCTGGATTTTTTCCCAGACGCGTCCAGGTTCAGGAACCTCGATGTTGAAAACCGTATTGAACGTATCGGCGAGATGATCCGCGCTCGTGATGGGCTGTTCGCTGACACTGTCTGCCGTCACGCTGCGCAGGCAATCGTTCTTCAGGGCGACATAGCCATCCGCGGTATGCAGAATGAGCGCCAGCGCGTTTGTGAACGGCGAGCCGGGATCTTGCGTCAGCCAGCCAAGCGTCGCGGCCATGGCGGCCTCGTCGCTGTAATCGGGCCGGAAATCGAAGCTGTGCGCCATGCCGCGCGCATGGTTCTTGAAGCGCAGCCAGCCGTCGGTCGTCGGCATGATCGAAAATTCGAAGCCTCGCTGGCTGATCGGTCCAACGGCAAGCGGCACGGGTTCGACGATTGCGTCGCCCAGGCCGACGTCGGCAAGATACGGCCGGTCGAGATCGACACGCAGGGCCAGATGATTGCCAATGACGAGGTCGCCCATGATTTCGCGATCGACGCCGCTGCAAAGGCGAGTGACACGGAAACCGAGCGCGGCGAGTGCCGCGCCGAACAGGCCGTTCATCTCGTAACACCAGCCGCCGCGTTTGCCCTCAACCATTTTGGCGAAGGCGGCAGCCGGTGCGATCGTGCACGGCCATCCCATGAAGGCATCCACTGCCTCCCAGGTGAAGGCCATCAGATGGCCGCGGTGAAGTCGCGACAGGCTTTTGATGTCGAGGGACGCCGGCCGGTCCATCCCGATCCTGGCGAGATAGGCGTCCAGTTGGCTGGATGTCAGGATCATTCCATTTTCGCTTGGAGAGACGTGTGTCATCCTTCGGGTTCCTTTGATCGAACCGTTTTCGAGATTCCGATGCCGTTTTTCGGGGCTCCGTCGGGCGAATTGACAACAGCTCCCCGTTCGCCAGTGCGGAAGGCAACGGCGTCGGTAGGGAAAACGGGTTTTGAGTTAGTCCGGTCGGTGTTCCTGCTTGCAAATGCTGAGGCCGATCACGCGGCCGACAGGGCTCCTTGTGAATATCTCAAGACGAAGTCCTCGATTTCCGCGACAAGCCGTGCAGGCCCCGGGCCTTCCTCGGCGATAGCGCGCCTAAGGGCCGACGCCCGCTCGGAAAAGCTCGATTCTGAAAGGATGCGCCGCACGGCCTCGCCAAGCATTTGCGGGGATGCCGAAGGATCGAGGCGCAGGCCCACACCGTGATAGTCCACACGCGCGGCATTGTCGTTCTGATCACGTCCCATCGGGAGAACAACGAGGGGAACGCCGTGGCTCAGTGATCGCAAGACCGTGCCGTGCCCGCCGTGAGTAACGACGACGCTGGCTTTGGTCAGGATTTCGTCATGCGCTGCATTGGGAAGAATAGTGACGTTCGCAGGCGATCGAAGACGAAGCCCCTCGAGGGCCTTGCCGAGGGTGACGACCACCTCGATCGGCTCTCCGGCCAAACCGGATATCGCCCGCTGGAGTACGTCCGCCTGCCCCTGATTGGTGGTGCTGAACGAAACGAGCACGAGGGGTCGCATCTCGTGCGCAAGCGGACTCGTCCAGCGTTCGTGGGCCCAGCTCGGCATCTCCAGCAGCGGCCCCACATAGCGTACATGGTCCGGCAGGTGTTCGGTGGGAAAATCGAAGCTTCTGCTGGTAGCAAGAAGATGGCGACCAGCGCTCAAGGGCTGTTCGCGGACATGGAACAGCGGCGCAAGCCCGAAATGAGCACGCGTCGCGTTGAGGCAAGGCAGGAAGCCGTCCCATTGCCGCTCGGCCGTCGCTGAAACCTCGGCATCGCGTGTTCTGTCCGCAACCGACCGGGCAGGCTGAAAGCCTGGACCGAACGGCGGATGTCCCGGAAGAGGCCAGAGCGAGATGTTGCTCGCGAGCAGAGCCGTCGGAACTTTCGCGATTTCACCCGCGAGCATGCTGCCGAACAGCATATCCGCGCCGAGAAGGATATCGGCCGGCTCTGTTGCCAATGCTTCGAGAATATCCTCGGCGTGGAATTGCGCCGGTCCGACGAATACCCTTTCGCATGCTCTTTGGAAGCCGGCCAACGGATCGGAGGTTTCCCAATCACGCACATAACAGCTTTCGGGTGAGCGATCAGAACGGTTCGGCGCGCGCTTCCATGGCAGGAACCGGGCGCCTGCGTCGATCACCTCCGCTCGCATCGTGTCGTCGGCAATCAGACGGACGTTGTGCCCCCGGCCGGCGAGCGCGCGTACAGCTCCGAGTGTCGGCGGCACGTTGCCGCCGCCTTCCCAGCAGACCGCCAAGATGCGCAGGTTGGACCTCGCATCTGTCGCGTTCATCATTGCCTTGGTCCTTTCTCGAAAGAGACCGGATCAGTTTGTCTTGTCCTCACGCAGCAGACGCTCAATCGCCTGCGTCATGAGGCGGTGTGTCTCTGCGGCCGAATGTCCTTGCGCCCGGCGCAGCAGATGCCAGACCCAAACATCGGTCTGGACCAGCAACTGCGCGAGCCTATCTCCGCGAGCCTGGGCGTCGAGTTTATCGAGCCAGGCCTTGAACATGTCCTCGATCCATTCGCGATGACCCCTGCGTCCACGATCGAGGACGGCAGCGAATTCGGGAATGCGCACTTCCTGGCTCAGCGTTCGCACGATGATGTCGCCGGTGCGCTCGTAGTCGTCCATCAGGAGGGTGACGATATCCGCCACGCCTTGGGCCGGAGTGCTCCAGCGCTGGTCTTGGATCGAGACGTCCATCTGTGCCGCCATGGCGCTGAGCACGCCGGTCTTGCTGCCGAAACGCCGTATCACGGTTTGGCGAGTGGTGCCGGCCGTTGCGGCGATGTCGTCGAGAGTGATCTCGTCGAACCAGCGCTCTGCAAGGAGCGCGGTCAAGGCCTCGACAATCTGCTGCTCGGTATCCTGGACCGCTTCGGCGCGCGCTGATTGACGATAGGCTCGCGGAGACATCAAGTCGCCTCTTAATTTAACGTTACTCGAAGTAACTCTAAATAAGAGAAACGTCAATGTCTGCCGCGAACCTGTCGCCTGAATTTTCTCGCATTGCCCTCGCCATCAGAACTTCACACGAAAGTTGTCCGCACGCTCTGATGGAGCCGTCCCGCGTCACATCCAAAGACAGTGCTGTGGCCGGGGCAGCACTCTATCGATTGTCGCCAGGCGAGGATCGGCTTTTCTAGCGCCCCTGCCAAACAGGCGTTCCTAAAAGAATGTGCAAGCCCGTGGCGAATACCCAAAAATAGCACCAAATACCTTGGCACGCGGCCTTGAGGGCGGCCATTAGATCGGACGACAGGCTAATCTAATATTTCCAGCGCCCTCTGATGTGCCTCATCGCTGCGGCCGACGTGGCCAGGCGCCCGACGGCGGGTCGAGGCGTCGGCTTGCATGTGCTGGAAAACCGGAAAAGCGATCGAGGTTGTCTTTACACTTGGCAATGGCCTCGGCTGGAATCCTCCATCCGGCAAACAGGGCGGCCCACGATCGCCTTCGTCAGCCCTTCGGACTATGTCAGCTTCCAGCTTAAGGGCTCCGCGACTACGCGCGACACTGCCGCGCAAGACCTTGAATATGCCGAGCGCTTCATGACGGCTGCTACGAATGTGCTTGAATCCCTTGGTATTAATCGGAGCAATATCGCGCGGCATAAGCGTGCCCGACATCCATGGCCGTACCGCCAGCCGCGAGACGAGCTGGATCGCGCCCACGCTGACCGTCGTGGCGCCGACGGGCCAGTTCGAGGTCCTCGATGACTGGGGCGACCTTGTCGGCATGCGCGGCAGCGGCTCGAACGGCGGCGTGCTCGAAGACATCTTCGTGCCGACACATCACCATCCGCATGAACCACGCGGCAACACTGTTCGGCCATACGCCGGGCAGCAGGCTGCACGACGGAGAGTCCCTCTACGGTAGACTGTTCAACGCCTTCCCCGAAGGCAGCCTTGCAGCCGTGGCCGTAGGCATGGCGAAAGCCGCGATCAATGAATACGCCCACATCGTCAAGACCAGGAATGCCGGGCCTTCGGGCAGGCTTCGCGTCGGCATGGGCGACTATCAGCGCACGCCTGGCCTCGCCATCGTGATCACCGATACCGCGCACGCTGCAACATCCGGGGCGCCGAAATTTACGTGGAAAGGTCGGCGGCTCGGTTGCCGGCACCACGCCCTTCACCAACGAGGCAGGCCTGTGCTGGACGGCATGCATCACACGGTCGAGAAGATGGTTGCCGAGGTTGTGGAGCCCCTTGCGGACACAGCGCCCCGATCCTCGACATCGGGCCGCCCCTTCCTTGTAGGATCGGTCGCTGCAGCCAGAGCCGTCTTAAAGGTGAACCGCCAGCAGCGGAGCCAAAGCCATCGTTCGGCGGCCGCCATTCTTGGCGTGACTAAATGGCGATGTCCGTAAAATCGACACCGCATCGAACGACTACAAGGGGGCCGGAAGCAGAATGGCAGCAAAGGAATCATAGCCCTCAATAGCGGCCATTGTGCTGAGTGCATGGCGTCAGAGTCGTTTTTCTTCAACTATAAAGGTTGATGGTCCTTCTGGCTTACTCGCCAGGTTTCCAGTCCGACATCTGCAACACATTTCCACCGAGTTTCTGGAAGGCGCGCTGGCGGCACGAAAAGACGATGATCTGCTGCTCCCGCGCCTGACGGTGCAGCGCATCGAACATCTTCTCGATACGGTCGTCGTCGGAATAGACGAGTGCGTCATCCAGAATGACCGGGGCCGGTCGGCCATCCTTCGCCAGCAGGCGGGCGAAGGCGAGCCGCGTTAGTACGGAAAGCTGCTCTCTCATACCGCCGCTGAGCCGCTCGACATCCTCCTCCTGCCCATTGCGTAAAATCTTGTGCGGCAGAAGCGTCTTGTCGTCGAATGTAATGGAGACATCGTCAAAAAGCAGGCCGAGCAACGGTCGAAGCTCGGTCATCACCGGCTTGAGATAGGTCTCTCGCGCCTGGCTACGCGCGGCTTCCAGAGCAGTTCGAAGCCGCTGGAGTACCACCACCTCCTTTTCGTAACCGGCCACACGCGCCTTGGCGGCGGCGAACGCATCGACGCACTCCTGCCACTTCTCCTCGACCGCCTCCTCCGAACGTGCTCGTATTTCGGCGCTGAGACCAGCGATCTCCTCCCGCAACTTGCCGATTTCCTTCTCTGCCGCCTCCACAACAGAGCGGTGACGGCGCAGCGTCGCCTCCGAAGAAGCCAGGTCGCCGGCAGTTTCCCGCAATTGCTCGACGGCATCCTGTTGCCCAGCCAGTTGGGCGTTCAGGCCTGCCAATCGCGCGGCCATCCCGCTTTCGCGCTCGACGCGCGTCGCGTCCGGTCCGAGCAAGGCCTCGACCTGTGTACGCTCAGCATCCAGCCCGACAAAGATCGTTTGCGCTGCAACAAGGGCGTCAGCAGCAACCACAGGCAACGGCTCAGTCTCCCGCCAAGCCTGCCGAGCGGCCAGCTGCCTTGCTTCGGCCGCCTCATGCGCAGCGCGAACCTGGGCCGGGTCCTCCTTGAATTCCAGAAGGTCGCCAGCTATTTCCCTGTGCGCCGCCACGTTTTCGCGCAGTTTCGGCAACCCGTCCGACGCCAGCAGTGACAGGCGCGTCCTTTTCTCGCGCAGGTCTCCTTCCCGGCGTTGCACGTCCAACTGCCTCTTGCGCGCCGCCGCCAGGTCGTCGACGCCCATGGAGGCAAGGAGTATGCGGCGGCGATCCTCCGACTGCTGCACCTGTTCGCCGCCATCGGTCTTCGGGCCGGATCGCAGCGTAACCAGACCGACACCGGGGATCTCCAGTACAGCCTGTCCGTTATAGCTATGCGCCTCGCCGTCCTTCAACGGCTTGCCGTCGAGGCTGACAGCTGACGCTTGCGGCTCGTAGGCAATCGCGACGGAGGGGCGACCAGCCTCGGCGACGGCCTTGAGCTTGGCAATCTCGACGTCGAGCGTTTCGAGTTCCGACACGGCCTTTTCAGGCAACCGCAACAGCGCCAGCGCCGCCTCCCCCTCCTCGATTTTCCGGCGGACCGTTTCGGCCGCATCCAGCTTCCTCTCCAGTTCGGCCAGCCGTTCGGCGGCTTCGCGCGCATTGAGCGCGGCATCGAGGCGTTTCGAAAGCGTCCGCGCTTCCTGTTCCTCCGTTTCGGCGATTTCGATATCGGCTCGCGCCTTGGCTGCCGCTGCCGCCGCGGCATCGCGCCTGGCAAACGCCTCTGTCCGCCGGCGCTCCGCCTCGCCAAGCTTTGTCTTGAGTTCCGCAGCCCTTTCGAGGGCGGCCGTGAACTCCTCATGTTCGCGATGCGCGTTACCACGCTGCTCCTGAAACAGTTTGAGTTCCGCTTCGGCGGCGCGGAGGGTTTCGGCTTGACTCTTCGCCGCATCGAAGGCGGCTTGCGCGGTCTCCATGGCCTTTCGCCGTTCATCGCGGTCTTCGGCACGGTCGAGTTCGGCGAGCCGTCTGGAGGCCGCTGCGCGCTTGTCGAGCGCCTCGCGCAAGGTCCTGACCTCGGCGCCCAGCTTGTTCTCCTCGGCCTCCAGATCCTCACGCTCCTTAATCGCCGCTGCGTAGCGCTCCCCGGTCTTTGGCCTGCCACCAGGGGTCACGAGCCGCCCGAGTGCCTCGTCGGCCGCGGCCATGATCTCGGCCATGCGGCGGCCGCCGGTAACGGCTTCGACCTCCCCCTGCACCGATTCGAGCAGACTCGTGCGAACCTTCGTCTCGCCCTCCTCTTCCGCTCTGCTGCGCTTCTCAATGCCGGTCACGCCCTGACGCACCCACAACAGGCCAGCCGGGCCGGCCGTGCCGCCGCGCACGAGGTTCGTGATGAAGCCCTCCGCCTCGTCGGCCTGCGCGACCAGCCGGCCATTCGCGAGATCGACAACGCGGGCAAGGCCTCCACCGTAGAACTGCTTGGTGATGCGGAACGCGCCGGTCTCCGTCGCGATGTCGGCTTCAACCAGCAGACTGCCGCCGCTATAGGGCCGCAGGTTCCTGACATCGCCGGCCGTGCTCGAATGCGACTGGAAAAACAAGGCGTGCAAAGCCTCAAAGCTGGTCGACTTGCCGAATTCGTTGGCGGCCGTCAGCACGTTGACGCCGTCGCCGATGCCCTCGATGGCGACGCCGCGGCCGGCGAAGCGCTTGACATTGAAAAGCCGCAGCGCGGAGATCTTCATGCAACCACCTGCGCATAGGCGTAGAGCCGGCCCAGCGCCGCCCGGGCGATCTCCCGCTCCTCGGCCGAACGGGCTGTATCGCCGGCTTCGGCAAGCAGGGCGTCGGCGGCCTCGCGCAGCGCGCCCGCACGGTCTATGGCGTCGAGGTCGCCGGCGTCGCATTCAGTGGCCAGAGCCGCATCGTCGAAGGAGAGCCAAGCGAAGTCGGGCCGTGCATTCTCGACCGCGCGTGCCAGCGCCGCGCGTGCTTCCAGCCGTGCCCGTCCGCCGGCGACCAGCGTGACAAGCACCTGCCGCCTCGCCCGGGCCTCGGGAAGCAGTGATTGCATGAGCGCAACGGCGTCTTCGCCGTCGAGAAGGTCGAGCGCCAGAGTGCGCCAGGAGAAGGTACCGGTTTCCAGCACCGTCACGTCCGGAAGCGCCGCTGCACCTTCGATCGATACCAGCAAGGCCTCGCCCGGCCGGTCGTGCTTGAAGCGGTCGGGTTCCGGTGTGCCGCTGTAGCGCGTGCGCGGATCGATCTCGACGCCGCCGTGCCAGTCGCCGAGCGCTAGGTAGGACAGGCCGGCGCGGCGTGCGCGATCTGGCGCGATCACGTCCAAACCGGCGCCCTCTTCGGAGAAGCTTGTGACCGCGCCATGGGCGAGGCCGATGCGGATCGTCCCGTCGCCTGTGACAGCATTGTCCATCCATTCGGACAAATCCCGGCCCGGTCGCCGCGTCGTACATGGCGCCGGCAACAGCGTAACACCAGATACAAGTTCGAGCGGCGTCGCATTGAGCGCCAATGTCACGTTCCTGGGCGCCTGTGCGCACAACGTCGACCAGAGCTGCGCGGCCTGGAGTGAATCGTGATTACCCGGCAGGATCACCCAGCGGACGGACGCATGATGACCCATTTCGGCAAGCGCCTGGCGTACCATGTCGGACGCCGGGGTCTCGGTGTCGAACGTGTCGCCCGCGAGCAGGATAGTCGATGCATCATGATTCCGTGCCTGCTCCGCGAGCCTGCCGATCGCGGCATGTCGCGCCTCGCGCAGCTTGGCGGGCAGGTCGCCGGTAAACTGCCCAAAACGCTTACCCAGATGCAGGTCGCTCGAATGGATGAAGCGGAACGTCATGAGGCGCTTGTATCTTGCTTCGCCATATGAATGCGAGCCCGCTCGATAGCTTCGTCGAGCCTTGTGCGCGCGGTCGCTGCGAGCCGCTCGACACCGAGCAGTCGCGCCATGTCGCGCGGGGGATCGGGCATGTCCACCAAAGCAGGATTGTCGACAACCACGGAGGCAAGTTCGGCCAAGGGGATATCGGCGATCGCACGCCGCGACTCTTCGTTCACCGATGGACGATAGGCCAGCACGTCCACAATGAGCCCCTTTTTCCAGATGAACACGCCGCTGGATTCGCTCGTCGTGTCGTAGCCGCGCAGGTGAAGGTCGATCCTTTCACGGATGCGCCCACCGGTCCGCAACCAGCCATGCGCCCGCGCAATGTATTGCGCCAGCACATCAGCCGGCAACGGGCTTTCACCGTCCATCACCGCCTCGATCATTCCCTTGAGCGTGTCGCGATAGGCGAACTCATAGAAAAGGTCCGGTTCTGCCTTGAACATGGAGAGATCGGTCACCCGATATCCGGAACTGTCGGTTGGCGCGGATTCCGCTGTGGTGGTTGGTGGCAGCGGACTGACTGTTGCGTTCGGAACTGGTAGATCGGATGATGAAACGAGTTCGGTTTCATCGGTGGCCGGCGGCGGCACGACTTCGTCCTCCGGCGGCAGAAGCGCGTCGCGGATTTCTTCGGTTTCCCCCAGTTCGTGGCCCATGTCCCAATGCGTCTCGGCTGCCGCTTCTTCGGCACTGCGTCGCTCCCGACTTAGCTGGAGCAAGGATTCGAGATCGTCGTGCAAACGGTCGGCACAGCCTTTCGCGTCGAACCACCAATCCGTCGACCAGACCCGCAAGATGTTCCATCCCAAGCCCCGCAGCACCTGCTCGCGCACCTTGTCGCGGTCGCGCGCCGTGACCGAGCTGTGATAGGTCGCGCCGTCGCATTCGACGCCCGCCAGATAGGCGCCGACGAGATCGGGGTGCCTGACGCCGAGGTCGATGCGCAAACCCGAGATGCCGACCTGCGGCACGACCATCCACCCGCGCCGTTCCAGTTGAGTGGCAACCGCCTCCTCAAAGGGAGAATCGAAACCGCCAACCGATCCGCGATCCTCCGCCGGCAACGCGATCGCCCCCCGCTCCGCGTAGTCGAGGAAAGTCTTGAGGTGATGGACCGCTACATATTTCGATTTGGCCGGGTCGATCTGGTCAGCGGTGAAGCCTGAGAAGACGACCAGTTTCTGCCGGGCGCGCGTCACCGCCACGTTGAGCCGGCGCTCGCCGCCGTCGCGATTCAAGGCGCCGAAGCTCATCGGCGGCGGTTTGCCTGAAGCGTCTTTCCAGAAGGCGATCGAGAACAAGATGACGTCGCGCTCGTCGCCCTGCACGTTTTCAAGGTTCTTCACGATGGTCGGCTCCACCCGGTCCTCGGCGAAGAACCATTCGAGTTCCGGCCTATCTCGCCGCGCGGCGTCGAGCAGGTCGAGGATCAGCGACTGCTGCTGCGCGTTGAACGTGATGACGCCGAGCGTCGGGCGCTCCCGCTCCGGCATCTTCAGCCAGCGTTCCATGCGTTCCACCGCCTCCGCGACGACGGCTTCCGCCTCAATGCGGTTGGTTCTGCTCTTGCCCTTGTCGTAGACGCCGTGGGGAATCTTGTGCAGGCTGACCGCCCGATCCTCGACCGCCGGCGACGGGAAGGTCACCAGCCGGTTCTGATAGTAATGATGATTGGAAAAGGCGATCAAGGACTCGCTGCGGCTGCGATAGTGCCACCTGAGATCCCGCACCGGGATGCCGGATGCCCTTGCCTCGTCGAGGATGCTTTCCAGATCCTTCTCGTAGTCGGCAACGTCCTCCTCATCCTCGTTGCGGCCGAAGAAATTGGTCGGCGGCAACTGCTTGGGATCGCCGACGATGATCGTCTGGCGGGCGCGGGCGATCGCACCGACTGCGTCCCAGGTCGTGATCTGGGAGGCTTCGTCGAAGATCACCACGTCGAACAGCGCCTGGTTCGGCGGCAGGTACTGGGCAATCGACAGCGGCGACATCAGCATGCAGGGCGCAAGCTTCGGAAATGTCTCGGGCATCTTGCCGATCATGTCGCGGATGGACTGACTGGGCCTTTGCAGTTCCATCTGGTGACGCAGCAGGCCGAGTTCGGAGTGCCGGGAGATACCGGCAACCGGCAGGCCATGCGCAACTGCGCTGATGACGCGGCGGGTCGCGTGGGTCCGCACCATGTCATCGACCTCGCGGAACTCCTTTATCGCGTTCTCGTGCTGGAAGCGCCTGAAATTCCTTAGCACCGGATCGACATCCAGAACCTTAGGCAGCCACCAGCGGGCGTACGCTAGCCGGAATGCGTGGCGCGTCTCATCGGCAGCGATCGTCCCAGCTTCGAGCATTTCGATCAAGGGGCCAAGCCCGTTGTGGACGGTGCGCCGCCGCGCCACGCACCAGGCGGACCAGTCACGAAGAAGATTGCGCGCCTTGACCAAGTCGGCCATCTGCATGGCAATCTCGCCGGGGCTCGCCTGTGGGCTAATCGCCCTGTCGGCAACCTCGGAGAACCGCCTGCTGGCCGCTTCCATGCCCAGCATTGCAGCAAGAAACCGCGTGCCTACATGCCGCAATTGCTCATCAGGGCTGCCACGCAGGCTGGGCGCGACTACCCGCAGCATCGGCTTGACCTCTTCCGCGCTCAGTCCCGGCAGGCGAAGCGCGCCACGGAGTGCACCGCTCAGGTCGAGTACATCCGAAACCGCCGCGATATCGGTCGCCAGCCCCTGCACCTTCAGTCGCTTGCCGGCTAACGGCGTACCGTCGATGCTTGCCAGATGTTCCTTCATGCGACGCAAGAGAGGCAGGTCGCGGGCCGGATCGGCATTGCCACTACCCGCATGGCCTTGCAGCAACTTCTGGACCTTTCGCCTGCCCAGCATCGCATTCGGCCAGAAGGATGCATCAGCATCCCGCCATTGGCGTTCCATGGCTTCCGCATCAATGTCGCGCACGGCATTTTCGGAATAAGATGCCGCCGTGCCTGTTTCCGCCTGCCGATAGGCTTTGATCGCTCGGCCCAGTTCCGCAAGAGCCTCGTCCATTACCGAGAAATCCCGATCAAAGGCGACGGACAGGTCGACACCGTTGCCCCGATCCAGCGCTGTCGCGAGCTTCGCAAGCGCAGCCAGTTCCTCCGGCGAAGCCTCACTCTCTCGTGTGAGACCAAGACAAGTGCGGTAGGCAGAGCCGGCATCGCGCAGCAATTCCGCCGCGTTGCGCAGCGACTGCGCAGCCGACATCAGACTATCCTGCCAGCCGGACGACCAGTCCTGCGCGTCGATGAGGTCCAATGCGGGATGACGCTCGACGGAGGCGTAGACCCGTCCGGCTTGCGCCGCCATGTCCTCCAGTGCCTGAATCGCTGCGGCATCGTGCGTATCCCGCTCTGGCCAGGACAATTCGGGAGCCGGGGCGTCGCCGCCCTTAAGCGCAATGCCGAGCGCGAGATACGGCGTCCAGCCGTTCGCGTATCGTTTGTGTAAGGCATCGACATAGGCGTTGAGCTGGTCGCGGTGAACCCTGAGCCGTTCGTTCACAGCCACCCATTCGGAGGCATCCATGCCGCTTCCATGTTCCCAGGCCGCCTTGAGCTGGCCAAGGAAATGCTTGCGGTCTGCCTTGCTGGAATGGAGCTCGATACATTGATTGGCGAGGCCATGCTCGCGAAGGCGACGGTAGACGACGTCGAGTGCTGCCGTCTTCTCGGCGACGAAGAGCACGGTCCTGCCTTTGGCAAGGCAGTTCGCGATCATGTTAGCGATGGTCTGGCTCTTGCCCGTGCCAGGCGGGCCTACGACGACGAAATCGAGACCTTCGGCGGCGGCGATGCTCGCTGCGGTCTGCGACGAGTCGGCCGGAAGCAGGGATATGATGTCCGATGGCGCATAGATACAATCTAGCTCGCGCTCGTCCTGGAATGAGGAGACCCCTTCCCCCTGGCTGAACGACTGTTCCGGCGTGTCGATCAGGTGGCGCACGACCCGGTTCTGGCGCAGCGCATCCGTGCGTTCGACCAGATCCTTCCACATCAAGAATTTCGCAAAGGAGAAGGTCGAGAGCGCGGTCTCGTCGATCACCTCCATGCCTGGGACATCGCGAACGGCGCTGCGCATGGAAGCAAGCAGTTGCGGTACGTCGACGCCACTGTCGTCCATTGGCAGGTCGCCCGAGAACTGCGGCAGCTTGAGCTCGAAATCGCGTTCCAGAAACTGCAAAAGAGTGGCGTTGAAGCGCGGTTCGTCCTCATGGAAGCGAATGGTGAAGCGCGAGCTGGCGCTGCGGCGCTCCAGTCGAACGGGAACCAGGAGTAGAGGTGCGCGATAGCTGCGTTCGTCCTCGGCCTTCTTCTTCCAGCGCAGGAACCCCACGGCCAGGAACAACGTGTTGGCGCCGCCTTCGGCGAAGTCGTTACGGACCTGTCGGTGCAGATCTACAAGCCGTGCTTCGAGTTGCCTGGCGTCGAGCGGCGAGGGCAGCTCGTCACGAAGCAAGGCTTCGGCCGCGAAATTGCGCTGGATATCGCGGCCATGCACGTCGCGATAGAGGGCGGCATCGCGCTCGCCGAGAGGGTTCTGCTCCGGCAGGGAGATGACGCGGATTGCAGCGCCCTGTGCAAGCCGGTCTTCCAGATAGGCCACATCGGTGCACAGGAATGGAATCGTCTTCTTCGAGTCCGGGAAATTCAGGAGGCGGTTGCGCAGCGTCAGGTCGAGAAGCTTCTTCTGCCATCGGTCGATGCGCCCCGCAGCCGTAGTCGGTTTTTGCTCGACCGTTTCCTTCGGGAACTCGCCGAATGACGGCGGCGCTGGCAGGGGAAGGTCCGCGACCGCCTGGTGTTCATCCTCTGGCACGGCCCTCCGCAGTGGCTCATGAGAGGCAAGCGGTGTGATGCCACCGCTACGCGCCCGGCGCACGTCAATGGCGGCAACGAAGCCATGCGCTGCCTCCTCTGCAAGGCGCGGCTCGAGCGCTTGTTGCGCCGCCTCCATCATCATCGCAGGGCGGTGCGTCACGCCGGTCGTCTCGAAGACAATCAATTCCCGCGAGGCAAGCGCTTTGCGCACCTCCATCTGGTCCGTCTCGATGGCGTTGCCAAATGTGCGCTTCGTCAGCCAGACGCCCGCTGCGGCATGCCCATCGAACATTAGGATGACGGGATGCAGACCTGCAGCCTCCAGCGCGGCGGCAAAAAGAAGCGTGGCGTCGAGGCAGGTTGCCAGCATGTCCTCGGCAATCGTTCCCGGTCGCCTGACCTTCTGCCCGCGGCTCTCGAAGCTGGCCGGAGGCTCCGCGTAGTGAAGCCCCATTGAAGCGATCGCCGAATAGACCGAGGCGGCCAACATGAAGGCGCGTTTCGGGTCCTGCGATTGATAGCCGTCGAGACCCGAGGCATGGCCGTGGGCTGCTAAGCGCTCGGCGGCCTTTCGCAGCAGCGCCGAGACTATCGGATCGTTCGGCATGACGAAGGCCGGCAGCAATTGCACCATGTCCGCAACACCACCCCACTCGTCACGGGCGAGCAGTCGCACTGCATATCTGTGCTCGTCCAAAATCTCGGAACCGGCGATAAGCCGAAGCGTGATCTCACCGCGTTCAGCCTCATTAAGTCCAGCCAAATAGCCGGCGTCGAGTTCGATCTTCCGATCGCCGAGCGGAAGGTGATCGCCGGGGACGATCCGATCGATCGTCCATGTCTTGGAACGCAGGAAAGCGGGCGTGGACGAAAGCTCCAGACGCAGTCTGTCGACTTGGCGGTCCGACTGGTTCTCGACACCTATTCGTCGAAGAACGGGGATGGCGTTCTGGTAGGAAGCATAGGTGAAGCTTGAGGCAATATCGGCGAAGATCTTTGGTGACTGCGGTTTCTCGACCACGGTCATGTCATTCGTTACATGTTGTTGATCTTCTAGTGTCATCGCATCACCCCGCCCGACCACAAACTACCGTCACTTTACCTGAAAGCGAAAGTCCTAATCCGCTCAGGCGCAGTAGCAGCGATAGAAAGCGACGATCTGTGAACAGCGACTTCCTCCCTGGGGCCGAGAGCGGTCCTTCCGCTTTCAGAATGACGGCGCGATAAGGCTGCCGTTCGCCTGCTCGTGAAGGATTACTTTGAAATCTCTGTTGCGGTCGGGCACGTTGCCTCCAAGACTTGTGGGTAAAGGTGAGCGCGTGGCTGAGATTTGGGAACTGCAGAACAAGCCGGCATACGGTGGCACGATAGTAGATGCCGGTGTTAATCCTGAGGACGGATCGTCCTTGGTAATCGAGCTCACACAAGACGAGGGAACCCAATACCTGAGCTATTACCTGAGCGAAAAGGCGTTCAACCGGAGCAAAGCCTCAGGCGTCAACTTTGCCGACGATCACTGGCCTCTACTGCTTGCCGAGTACGATTTCCCAACACGGTTGCTTACCACATACCCGATATGGCTCAGGTCCAATCAGAGCAATTTCACCAAAACGAAATACAAGTCTATTAAACGTATATCTTTCGAGGATCAGTCGCCGATGGACTTCCAGGTCGGCTTTGGAATGTTCTTTGACCTGCCCACTGGTTTCCACCGCAGGCCATTCGAAGGCTTCGGTGTCGATCCTCGGATTCGCTACATCATGAGTGCATTTGACGAAGTGGAAGGCGCCGCCGGGCTTACTATCTGCGGTGACGACGAGATTTCGATCGACGGAGAGGAGATCCGGCTGCCGGAACATATCTACCACGACGTACGTCTGGACATTAATCGTGCTCATGATGCAGCGGTGAGGTTCGCAAATGGGGAAAAGGTGAGCTATCTCCGCAACCGTCTCCTGCCATCCGTTGTGCCAGGTTTCGAACCCGATGATTTCGAGCGACCAGCCGTAGACTTGCAAGACACCGTGCGGTCCGCCCTCGTCAAGAAAGGCACCCCACGCTCCCGGAACACCAACACTGCTGCAGCCGTCCGAACGGTGATCCGTCAGGTCGACAATATCGCCAAGGACGATCCCGTGCAGCTGTTTGAGTTGAGCGAGAAGATCGAGCTCGTCTCGCTGCAAATCCTCATAGAGGACATGTCAAAGGAACTTCTCAACGGACGAAAGGAGGGATTTTGGCAGGAGTATTTCGTCCAGAACCCCTTCGTTCTGAAGATGCTCTTCGGCCTGCCTGTGATTGTGTACACTGATCAGGCATCTGTCGGAGGCATGGGCCTCAAGCGTTCCGGCGAGAAATATGCTGACTACCTCCTAGAGGCGGGTTTGCTAGGCAACCTGGGTATCGTCGAGATCAAAACGACCGAAACCCCGTTGTTGACGAAAGACCCCTACCGCCCACCGACACTTTATGGCCCATCCACGGATTTGTCGGGTGGAGTGAACCAGCTCCTCGACCAGAAGCTCAGACTGATCAAAGGTATTGCGGCAAAGAAGGAAGAAGACGACCAGCCCCACATTCAAGCCTGGTCTGTTCCCTGCATCCTGATCATCGGCAGGCTGCCGGAAACGCACGACCTAAAGAGGTCGTTCGAGATCTACCGAGGAAGCCAACGAGATGTGCTGATCATCACGTTCAACGAACTCTTGGCCAAGCTAAAAGCATTGCACGAATTCCTGTCGACTAGACCGGACGAGCCCAAGGAAGACCTCTCTGACCAATTCGCCGATCCATGACACAGGCTGACCCGGTTGAGCTTCTGTGTAGCGAGATCTCGTCACGACGCGTGAGCTAGCCACCCCTAGAGTGGCTCCACTAACGGACGTTCGAGAGTTGAGAGTCTGAGCTTACCACGCGGAAAGCGGCGCGCCAGATCGGCTGCATTGCGCCTGCGGCTCGACTTTGCGTTGATCCCATCCCTACAATTCGAATCAATGCCCTGGCGCGCGACAATGGGGCTTTGGGGGAGCGCATGAAGATTTCCAAGGTCAAGATCACCAATTTCAAGTGTTACGAGGAGACCTTCACCCTTGCCTTGAACGACGGCCTCAATGTGATCGTCGGCGCCAACGAGTCCGGGAAGACCACGATCCTGGAGGCGATTCACCTCGCGCTGACAGGACTGCTGCACGGCCGCCCGTTGAAGAACGACCTGACGAGCTATCTCTTCAACTTGGCCGCTCAGAACAAGTACGTGCGGAGCCTCGGCACAGCATCCCCGCTTCCGCCGCCAGCGATCACCATCGAGTTGTTCTTTTCGGGGTCCTCAAATGAACTGGCGGAGCTCGAGGGCGACGGAAACTCTGAGAAGGCCAAGGACAGTGGCGTCGTCTATAAGATCGAGTTCGACGAGGAAAGTTACAAAGGGCCGTACGAGGAGTTGGTGAAAGCCGGCGCGCTTAGCTCCATCCCGGTTGAGTACTACATCACGACCATGCGGTCGTTCGCGCGTAGGGGCATCACCGCTCGCAATATCCCCATCAAATCCGCGCTGATCGACTCGTCCAGCACCCGACTGCAGAATGGGTCGGACGTCTACGTCTCCCGGATCATCCGCGACGTGCTGGAGGAGAAGGAGCGCGCGAGCATTTCCCAAGCCCACCGGAAGCTCAAGGAAACTTTTGTGTCGGACCCAAACCTAAAGCTAATTAACGACCGGATCACCCAGGCTGCTAAGATCAGCCAGAAGGCGGTCAGTATCTCGGTCGATCTGTCGTCCCAGACCGCCTGGGAAAGCAGCTTGATGACTTACATCGACCTCATCCCCTTCCAATACATCGGCAAAGGCGAACAGTGCGTGATCAAGACCAAGCTGGCTCTCAGCACCAAGAAGAACGCCGAGGCGACGGCGATTCTGGTTGAGGAGCCGGAGAATCACTTGTCGCACGCGCGGTTAAACGAACTCATCGCCGACCTGACCGACCAGCACGGGCAAAAGCAGATCATCATTTCCACGCACAGCAGCTTCGTGGCCAATAAGCTCGGCCTCGACCACCTGATCGTGCTGCGTGGCGGTGAGGTGGCGCGCATCTCGGAACTGAAAGCAAGCGACTTCTTCAAGAAGCTGGCGGGTTACGACACCCTGCGCCTAGCGCTCGCCGCCAAGGCCATCCTTGTGGAGGGCGACTCCGATGAACTGGTCGTTCAGCGGGCCTATATGGACGCCAACGGTGGCCGACTACCTATCCAAGACGGCATCGACGTCATTTCTGTTGGCACGGCCTTCTTGCGCTTCCTTGAACTGGCCAGCGCCCTGAAGATCCCGGTCGCCGTGGTCACCGACAATGACGGCGACACCGCCGCCGTCGAGAAGAAGTACGCTGCATTCAAGGACTCCGGCACCGTCAGGATCTGCTTTGATCCCGTCGTCGACACCGGAGCGCTGATGATCAAGGACAAGCCCTTCAACTACAATACGTTGGAGCCAAAGCTCCTTAAGCCCAACGATCGTGCGATGTTAAATACCATCCTCGGAACGTCGGCAACCGCTGACGACGAGTTGCGCATTTACATGAGAGCCAACAAGACCGAGAGCGCCTTGGCCATCTTCAATTCGACGGCCACGATTACCTACCCGGACTACATCCAGAGAGCCATCGCGCCGTGATCGGCGAGAACAAGATCGTCATCGCCGCCGCCGGCTCGGGCAAGACCACCTACCTCGTCGAGGAGGCGGTGAAGATCACGGGTGAGCGGGTCCTGATCACGACCTACACGGAGTCGAACGAAACCGAGATCCGCCAGAAGTTTTTCGACTTGGTCGGCTATGTCCCGGCAAATGTGGTGATTATGACATGGTTCAGCTTTCTGATCACCCACGGAGTTAAGCCGTTTCAGGGCGGTCTGTTCGACTTCCCGGTCTCCGGCATGGTACTGGCCACGACCCAGTCGGGCCTGAAATTTCGGACTCGTCAGGGTCAGCCGGTGTTTTGGGCCGAGAATGCCATCGACAAACACTATTTCGACCCAAGCCGGCGGGTCTATTCCGACAAACTTCCAAAGCTCGCCATCCGCTGCAACGAAGAAAGCGGCGGTGCTGTGATCGACCGGATCAGCCGCGTCTTCCCGCACGTATTCGTAGACGAAGTACAGGATCTAGCGGGCTACGATCTCGACATCCTGGCAGCGCTCGCGCGCAGCCCGGTTCGACTGCTCATGGTCGGCGATCCTCGGCAGGTGACCTATCTGACGCACCATGAACGACGCTACCAGAAGTACGCCGAAGGCGGCATCATCGACTTCCTACGCAATGAGCTTCCCAGGAAGGTGTCAGTCGACATCGACGAGACCACCTTGAATCGGTCGCACCGCAACAGCGCAGTCATCTGCGCAGTGTCGTCACGACTGTTTCCGGCCCTGCCCGCCAGCCAAGCCTGTGAATGTTTGCGGTGTCGCACGGGAACGGGGGCGGTCACTGGCGCCTTTATCCTCCAGATGGCCGACTACGCCCACTTCCTGGCGACCGTCCGGCCGATGCAGTTGCGTGACAAGATCACCAGCCCCAGCGTAGATCGCCGGTGGCCCGCTATGAATTTTGGGGAGTCGAAAGGCCGAGGCTTCGACCATGTGGTCATCTTGCCTACCGAGCCGATGCGCCTCTGGCTCTCCGATCCCGCAACAAACCTGAAACCCCAGACCCGGGCGAAGTTCTACGTCGCTCTAACGCGCGGTCGCCACAGTGTGGCCATAGCGATGGATTGGGGGACCGCCCCTCTGCCCACGGGATTTTCGCTCTACGAGCGCACAGGCCAGTGTGGCGCCGGCCCCGCCGGGCAGATGGCCGATATCGGGAACGGCGACCGGCATCATGAATGACGAGAATGAAGGCGCATAGAAGACATCCCGCCGCCGAGGGCGGCGGTCGATCATCTTGACAAAGCACCGCCAATGGAAGTGTCCCGCTCCGATGCGCCGCGATTCAGACCGCTATGCTTCCTGATAAACTCTCTCCGCGCACATACCATGGCTGGGATCATAACGGATTTCCAACGTCGTAACATCGCGCCGTGACAGATGTTCCTGGCGACGCACCAGCATCAATTTAACTTGACGTTTTCGAACTTTGCCGCAAGCGAACCGCGTCGCATTCGATGCTGAGGCCGCGATGCGCTTCTGAGGGATGACCTACTAGGAATGCTCTTTCCACCGCTCAAGACCCGTTTAACAGGCGACGGCCCGTGTCGACTACTGATGCTGTTCGTCCGTTTGATTAGCCGCTTCCTCTTCCGCTTGTTCAGGCTCGAAGCCAAGGAGATCGATCATAATTCTAACGCGTTCCACCAGCGCATTGTCCTCCCCGCGAAGCTGACCTCTTAAGGTATTGTCTAATGCCTTTACCTCGTCAGGCGACGCTTTTTCCAGGCAGTGCTTCATGTCCTTCTGGCGCTGGCGGACAAATTGCAGGACTCGCTCGGAAGGAGAAATCGCCAGTTTATGGAGGAACGCTCCGACGGCCGCATCCGGATTCTTATCGAGCGGCATCTTGATCGCGATCGGATGATACATCTCGATGTAGTGTGCCACGCCCGTGGGCGTAGATGTCGTAGTCGCCAACGCGTTCAAAACCTCGAATGCGATTGTCTTGGTATTGGGAACAGGCAGCGCCTTGCAAATTTGCGGCCAGTCTGGCCGATATTCACGTCGCGTTTCTTCAACGCAGATTTCCAAAGTGTGCTTCTTGATCGCCTCGCCAAAAGCCGCAGGCGACAGGACAACGTCTGAGTCTTCCACGCGCGTGATCAGCAGTCCCACCGCGCCTGTTGAATTCGAAAGTGCAGCCAGCCAATCTTCGCCCGACAACGAGCCTAGCTTGTCGTCGACGATCTTGAGAATTTCAGATGGAGCTTGGCCCTCCGGAGCCATGGCGATATCCCGCGCTAGCTGGGGGGACAGATTGAGGATATCGACATCGTCTATTGCCTTCCTCCAATCAATTTTCTCTTCGGCAAGTTGCTGTAGCAGCAGCGTTGTTGTGTCTTGGCCAATTGTCTCGCGTAGTCGGTCGAAGTCGGACATCCACTTAAGATTTGAATCAATCCAGTAATCGTGCTCCTCGACGACCTTTCTCAGCACTCGAGGAAACAAGGGGGCTGTGCTACCCGTAGAAATCGCATAATTGGTCCAATCGGAAAACCTACCACGGTTCGACACGACCGCGGACAGTGCGTCGATGAACTCCTGGAACCCACTGCTGCTCATTCGGATACTTTTGTACCATGCGATCGCGGCCGTGTTGTCACCAAGATTTGGATGGGTGGCGGGTGGGGTATGCTCAGTGGTGCCGATAGCACTGACGATCAACCAAAGACCGTCCGCAGCTCTCGGAACTGAAGTCTTCTCGGCTGTGAACGCGTGCCATAGCAGGGTTCCATCTTCGACGACGGCTCTGAGGGTCGTTCGCACTTCCTTTTGCCTGCCGGCAATCTCGACAAGTTCCGCCAGCATGCCGAGGCGATCACCGTGTCCCTTGTCCAGTAGGTCAGCGGGGCTACGTAGGATACCTGCAATTACTTCGATGAGAGGGTTCAACTGCTTAGAGTGCGGGCGGAGCAGTGAGTCGAGTTCGGGGATCGCTAAGCGAGCAATATTGGGTGCATCGCTAGCCGTTTGCTTCAGTGTTTCAATGATCATTGCGGGCTTTACCCGACAGCTTAACGCCCCGAATGAATACTTAGTCGGGCTGAATGCGGCCGCAGCGTTGATGCAAAAATTAGCGTCATCTGGTGGCTGCGTATCCCGCTGGAAAGAAATTCGTGTATCCTTTCCTGCAGATCTTTCAAGGGCATCAAATAGATCCACCATCGACGCAGCCCATACCTCAGGCGCAGGTCTTAAGTTAGCTGGTGGCGACATGTAATTGCGCAGAAAAATGGCTGCTTTGGCAGCACGGTTGGTGTCCAGATGCTCTATAATTTTGCACAGACCTGCAAATGCTGCGGCCGGTTGTTCTTGAATTGACCCTAGGCTGGGTAGAGAGTCTCCGAGCATATTCCAGCAGTTTTTTGCGAAGCTGCTTTCCAGTTCAACCTTTTCCAGATTGATGGCAGCTCTTGAAAGTATTTGCGGGCTTTGTGCCCACTGATGCGCATCACTGTCGAGAACCTCGTAAGCTGTAGTCTCGAAACCTGTGGCCTCTTTCCACCCATTGAGGTCCCCAGCGTCGATAGAGGTAAAGGCTTTCGCAATGGGGTCGGCGAGTAAGACTTGTCGAGCGTGAAGCGGCTCTACGTTAAAGCAGAGCGCGGCCAGGTGGTCAGTCCACGCTGATGGCAAATGTGTCAGAGACTGCTGAGGAAAAAGGCCTTTGGCAATTACCGTCGGATCCGCCTCAATTATCTCCCGGTGGAGCACATAAAATCCGATGGTGACTATCGGAATGCTGTGGCCCCACTGAACCCAAAGTGCCCCAACTTCGTTGACGAAAGAGATAATACGTCGCGGAGTTGCCATCAGGCTTTTGTCGCGGAGCGCGAGCTGCAGTATGCGGTAAAGATGATATCGATCGTCGAGATGCGCTTCGCCCGAGATCTGTAGTCCGAAGGCCTCCACTAGCTTCGCGTCCAGAAAGGACTTCCAATCGCTTGTAACTGGAGGGGCGACCCGAATTACCCGATCAAACGTCTTTTCGAAGAGATCGATATTTGGGTCGCCTCCAGACGTCTCCACAGCATGTCCTTCGCCAGTACCGCTGAAGGCGCTCAGAACGTGGCCCCTATCGTAAGGTATGACGGCGATGACGTGCGCAGCTGGTCCCCGGATCTGTGACGGGTTGGGCGAAAAGACCGCCCACATTTGCGACCAGGCGGCGCGGACTTCGTCCCTAGGCAACCTATCGATGTTGTCGAGCACGAAGACTATCCGTCGTTTGTCTTTCTGTGCTTTCGACAAAAGGTCGCGGAAAAGTCCGTAAAACTCGAAGGCAGTAGGATCTTCGTCGCGGATGTTTTGCTCAATGGTCTCCCTTTTTTTCTCGTTGGAGAAGATCATTGCTGTCTCAGACAGAGCATAAAGAAGCGATCTGTCGGTAGCGCCTCGCCGCCAAGCTGGATTCCACATCAGCTTGATTGCACGTCCGATAACCCAAACAACAAAAAGGAACGGGACAATGAGTGTGATGATTTGGGGCCAGTTCAGCCCCCAAAAAACAGTGTCAGGAACTATCGGTGGTGCACCCGGAAACACGGGTGGCGCATCTGCAGTAAGATGGCTGTATCCAATGGGGGCCAAGGCCAGCAGCAAGAGAAACACCAAACCCGGCCACGTGTAGAGGCTAAAGCGATCCGTTCCAATAGTCTGAGTGCGATCCCGAATCCGGCTGATCGCATGCGTCACTTCAGTGGTAGTGAGATACTTTTGCTGCTCTAGCCACGCGACGAACTCCTCCAAAAACAGCCGGCGGAAATTGTCTGTCTGATGTCTCCACAGATCGAAGGTGAAGAGGTCGTACTTGCCCTTGGGCAGCGCCTTGGCCGCCAATTTGATGACCATCGACTTTCCGGTGCCCCAGCTTCCTTCCAAGCCAATTGCACCGTCACGTGTGCCGATTTGGCTGATCGTGTCGGCTAGTGCCGTGGCGGTCCGCGTGTGGCCTCCTCCTGCGAAGGCATCGTCATCCGCCGCGTTACCGGTCAGTATCTGCGCGTGCGGTTTCGTCGGCGTTTCAGTCATGATTGTTGATTTCCCCACCAAAGAACATCAAAGCGCGAGAACATGGCTTCGAACAAGCAAAAACAACCGGTGTTCTTGGCATCGTCCGATCATTTCCACTTCTTTGTCCCTCAGTTGATACTGTGACAGCCTTTCAACTGCATGCGGGCACTCGTTCCTGGCATTTGAGGTCTTGAATTCCCTATGCCCGCCTAGGCGGGCATGGTTTACGAGACCCCGCCTGAATTTGTCATCGAAACTACCGCGGACGGCTTCGGTTTTGCCGACAGGTCCAAGATTGGCTTTGCGAATGACACGAGGGACGCGAATGCAGCTTTCATGCGGGACTCTCAGGTGCCGACAAACATGTCCGCCTCTGGCAGAGGACTGCACCAGCAATTCTTCGCCACGACCAAGCGGTCGAGGAATGGCCGGTTTTAGGGCTAACTCGGACACTGCCGAAGCGACCGACATGAGGGCGCAAAACAGACAGTACACGGAGTCCGGCAGCCCCAACCAGGACGACACTCTATGCGCCGAGCCAAAAGAACGGCCCAATCAGGTGTTCTTCGGGTTTTAGCGGCGTAGATCGGGAAAGGCGGTTCCCGCCGGCGCGTTCGCCCAACTCTGCAATGTCTGTCCGCCATCGATCAGCCAGTCGACACCGGTGATGTGGCGAGCCTCATCCGCGGCGAGGAACGCCACCGCGGCAGCAACATCTTCCGGCTGCCCGATACGGCGTAGCGGAATGCGATCGGCGAAGCGCTGGATGCCCGCCAGATAACCAGCCCGATCGGCCGCCGGAACGCCCAGCGATGTCTCGATAACGCCGGGGCAGATCGCATTGACGCGAATGCCGTAGGGCGCTGCATCGAGGGCGGCAACCCGTGTCAGGCCGACAACGCCATGTTTGGTCGCGGTGTAGCCGGCGCCACCCGACAGCACATCCCAGCCGGCCATGGAGGAGCCCATGTTGACGATCGATCCTTCGATGCCGACTGAGATCATCGCCCGCAACGAAGCTTGGAGCACCAGAAACATGCTGCGCAAATTGATCCGGACGATGGTGTCCCAGTCATCGACAGGCAAATCCTGAACCGGGGCAACTTTGCCGGAAATGCCGGCATTGTTGAACACCACATCAAGACGGCCAAAAGCCTTCACCGCCTTCGCGACGGCTTCACTGGCTGCCCCTTCATCCGAAACGTCGGCCGTAATGGCGAGCGCCTTGGACCCGATGGCCGCCGCCGTGGCGGCGGCGCGCTTCTCATCGATATCGACAATCGCGACCTGCCCCCCTTCCCTGGCAAATCGCTGTGCAGCGGCACTACCGATCGCGCCCCCGGCGCCTGTGACGAGGACCGCCTTACCTTCGAAACGCTGCATGCCGATCTCCTTCAATTCTTGTAGTCGCGCCAAGAATAGCGTGGTTCGAAGCCAAGCGTTCTGCGAGCGTGCCCATTGTCGAGGACGGCCGAGAACCCCGGGAGAGCCGAAGAAACCGGCGTCGAGGGGAAGCCGTTGGCAATCAGCGTTTCCGTCTGTTCTTCCGAATAGGTATCGGCAGCGCTCAGGAAGGTGCGCAGGTGCCCCTCCCCCTTCCAGCTCAGCGCCTTCAGGAAAGCATCGGCGGCGTCGCGAGCATCGAGATAACTCCACAAATCGCGCGCCGATTCACGCAGCTTGCGGCGAGGCTCGACGACCTCAAAGAAATCTTCCGGCGTTTGGATCCATGGCATTCGCAGACTGACCGCTGAAAACGCGCCGCGACGCACCGCGGCTTCGACGATTTCCTCGCCCAGCCATTTTGACAGCCCGTAGGCATCTTGCGCGCCCACGGGATGGTTTTCATCGATCGGAAGATAAGCCGGTGCAGCGAGGGTTTCGGCGAACGGATAGCCCAGAACGCTGAAGGAGGAAGCATAGATGAAGCGCTTTGCACCGCTCAGCGCCGCCGCCTCAACAACATTGTAGCTGATGGCAACATTGGTCTTGAACACTTCCGCCGGTGCCTTGCCGACGGGGCGCGGAATGGCGGCGATGTGGACAACCGCGTCGCACTGCCTGACCAACTGCAGCGTTGTGCCGAGATCAGTCAGATCGGTACTGATGTGGGTCCAGCCGCCGTCCCCCGGCGCGACAGTATCGATGCCGAGAACATCGTGCCCCGCCTCGACAAAGGCGCTTGCAACATGGCGGCCCAACAACCCGCTTGATCCTGTGACGATGATTTTCATGCCGTCCCTTCTCCGAGCACCGTTACGCCGGCGGATATCATTGGTGGTCAAACAATCGGACACCTTAAACCGCTGGACTTGTCAATGCTTTTGCTGGTCCGATCCCTTGCTTCGGGATCAAGATCAGCGTTGTGGTAAATTGCGAGCGCGCCAGGCGGGTGAGTTGAATGAGGCAGCAAGGATTGACTTGGAACCCGTCTCGGTTTTTTGTATGACCACCAACAATTGCCCGACGTGGAGGAGGCCAGGTCATGCCATTGGATAGTTTCTCGTCGCATCGACAGGAAGTTGGGATCGCAGTCGATCCTGGTCGGGTCGCCGTCGTGGTTGTCGACATGGTCAACGACTTTTGCAAACCGGGCGGCGCCATGGTTCTGCCGGGCAGCGAAACCTTGCTTGCGCCGCAACTGCGGGTCATCGAGGCCGCTCGCGCCGTTGGTGCACCGGTGATTTGGGTGCACGACGCACATCGCCCCGGCCTGCGCAGGGATCGCGAATTTCTCAAGCGCTCGCCGCACTGTATCGAGGGCACATGGGGCGTCGAGATCATCGAAGAACTCGGTGCCCGCGCCGATGAGATCCACCTCATCAAGCGCCGCTTCTCGGCATTCTTCCAGACGGACCTCGACCTGACGCTGAAGGACATGATGGTCGATCAGCTGATCGTCTTCGGTGTCGTCACCAACATCTGCGTGCGGTCCACCGTGCATGACGCATTCTTCAACGGCTACCAGGTGGTCGTGCCCGCCGATTGCTGCGCGGCAACAGGCCCGCGCGAGCAGGAAAGCACGCTCTACGACATCTCCACGCATTTCGGCGTGGTCAGCGATTCCGCCGCCGTCGTCCGTGCGCTTGCCGACGGGGCCTTCGTCGAGAATGTGAACATCGCAGCATGACCTTGACCGTGTCCCAGGCTTCCAGCCCGAAGGTGAAAGCAAACCGTGACGATCCTCGACAATGCCCGTAAGTCCAAGTCGTCGAAAAACAACAGCATCAGCCGCGAAGACGCGATGATGCGGTATTCCGAGACTGGTTATGATCTCGACGCGCATCCCGCGCACGTCGTCCGCCGGGCGCATCAGCGTGCCACGCTCTGCTTCCAGCAAGTAATGGCGGGAGAAGACCTCTCGCCGACGCAGTTCGCCGCCCTTGCCACGATCCTCAGACAGGGCGACGTATCGCAGAACCTTCTTGGTCGTATGACCGCGATGGACCCTTCCACGATCAGCCTCGTGGTGCGCAAACTGCTCAAGCAAGGCCTGATCAGGCGTAGCCCGTCCGAGACCGATCAACGGCTCGCCATCATTACGCTCACGGACGAGGGCACGCGCTATACGCTCGACCGGCTCGAACGCAGCGTCGAGGTTGGCAAGCGGCTGCTTGCCCCGCTCTCACCCAGCGAACAGACTACACTTCTAAAGCTGCTGCAACGTATTAGCCGCGACGAAAACGGGGGTTCGGAAGGCAAGTGATCGCCTGATCCGGCCATCGCCAATCCAACACCGCGACAAGGAACCACCGGCCTCGCCGGTGGCCGCCCTTCGTTGTGCCAAAAAACAAGCCGACAGGGAGCCTTTCATGTCGCACGACCAGCAAAGCACCGCCAGCCAAACCGGCAAAACCGGCAAAACCGTCATTCGCAACATCGGGCTGTTGCTAAGCGGCGATATCGAACGACCGATCCTCCGAGCGGATACGATTGTCATCAGTGACGGACTGATAGCCGGCGTCGGCACGGCCACGGAACTCGACTTGAGCGACGCCGCGACGGTCATCGACGCGAATGGCTGTGTTGTCACACCCGGGCTGATCGATAACCACGTTCATCCGGCGGCGGGCGACTGGACGCCTCGTCAGAACCAGATCGGCTGGATCGATTCCACACTTCATGGCGGCGTCACCACCATCATCTCCGCGGGCGAGGCGCATTATCCGGGCCGGCCCAGGGACATCATCGGTGTGAAGGCGCTAGGCATTGCCTCGCAGCGGGCCTTTGCCAATTTCCGTCCCGGCGGCATGAAGATCATCGCTGGCGCGCCGGTGCTTGAGCCTGGCATGACTGAAGCCGATTTCCGCGAACTGGCGGACGCCGGAGTGACATTGATCGGCGAGGTCGGTCTCGGCGGCGTCAAGGACGGCCCTACCGGCCGCCAGATGATCGCCTGGGCACGCAAATACGGCATGACCTCGATGACCCACACCGGTGGTCCGTCGATCCCGGGTTCGGGACGCATTGGCGCCGACGTCGTGCTCGAGGTCGACGCCGATATCGTGGCGCATATCAATGGCGGACCGACGGCGCTGCCCGACGACGAGATCCGCCGTATTTGCGAAGAGAGCCCGCGAGGCCTCGAGATCGTCCACAACGGCAATTTGCGCACCGGACTGTTCGTGCTCGGCATCGCCAAGGAGCGCAACATTCTCGACCGCGTTGTCCTCGGCACCGACGGCCCTGCGGGCTCGGGCGTGCAGCCACTCGGTATCCTTCGAACCATCTGCCACCTCGCCTCGCTCGGCGACGTGCCGACCGAAGTCGCCTTCTGCTTCGCCACCGGCAACACGGCGCGCGTGCGCAAACTCGATGATCGCGGCGTCGTCGAAGTTGGCCGAGCCGCCGACCTGGTGTTCATGGACCAGGCGGCTGGCGGCATCGGCCGTGATTTCCTGGACAGTCTGGCGCTCGGCAATTTGCCAGGCATCGGCATGATCATGATCGACGGCGCCCCATGCACCGCCCGTAGCCGCAATACGCCGCCGGCGATCCGCATGCCTGAGATCGTCGCGGCCTGACCCGGCCACAGCGCAAAAGAAAAAGGCGGCCTAGGAGCCGCCTTTTTTGTGGGACTGCGTGGATCTCAGTTCACGCCGTCGATGCCGACAATCTTGTCCTTGCTCAATCCGCCGATGCGCGGATGCGGACGCCCTGAACCGGTAATGGCGATTGCAACCACGATCTCGTTGTCGCGCGGGGCATCGGGGATACGCACCTCCATGCCATCGAAATGGCTGCGGACCTTCGCCGCGTCCTTGTGGCCCAAAGGAATATCGAGGGGAACTCCCATACCGCCGCGCTTTTTGGCCGACGGGATCAAAGCCGCAGCCTTGCCTAGTATCGCGCGGAACGGCGCGCCAAGCTTGGGGTGCAGGATCGCCGCGGCGTGTTCCAGTTCACCGTCGGCACCAACGGCCGCCGCCTTGCCGAAACTTTCGACCCGATCGGCGGAAATGCCGAGCGCCGCAACGGCGCGGCGCGGCAGTATGTCGCCGAGTTCTTCGCCAATATCGGAAAGTGCGGAAAGGTCATCCATAAACCGGCCAGCGAAGGGATTGTGGATCACCGCGACCGCGGCGGCGCGCCTTGTCGGTGGATGGACGAGCCTGCCGCCCTCGTCGCGAACTTCCTCGACGATGGTGATGATCCGGCGGATCTCGGCATTCATCGCAGGCCGTCCTCACCCTTGATGTCCTGGGCTTGTAGGCCACCGGCACGGGCATGCACGCGAGCGCCGGTCGTCATGGCCAACACCAGAACCATCTCGTTGTTTCGGGGGGCGTCGTTGATGCCAACTTCGATCGCGTCGAAATGGCTGCGCACATAAGAAGCGTTGACATGCGTGATCGGTATATCGATGCGCACGCCCGGTCCGCCGACTTTCTTGCTCGATGGCACGATCGCCTTGGCGCCGCCGAGCAGTTCACGCATCGCGTAACCACCGGGATTGTGCCAAAGCGCACCATGTTCAAGCTCGCCGCCGCCGCCGACGATGGCGCCCTTGCCATAACCTTCCACCACGGAAGCGTCGCCGCCGAGCGCATCGACGAGCTTGCTCGCCATTTCCAGGCCCAAGGGCTTCAGGTCTTCCATGAAGGGTTGGATATCCTCGACATAGCGACCGGCATAGGGGTTGGCGATCACCGCGAGCACGGAACCACGTTTCACCGGTTCGGGACGTATCGGCCCGCCCTCGTGAAACACCTCCTCGACCTGCACGACCAATTTCCTGACGACCACGTCCGGCATCGACTGCTCCCAAATCAGACAGCTAAAACTTGTTAGAGTATCAACAATTATCGATCCACCGGTTTTGTCAAGACGCATACGGGGAAACGCGGCGGCGTCGATCGTCCATTACGGTTTCAGGCAAGCGTCTGGCCGATTGACAGTTTGTTTGACCACCCATAAAGTCATATGACCACCAACAAGTTTGGGACATCGAAAAACGAGCCCGGAGCCTTGGAGGCGGGAGCTTTAATGGGGAGTGAGATGAAAAGCGTATTCCAAAAATGCATGATCGCCGGCGTGGCCCTCGTCGCCTCGCTCGGCTCGGCTGCAGCCGCCAACGGCAAGGTGTCGGTTGCTGCGATCTCGGGATATTTCGCGCAGGGCTTCGGTGTTTCCATCGTCAACGGCCTCAACAAAGCCAAGGACGAATTCGGCATCGACCTCAAGCTTGTCGACACCGGCAATCGTGCGCTCGACTATGAGGAACAGTTCTCCAATCTCGCCAAGGGCGGTCAGTACGATCTGATTTTCGTCATGGGCTGGGAGTTGGTTGACGCGCTTCAGAAGGCCAGCGCCGCCTATCCGAACCAGCGCTTCGTCTTCATCGATGGCGTGCTCGACAGCGACAAGATGATCTATGCCAATTTCGCCGAGGAACAGGGTTCCTTTGTTGCCGGCGCACTCGCTGGAATGATCGAGAACAAGGGAACCGCTTTTGAGAAGATCGGTGGCGGCAAAGCCATTGGCTTTGTCGGCGGCCGCGACATCCCTGTTATCCGCAACTTCCTGGGCGGCTATGAGCAGGGTTCGAAATATGCCGCTCCCGATGTGAAGGTGAACGCTGTTTTTGCCGGCACTTTCGATGACCCCGCAAAGGGTAGCGAGTTGGCTCAGGCGCTCTACGGGCAAGGCGCCGACATCGTCTACAATGTCGCAGGCCCGACGGGCGAAGGCGTCATGCAGGCAAGCGCAGCCGTCGACAAATATTCGATTGGCGTCGACGTCGACATGTGTGCCTCGGCGCCAGGCAACGTGCTTGCGTCGATGCTGAAGCGCGGCGACATCGCCGTCTACAGTCTGATCAAGGACGAGGTCCAGGGCCGCAAGATTACCCCCGGTACGCGTACCTTCGACCTCGCCTCCGGTGGCGTCGAAGTTAAGGTCTGCAGCGACATTGCTCCATCGATCCCGGCGGACGTGACGGCCAAGCTTGACGAAATCAAGAAGGGCATCGCCGACGGCTCGATCAAGGTCGAACGCCACAAGTGAGCACAACCTGTCTCCGGAAGCTGGACTTCCGGAGACATCTTTTTCCGAAAATCAGATAGATATGGGTCGGCTCCGCTGTTCGGGGCGGATCGGACTCAAGCTGCGAGGCAATCGTGTCGGACACGTCGCCAGCCAACACTGAAAAACCGACGGCAACGGCCGAAACTGCCGTTGAATTGATCGGCATCACCAAACGCTTCGGCGCTTTCGTCGCCAACGAGAACGTCAACCTCACGGTCAAGCGCGGCGAAATCCACGCCATCATCGGTGAGAATGGCGCCGGCAAGACGACGCTGATGAACATCCTTTTCGGTCTGCTGCAGCCCGACGAAGGCAAGATCAAGCTCAACGGCAAGGAAATTGTCGTCACCGATCCTGCCATGGCGATCGATGCCGGGCTTGGCATGGTGCACCAGCACTTCAAGCTGGTACCATCGCTGTCCGTCGCCGAGAACGTGTTTCTCGGCATGGAAATCCGCCGCAACGGCCTGATCGACCACACCGCCCAGATCGACAGGACGCGTGAACTGTCCGAGCGCTTTGGCCTCAAGGTGGAACCGGAAGAGCGCGTGTCTCTGCTCTCTGTCGGCATTGAGCAGCGCATCGAGATCCTGAAAGTGCTGGCGCGCGGCGCGCGCACGATCATCCTTGACGAACCCACCGCGGTGCTGACACCACAGGAAAGCCGCGAGCTGTTCCAGACGCTGCGCGGCTTCGTCGCCGGGGGCATGACCGTCATCTTCATCTCGCACCACCTCGAGGAGGTGATGGAGGTGTCCGATACAGTGACCGTGTTGCGTCACGGCAAACACGTCGCCACGCGCCCGACAGCCGAACTCACCAAGGCCGATCTGGTCCGCATGATGGTCGGTCGCGACGTGAGCTTCGATCGCCGCCCGCGCGGGAAGACCGACGGCCAGGTGGTTCTTGAGGTGAGGAACCTCTGGGCCCGCGACGACCGCCGCCTGCCGGCGTTGCGCGATGCGAATTTCACAGTGCGCGCCGGCGAGATCGTCGGCATCGCCGGTGTCGCCGGCAACGGCCAGACGGAACTGGCCGAAGTGCTGTCGGGCCTGCGTCCGGCAAGCCACGGCTCCGCCATGCTCAAGGGTCGCGATCTGACCACGCTGTCGCCGGCCGAAATTCGTGAGGCGGGCTTCGCCCATGTACCCGGCGACCGCATGGTGCGTGGCGTCGACGGCTCCGCCTCAATCTCATCGAATTTTTTGATGGGGCGCCAGTTCAAGGCACCGTGGAATCGCGGGGGCCGTCTCGACTGGCGCGCGGTCGCCGATCAGGCGACGGAGATGATCAAGCGTTTCGACATCCGCGCACGCGGGCCAGAAGACACAGTCAAGCGCCTGTCGGGCGGCAATATCCAGAAAGTGGTGCTGGCGCGCGAATTCACCAATGAAGCGGACTTCCTGCTCATCGACCAACCGACGCGCGGCGTCGACATCGGCGCGCAGGAATCCATCCACGACGAGATCATGCGCCAGCGTGCCGCTGGCCGCGCCGTGCTCGTCATCTCGGTGCAGCTCGACGAACTGCTCACTTTGGCCGATCGCATCCTGGTGATGTTCAACGGCCGCATCATGGGCGAGGTCGATGGCGACAGCGCCGACAGCGAAAGGATCGGCATGATGATGGCAGGCCTGGAAGCTGAGGCTGCGACCGGCGAGGTAGCGGCATGAGCGAGAGATTGCGCGCCTTCTACGGCCAGATCATCGCCGTGGCGATCGCCCTCGCCATCGGCGCGGTGATCATCGTGCTCGTCGACGAGAGCCCCATCAAGGTGTTCATGACGCTGCTCAGAGGCGCGTTCGGCGATCAGGCCAAGGTTGCCGGCACCCTGCTGCAGACGACGCCAATCCTGATCTGCGGCATCGCCGCCTGCATTGGCCTGCGCGGCGGCATGTTCAATGTCGGCATCGAGGGCCAGCTGTTCCTCGGCGGTTTCGCCGCTGCCTGGGTCGGCTTCGCCCTGCCACTGTCGGCCGGCCTGCATGTCGTGGTCGGCATGGCGGTGGCGGTACTTGCCGGTGCCGCCTGGGTGGCGATCCCTGCTTATTTCCGCGCGCGCTACAACACCAACGAGGTCGTTTCGACGATCCTGTCGAACTATGTCGCGGTGCTACTCACCTCTTACTTCACCATCTTCCTGTTCAAGCGTCCGGGTGGCTGGTCGGAGACCCCGCCGATCCTGCCGACGGCCTATTTGCCCGAACTGTTCTCGTTCTCGCGGCTCAACTGGGGCCTGGTCATCGGCCTCGCGCTGGCGCTCTTTGTCGCCTGGTTCTTCCGCCATACCGCCAAGGGCTACTCGGTCTCGATGGTCGGTTCGGCGCCGAAATTCGCCGAATATGGCGGCATCGACGTCAAGCGCCAAGGCTTCCTGGTGCTGCTCGCCTCGGGGGCGGTCGGCGGCCTTGCCGGGGGCATCGAGACGCTCGGCGTCCATCACCGCTTCATGGAGGGTTTTGCGCCCGGGTTCGGCTTCGACGGACTGATCGCGGCGCTGCTTGCCAACGGCTCGCCCATTGGCACCATCTTCACGGCGCTGTTCTTCGGCGCTCTGCGCAACGGCTCGCTGCTGCTCGAAACCGACACCAACGCCTCGCGCGAAATCATCACCGTCATCCAGGCCCTCATCATCCTCAGCGTTTCGGCGCAGGTCTTGATGAAGCGCCGCGGCGACAGCACGGCGGGAGAACGTCGATGGAAGTTCTGAGCAGCCTGTTTAATGTCGCGCTGCTGGTCGCCATGCTGCGAACCACGGCGCCGATCCTGCTCGTCGCTCTCGGCGGTTCGTTCACCACCAAGGCCGGCATCTTCAACATCGGCCTCGAGGGCCAGATGCTGGTCGGCGCATTCTTCGCGGTGCTCGGCTCGATCTGGTCGGGCTCGGCCCTGGTCGGCGTCGCCTGTGGCGTGGCCGCGGCACTGATCTTCGCGCTCGCCTTCGCCGTGCTGGTGGTCTCTTTCCGCGCCAACGAGGTTGTCGTCGGCCTCGCGTTGAACATCCTCGCAGGCGGCATGACGATTTCACTGATGAAGGCGATCTTCGGCACGCGTGGCTCGATCGTCGGCAAGGGCATCGTCGGCCTGCCCAAGGTGCAGATCCCTGGTGCGCGAGACCTGTTGGGTTCGTGGGCACCGCTGGTCAACGGCTTCACGCCGATGGTCTATGTCGCCTTCATCGCCGTGCCGCTTTTGGTGCTGTTTTACAAGCGCACGCGGCTTGGTCTCTATATTCGCGTCGTCGGCGAAAAGCCCGAGGCTGCCGAGGCGCTCGGCATCTCCATCACCCGCGTGCGCTACACCGCCTCGCTGCTCTGCGGCCTGCTGGCCGGTCTCGCCGGTGCGCATCTGTCGCTTGGCTACATCACCATGTTCACCGAGAACATGTCGTCTGGTCGCGGTTTCATGGCCGTCGCCATCCTGATCTTCTCGGCCGGCGATCCGCTCAAGGTGCTGGCGGGCTGTCTGCTGTTCGGCTTCGCCGACGCCTTCTCGCTGCGGCTCCAGACCTTCGGCTTCCCGTCCTACCTCATCCTGGCGGTCCCTTATCTGGTGGCACTGGTGGCACTGTTCGCTCTGTCCTACCGCAGCCGGCCGAAGATCATCCGCGAGACGCTGGAGAGTATGAAGAAGCTGCTCTCCGTCGAGAACAAGCCGGCCGGGACCGGCACCAACGCAGGTTGAAGGATCGCATCAGCACAATGGAACGCATCATCCTCGACGTGGATTCGGCCGGCGACGACATTCTCGCCGTGCTGTTTGCCGCGGCCAATCCGAACGTGAAGCTGGAGGCGGTGACTACGTGCACCGGTGCCGCCGGCCCGATCGAGCAGGTTACCAATGTCGTGCTCAACACGCTGTCGCTCGCCGGCCGCGACGACATTCCGGTTCACGCCGGCGCCTGGCGGCCGATCGTCGGTCACTCCAGGGCCGACATGGAAGCGCCTGTGCATTTCGAAAAGACGCTTACCGCCCGCTTCGGCGACCGGCTGAAGAAGTTCAACCCGCCTGCGTCAAAACCAAAGCGCGATGCGACGCCGGGCCATGCTGTCGATTTCATCATCAAGACGGTGATGGCCAATCCCGGCCAGATCACGCTTGTCACCACCGGCCCGCTGACCAATGCGGCGATGGCGCTGTTGCAGGAATCCCGGCTCGCCGGGGCGCTGAAGCGGCTTTTAGTGCTCGGCGGCACCTTTACCACGCCCGGTAACATCACGCCGGTGACCGAATACAACATCTGGGCCGATCCGGAAGCGTCGCGCATCGTGCTCAACGCCGAGGTCGACAAGATCCTCGTGCCACTCGACATTTGCGAAGACAACCGCGTCGCCACCTCCATGCTGACGCGCGACGACATCGCCGACATGCAGGCGAAATCGAAGGATAATCCCGTCCTCGACATGATCGCCGACGTGTTCCCGATCTATATCGACATCTGGCGCGAGTTCTTCGGCCTCGTCGGCTTCCCGCTCGACGACGTCATCACCGTGGCGCTGGCCTTCGATCCCGAACTTTCGACTCTGACCGAGCCGCTGTTCGTCGACGTGCTGATCGACGGCCGCGTCTCGCGCGGCCAGACGGTCGCCTATCGTGGCTTCCAGATATTGCCCGGTGGCGGCCCGAAGACGACGCGCATCGGCACCGATCTCGAAGGCCGCCGCTTCCTCGACATGTTCAAAGAAACCATCGCGCGTTACGAGCGGACGGCGTGAAGAGTGCAATCATGAAACCTACACCCATCCTCTTCGACTGCGACCCCGGCCACGACGACGCCATCGCCCTGGTCATGGCGCATCGCTCGCCAGCCATCGAACTGCTCGGCGTCACCACCACCTGCGGCAATGCCGAGCTGGAAAAGACGACGACCAACGCCTTGCGCATCCTCGAATACATCGGCGCCGGCGACGTGCCAGTCGCTGCCGGCTGCCACCGCCCGCTGGCGCGACCGCTGGTGCTCGGCACCGCCGACGGTCCGAGTGGCCTCGAAGGTTCGCCCTACCTGCCGCAGGCGACCATCAAGCCGGTCGATCAGCATGCGGTCGACTTCCTTGCCGACAAGCTTCTGGCCTCGCCCGAGCCGCTGCTCGTGGTCGCCACCGGACCGCTCTGCAACATCGGCCTATTGATCCTCAAGCACCCCGAGGTGCTGCCCAAGATCAAGGAACTGATCTGGATGGGCGGCGTGTTCTACCGCAAGAGCGAGATCATCACGCCGACCGAGTTCAACGCCTTCTGCGATCCCGAAGCGCTGAAGATCGTGCTCGATTCCGGCGTGCCGATCCTCATGGTCGGCCTCGACGTGACCATGCGGGTGCTGGTCGAGAAGGCGCAATATGCCGAACTCGCCACCATCGACACGCCGCTGGGCAAGCTCGTCAACGACTGGCTGCTGTTCTACGAGAAGCTGCATCGCAACTCGATGGGCGTCGGCGGCGCTATGCACGACCCGCTAGCGCTGGCGCTGGCCATCGATCCCACACTGGTCAAGACCCGGCCGGCCCATATCGCCGTCGACCTGACCGGCACCCATACCTTCGGCGCAACCGTCGCCGACTTCTGGGGCGAGCGCGGCGAGAAAGACAACGCCAGGATTGCCTACGACGTCGATGCCGACCGCTTCTTCAAGTTGATGTTCGATCTTTTGAGAGATTGAAGGTTGCACTTCAAATAGTGAGGAAGGGGAGGCTGGGCAGTCCCCTCCCTCGTTTGTGAGAGCCGCCCCTATGGATGTCTGCCGCGCGTCACAAGCTGTGTTGCGGTCGCGTGATGCGCAAGCCTTGCCGGTGACGCCAGGGGGAACACGTGCAGATCCTTTTTCGGTTTGTCAGCTCGGGAATGGGTAAAGATGCCTCAATCATCGGCGCCACAGGAGCACGAAGTACATTCACTCTAAGTCCAACCCTGCCGTGATCGTGATGGCTGGATGGGCCGTTGGTTCAACGCAGGAACGACGCGCAAAAGGAAAACCGGATGTTAGGCTCGGTCACGTGCCCAATGTCGGTGATCCGGGAGGGAACTATTCATCATCCGGGCCGGAATCGATGAACCTGAGTATGCGCCCGTCGACGGGAATGAGCTTCTCGCTGCAACACTGGTAGCCCGCGGCTTGGCCTGGTAGGCGAAAACCTTCGAGATCTTAGCGGCCGGCCTGATGTCTCGGATAGACACGGATCGAGCTGTTTATGAGTATGCCCACCGACTGCCGATTCCGGCGCGACCGCGACGTCCAGCGGAATCACCGCCAAGGTCTGCGTTCAGGAAGCTGCGAGGCCGATCTCTACGGCCGAAACGACGGCGCATTGCTGTCCGGAGTGAGTGACCGCGCTATTTCTCTCGTTTTTCAATCTTTAGATTTGGGAGGTCGGGTCGCATGGATACCACACCGGCCTCCTTCAAGGCTGTGTATCCAACTTTTTTGAGGAGCTTCTCTGTTTTGGCGCGCTCCTTGTCGAGTGCGCTCTCACGCTTGACCTTGGGCATTCGTCCTCCATCTGAAACATTGTCGTTCGCCAGCAAATAGATTGCCAGCACTATCGCGGACGATGTCAGCTTTGATGTCGCGGCAGAGACTACGTCAACGGCCGGAATGAGGGCGCAAAGCCGACATCCATCGCTCTGCCAGAAGGAATGTCCACCATGTCACTGCTGACTTGGGCAAACTTTGCCCGGCGGCATTTTTACTCGCAGTAAAATGGCCAGACACTAGCCTTGACGTCGCCCGCATATCTGGGCACACAGGTGATGCACAAATTGTGGCAAAGCGGCTTCGATAGAACAAATTTCCAAGCAAGATCAATGATCTAGCAGAGATGCGAGATTTGCCTGACTGGGAATCCAGGTTCCCCAGCCAAACTGGATGCCTAATGCACAAATTGGCCCTCGCGCTTCTTCCATCCTTGTTGTCGCGATTGTTTCCGCAACACGAATCAACGGTTATCGGAAGACATCTCACACCTCGCAACAGCCCCATTGGCAGTTCGGCGGTGCCAGAACATCAGTCGCTTCTTCTGATCCGCAGACTGTTTTACGAACGGCTGGCTGGGATTGCAGGCCAATTCTAGCAGCCGGATGCCGGTTCTTCAGCTTTTCCACGGCGGTCGGCCTTCCCCCTGCGTGCGGGGCTATTCGGTCCGCCGTTGCACCGACATGCGGTTATTGAACGTAGTAACTATCCGACCGATGTGTTCGTCCAAATACATAGTGGGTAGGCAGCTACCGGTTTGCGACTTATCACAGGGTATCTAGCACCCTAGAAAGCCTCGCTGACCGACAATTCACGCATCCGTCGCGCGTACCGAAAACCTGGCGCTGGCGCGCATTTCGGCTCCGGGCTCCAGCCTTGTCATGCCGTGCGCGATCGGTCCTTCCGGCAGGTTGAACGCATCGACGGGGTGCGAGACCGGTTCGAAACAGAAGAAATCGGCGTCGCCCGACGGAGAAAACAGCACGTATTGATCCAGATGTTCGCTCGCCTCGATGATCACCGACAGGCCGCGATCCGGCCAATCGATACGAGCATTGCGATCCCAGCCGGCGAACCAGTTGTTGACCCAGGACGACGGCAGTTTCCGTAGCGTGTTGAAATCCAGTTCCGGATGATCGGCAACAGCTTCGACCGATCGCGGCAGGTGGTCGGTATGTTCCAACCAGGCTAGGTCGGAACTGGCGGTGAGACAGGTGTTGCGGTCCCGTACGAACCACGGGTGGAATCCCAAGCCATAGGGCAAGGCGATCCCTGCCCTGTTCGTAGCAGTGAGCTCCATCACGAGGGTTGTTCCCTCCAACCGGTAGGTCATCGAGGCATCGTAGCGGAATGGTCCCGGCCCCTTCCCTTCGAGAGTCAGTAGAACGGTCTCGTTCGTCTTTTCGGTGACTGTCCAGACCGAGGAGAATCCGCTGCCATGGATGGGGTATTTTTCCGTCGGCATGTTGCGCTCGACCGGATGAAACGTGCCATCGAAGGCAAAACCGCCGCCCGAGACGCGCCCCGAGAACGGGATCAGCAGGATGTTCGACAGGCCGAACGGCTGTTCGGTTTCAGGGTCGACCGAACGAAACACCGGCGTCCAGCCGCCTTTGTGCATCACATCGAAGGACGTCAGCCCCGCCCCCAGATCCGGCCTGACGGTAATCCTGGCGACCGCATTGGACAGGCCGAGTGGCGCCATCACCAGCCGCCGTCGACATGGATGTTCTGGCCGGTGATCATGTCGGAGGCGGGCGAAACCAGGAACAGGACGAGCTCGGCAACGTGCCTTGGCTCGATCCGCGATTTCAGGCACTGATTTTCGAGGATCCAGTCATTGTACTCCTGCAACCGGTCGGCGAAGACCCGCCGTTCGGCGTCCGAGACCACCGCGCCCGGCGAGACGGCGTTGACGCGCACCCCGTGCGCGCCGAGTTCACGGGCCAGCGTCTTGGTCAGGCCGAGCATGGCGCCCTTGGAAGCGACGTAAGGCACATAGCCATCCCAGCGGCCATTCAGCGTCACCGAACAGAAATTGACGATCTTGCCATAACGCTTTTGCTTCATCTGAGCCGCCACCGCGCGTGTCAGCGCGAATGCCGCGGCTGAATTCACCCGCAACTGGTCTTCGTATTCCTCAAGCGAGAAGGCCTCGAACGGCTTGTTGATGATCAGGGCCGCATTGTTGATGAGGATATCGATGCCGCCCGAGCTTTCCGACAGCGCTTCCCCCCGCGCCTGCGTGCCGGAAAGGTCGTTGAGATCCTGGCCGACATAGGAAGACGCCACGCCGTGCTTCGCAGCAATCCCGGCGGCGAACGCCTCGCCGCCCTCGGCGTCCGGCCGGTCGAGCAGGAAGAGGTTGGTCCCGGCCTTGGCGAGAATATCGGCCTGGGCACGCCCCAGCGTTCCCAAAGCCCCGGTGAGAAGCACGTTTTTCCCGGCAAGTGTCGTCATGGCGCTCTCACAGAAGCTCGTGGACTTCATCGATGGAGGTTTCGGCGGTCGGCCGATCGAAAACGATCTCGCCGCGCGCCATCGCCACGATCCGGTCGCAAGACTGGAACACGTGCTGCATGTTGTGCGAGATGAAGACGCCGGTCAGCCCCTGCGCCTTCAGCCCGCGCACGAAACCGATGACCTTGTTGGTTTCCTTCACCGACAGGTGATTGGTCGGCTCATCCAGGATCAGCACCTTCGACTTGAAGTGCATGGCGCGTGCGATCGCCACGCCCTGCCGCTGACCGCCCGACAGTTCGCCGACCAGGGCATCCGGCGACCGCAGATGCAGATCGACGTCGGCGATGGCCTGGACGCTTTCCGCGCGCATCCGCTTCTGGTCCATGAGGCCAAAGCCGCCAAGCTTCCATTTCAACGGCTCGCGGCCGATGAACAGGTTGCGGGCGATGGACATGGTCGGAACCATCGAATTGTACTGGTAGATCGTCTCCAGGCCGTGATGCATGGCATCCTTCGGCGAGCGAAGGTGAACCTCCTTGCCCTCGATCAGGATTTCGCCCGCATCCTGGCGGTGGACCCCGGACAGGATCTTGATGAGGGTGGATTTGCCGGCACCGTTGTCGCCGACAAGGCCGACGGTTTCTCCAGGATGGATCGTCAGCGAAACGTTCTTGAGCGCGTGGACGCCGCTGTACCATTTCTGAAGGTTGCGGCATTCGATGATCGGCGTCGTCACTTGCGCACCTCCACCTTGATCTTGCGGGAGATCCTGGCCATCCAGGCGTTGGCGATGACCGCGAACATGGTGAGCAGGCCGATCGCGAACTTGAACCAGTTGGCATCGACGCGCGACAGAACCAGGCCGTTGTCGATGGTGCGAATGAGCAGCGTGCCGATGATGGCGCCGAACACCGTGCCGATGCCGCCGGCAAGCGCTGTGCCGCCGATGACCGCGGCGGCCACGGCCTGCAGCTCCAGCCCTTCGCCGATCGACGGCAGGGGCGAGCCGAGGCGCAACACCTGCAACAGGCCGGCAAAACCGGCAAGCATCGAACACAGCATGAAGCAGATGATCTTCACGCGCTTGACCGGAATGCCCATCGAGGAAGCCGCCTCGTTGAAGCCGCCGGTGGCGCGGATCCAGTTGCCGAAATTCGTCAGCGACAGAAGCGCCGTGGCAAGGGCGGCGATGGCCACGAACCAGATGAAGGACATCCGCAAAATCGAACCCTGCCAGATATAGTCGGTAAACAGCCAGGTCGGCAGGTTGTCGGGCAACAGCGGCGGGAAGCCGCCCGAAATCACGATGGTGAGCGAGCGCGCGATGAACAGCATGCCGAGCGTCGTGATGAAGCTCGGTATGGCGAATTGCAGCGTGATGTAGCCGTTGATGAACCCGATCGCGGCACAGATCATCAACCCCAGCAACAGAGCCACCGGAAAGGGAACTCCGTCGTTCAGCATCACCGCTATGCTCATCGGCATCAGCGCGAAGACCGAACCCACCGAAAGGTCGAATTCGCCGCAGATCATCAGGATCGTCACGCCGATGGCCACCAGCGCCATTTCCGGCAGCAGGCCCATGACGCCCCGGATGTTTTCCATGGACAGCAGGATGCCGTTCGACTTGATCTGGAAAACCGCGATCAGGATGACGAGCAGCGCAAGGCCGGCAAGTTCGGGCTTGTCGAGATAGATTTTCAAAAACCGCTTCATAAGGCTCACACTCATTGCCTGGCGCCCTGCCAAACCGGGCAGGGCGCCTGAGAACATCGGAAGATCAGCGCAGACCCTTCTTGGACATTTCCATGATCGCCGGCACATCCTTCGGCGTGACAATGCCCTGCCCGGTGTCGATGTCGGCCGGGGTCAGGCCGGCGGTCTTGTAGAGATAGGTTTCCATGACCGGCATGAAGCCCTGCATGTAGGGCTGCTGGTCGACCTGGACCTGGACATAGCCGGCCTGCATCTGCTGAAGCACCTCGGGCACCAGATCGAAGCCGCCGAGAAGCACCTTGCCGGGCGCGACGCCGCGATCCTTGAGCACCTTGGCGACACTGGCCTCCCAGTAGCCGGTATCGAAATAGGCCGTCGTGTTGGGATTGGCGTTCAGGTAGGCGCCGATACGGTCGGCGGTGAGGGCAAGATCGGTGGCGGAATCGATGCGCGTGATGTTGATCTCGCGATCCTTGTGCTCGGCCTTGTATTCCTCCAGGAATTTTTTCACGCCGCCTGCCCGCTGCTCGGACCAGGTCTGGCCCGGAGCGTTGACGCCAACCAGCAGGTTGAGCGGGCCTTCCTTCGGGAAATTCTCGGACTGGGCCTTGGCCAGCGCATAGCCGGCGGCAACAAAGCCCTGGCCTATGAAAGCCTTGCGGGCATTGCCCTTGGCGCCCTGGCTGTCGTCGACATTGACCGCCAGCACGAGAATACCGGCATCCGTCGCTTCCTTGATGGCGTTGTCGTAGGCCTTGTCATCGACGATGGCGACAAAGATCGCGTCCGGTTTGGAAGCGATCGCGGCCTGCAGATTGGCCACCGCCTGCTCGACCGAGCCTTCCTGCTGGGTGAGAACCAGCTGGCACGTGGCGCTGACCTTGGCGCAGGCATCGTCAAAACCCTTCTTGACCGACTGCCAGAAGGTGTTAGACGCCGACGAATGGCTGATGAATACGATATTGAGACCTTCGGCGCCGGCCGGCGATGCCATCAGCGACAGGCCGAGTGCGGTGGTGGCCAAGAACTTCTTGAGCATGTTTTCCTCCGTTGACGTGTTGTTATTGTTGGGTGTTCCCGCGCTGCTCCCGTTTAGCTTCGGTCGAACAGTCCGGCTCTGCTGCTGGCGATTTCCGGCAGCGAGTTCAGAATTTCACGCAGATGCAGGCGCATGGCCTTCTCGGCGTCCGCCTGGTCGCCGGTCGCGATCGCCTCGACGATGCGTTCATGCTGGTCGATCAGCCGGCTGACATGCATGTCGTCGACGGACAGGAACCGCACGCGGTCCATCTGCGCCTTGACGCTTTCGATGACATTCCAGGCGTAGCTCTTGCCGGCCGATGCCGCGAGCGTGCGATGGAAGCGCTCGTCGAGGCGCAGGAAGGCAGCCCGGTCATTGTGCGGAACCTGCTTCTGCAGAGCGATCTGCTCGCGCAACTCCTCGATCGCGCTGGCGGCGTTGTTTTCGGCGACCAGACGCACGATGTCAGCCTCTATCGCCTCGCGCACGAAGCGGGCGTCCATCACGGCGGCCACTGAAATCTTGGTCACGAAGGTGCCGCGTTGAGGCAGAACCTGCACGAGGCCTTCCTCGGAAAGCTTGATGAACGCCTCGCGCACCGGCTGACGGCTGACGGAGAGGGTTTTGGCGACTTCGGATTCGGAAAGGCGTTCGCCCGGAAGAAGCTCCGCCTGGATGATCTGCCGGCGCAGCAGACGATAGATCTGCGGGCCGACCGTTTCCGCCGGGGAAATGCCGGCGGGTACGTTGGTGATCTGCATACTGCCCTCCTCCCAGGGTCAGAAATTAATCTAGCATACTACCATACAAGTCAAATTGTTTCTTCGTTTCACCATCAATTGGCCTTGGACGAACGGCGGCAGACGGTGAATTTCCGATCCAGATCCTCGGCAAGCTCGACGCCGTGGCCCGGGCCTGGCGGAACGGTGATCATGCCGTCCGTGACGGTCGGCAATTGCGTGGTGAGGTCGGCGTACCAGGTCTTGTAATAGGCACGCACGCTTTCCTGAACGAGCGCATTCGGCGCATTCAGGGACAGGTGCGTCGACGCTGAAAGCACGACCGGGCCGGTGCAGTCATGCGGCGCGACCGGCAGGTGCCAGGTCTCCGCCATCGTGGCGATCTTCTTGGCCTCCGATATGCCGCCGCACCACGAAAGGTCGAGCATCACCACGCCGGCCGCATCCGTTTCCATCAGGTCGCGAAAAGCCCAGCGTGTCGCCAGCGTCTCGGAGGCGCAGAGCGGCGCGCGGCTGGCGGCCGCATAGCGTTTCAGGCTCGACAGCGAGTCCATCTTGATCGGGTCTTCGTGCCAGAAGGTGGCGTATGGCTCGAGCGCCCGCGCGATCTGGATAGCCGGCGTCAGCTGCCACATCGAGTGGAACTCGACCATGATGTCGATCTTGTCGCCGACCCGCTTGCGGATCTTCTCGAAAGGCTCGAGCGCCTTGCGCAGGTCCCGCCCGGAAATGTACTGGCCGCCGCTCTTTTCGGCCGCGATGTCGAACGGCCAGATCTTCATCGCCGTGATGCCGCTGGCCAACAGGTCTTCGGCCAGTTCGTCGGCTCGCTCGAGGAACCCGTTCAGGTCGTCATAGTCCCTGCCCCGTTCGCCGAGGCCATAATTGGCCGTCTGCTGGCCCTTGGCCTGGCGCATGTAGGTGTTGCCGGCGCAGGTGTTGTAGGTGCGGATCTCTCGGCGCGAGAAACCGCCGAGCAGTTGAGCAATCGGCAGATTGGTCACCTTGCCGAAAAGATCCCAGAGCGCGATGTCGATGGCGGAATTGCCGCGCATTTCCGCGCCCGTCGAACGGAAGCCGAGATAACCGTTGAGGTCCTTGGAAATCTTGTCGATTTCCAACGGGTCGCGCCCGAGCAGCTTGGGTGCCGCAACTTCGTGGATATAGGCCTCGACCGTCTCGGCCATGAAGAAGGTCTCGCCCAGGCCTGCGATGCCTTCATCGGTATGAACACGTACCCACAGGATGTTCGGGAATTCGGTGACCCGGATTGTTTCGAACGCGGTGATCTTCATCGATCAGTACACTCCAGCGGCCAGCAGCGCTTTAACGGTCAGGTCGAAATGCTCGACCATGGCGGCCTCCCCCTTGGCGGGGTCGCCATTGGCGATGGCCTGGGCGATCGCCAGATGCGTGTCGACGCTTTCCTGCCGCGTCTCGTTGCTGGCGCGGCTTGCCCAGCCGATCGGCCAGGTATGGCGCGTCACGACATGGAAGGAACCGACGATCATCGCGAACATGGGATTTTTCGACGCCAGGCCGATGGCCTCGTGGAAGGCGATGTCGTGCTCCATCACCTTCACGGGCTCATGAAAATCGCGCTGCATGGCCTCGGCGAGGTTCAATATCTCGGCCGCCTCCCTGTCCGTGCGCCGCAAGGCGGCAAGCGCCACCGTGCGCCGCTCGACCGTGCGCCGGACATCGAAGATCTGCTGGATGGTCGCCTGATTGGTATGGACGGCGTGGTCGGTGATGATCGCCAGCACGTCTGCCCTTGGCGCCGCGACGCGGGCACGGCGGCCGTTGCCAATGTCGATCAGGGTCAGTGCTGCAAGCGAACGATAGGCCTCGCGAACGATGGTGCGCGAGGTGCCGGTCAGCTCGGAAAAGGCGCCTTCGCTTGGCAGTTCATCGCCCACCTGAAGGCCGTTCTCGCGAATATGGGTCTGCACGGCCGTCATCACGCGATCGAGCAGCCCCTCGCCTTCCGGAACTTGATCCGCCGGAGCCTGCATCGTTGAAACCGTCTCCATGACATACCTATCATACAGGTCTTGTTATACCTATCGATAGATATGCATTTTCCTCTTGTCAACGCCTATCGAGGGCATCGCAGAGCGAACGCGGCCGCTATTCTTTTGGAGGGGCAGATATCAGCGCCAACCGCTTCCGCGGCTTGGCAATCGGCAGGCACACCGGCGCAACGACGCTGGGCTTCTAGCATCAGCCGGCATACGCTATGTCAGGCGAACGAAATCTGCTCAGTTCCCTGCGTTGCCGAAACAAGACAGATCCGGTCGCAGCATCGACTGCGGCCGGTTGATGGCACGCGTACCGGAACCAGGCGTCAGAGTAATTTCCGTGCCGCCAGGTTCCGCATCAGATGCGAAGTGCCGAACACCCAGGGTGGGCAATCCGTCGACAATTTCACGCGGTTGGTCAGCGAGCCAAGCTCGTCGTTCGAAATGGTGACCCTGTCGCCGATCTTGTGCGTGAACCCTTGTCCCGGCGTGTCGCGATCCTCGGTCGGCGCGAACAGCGTGCCCATGAACAACACCAACCCGTCGGGATATTGATGGTGGCGGCCGATCGTCTGCGAGACGAGGTCGAGCGGATCGCGGCTGATTTCCTTCATCGAGCTTCGACCATCGAGCACGAAACCGTCGTCGCCGACGACTTTTAGCCGGAGCTCGGCGTTGCGCACATCGTCAATGGAATAGGTCGCATCGAACAGGCGGATAAACGGCCCGATCGAGCAGGACGCGTTGTTGTCCTTGGCCTTGCCGAGCAGCAGGGCGGACCGCCCCTCGACGTCGCGCAGATTGACATCGTTGCCGAGCGTCGCGCCCACCACCTTGCCGGCGGAACTCACGACCAGCACGATTTCCGGCTCTGGGTTGTTCCACTTCGATATCGGATGCAGGCCGACATCCGCCCCATGGCCAACCGAGGACAGCACCTGCGCCTTCGAGAACACCTCGGCGTCCGGGCCGATGCCGACTTCAAGATATTGCGACCACACGCCCACTTCGATCAGCGCTTCCTTGACCTTGGCAGCTTGCGGCGAGCCCGCCTTCAGGTTGCGCAGGCTGTCGCCGACGATGGCGACGACTTTTTCTCTCATCTTGACGGCAAGGTCCGGGTTACCGGCGGCGCGCTCCTCGATGACGCGTTCGATCATCGATCGCGCAAAGGTCACACCGCACGCCTTGACCGCCTGAAGATCGTTGGGGGCCAACAGGTGCATGGCCTGCGGATCCTGACCCTCGGCGGTCTGCGAAAGCAGCGCCTCCAGCGTTGCCAGCACCGGGCCGTCGGCGCGTACCGCATAGTCGGCCGCATCCTCGCGTTCGAGCAGATCGCGCATCGTCGGCGTGGTTTTCGAAGTGATGTCGATCAGCTTGCCGTCACGCACCACGACAAGGCATGGACCGGCCTTGGCGGGGTCCCAGACGCGTCCCAGAAAGATGCCGGTCTTGAATGTGTCATGTCCAGCTGTCACGTCCGGCACTCCGGTTTTGCATTTGCGGTCGAATTTCCGCGTATGTGCAAATGCGTATACGCGCGGGGATGAGTCTAGTAGTCGACAACACGATTATCGTTTGGATCAGCCCATCGGGTGTTCGGCACCGTGGCGAACCAGCCGGGACGCGCCGGGTCGCGGTCATAGGGATAGCCGCCGAGGCTCTTGTACAGGTCCGCGTATTTTCCGAGCTTGTCGCGATCGATCTCGACGCCGAGGCCAGGTGCCGACGGCACCTTGATGGCACCGTTCTCGTAGCGCATCGGCCCGCCGACGATAATGTCGTCCACGAGCTGGTGGTAGTGCGCGTCCGCATGGAAGACGAGGTTCGGCACGACCGCGCCGAGATGCAGCATGGTGGCAAGCTGGATGCCGAGTTCGCCGGACGAATGCACGGCGATGCCGAGCTGGAAGGTCTCGCAGACGCCCGCCGCTTTCACGCAAGGCCTGATGCCGCCCCAGAAGGTCGTGTCGAGCAGGATGACGTCGACCGCGGGGTTGAGCACATTGGCGGCAAGCTGCTCGAAATTGATGACGACCGTGTTGGTGGCCAGTGGCATCGTCGTGTTTTCGCGCACCCTGCGCATGCCGTTCAGGCCCCAGGTCGGGTCCTCGTAATAGTCGTTGTTGAGATCCTCGATGCCCTTGGCGAAGCGGATCGCCTCCTCCACGGTGAAGGCGGCGTTGGGATCATAGCGCACGCTGTCGGAGCCAAGCGCCTTCGCCCAGGCGCGGTAAACCTCGAGCTCGTAGTCCGGCGGGAAGACGCCACTCTTCAGCTTATGCGAAGTGAAGCCGCACTTCTTCTTCAGCGCCAGCGTCTGCTCGATGAGCTGGTCGGCGGTGCGCGTCTCGCCCTCGCCGGTATCCTTGTTGGGCAGGCGGAAGAACATGTAGCTGGCGAAGGGCACCATCTCCCGCATCTTGCCGCCGAGCAGGTCGTAGACCGGCACGCCGAGGAACTTGCCCATGATGTCGAGGCAGGCGAATTCGATCGCCGCATGCATCTGGGTGCGGTTGTTGTAGAGGCTGGCGGTCGGGTTGCAGATCATGAAGCGCAGATTTTCCAGCTCGAACGGATCGTGCCCGACGAGATAGGGTTTCAGCGCCCGGAAAGCTGCCTCCGCGCTCTCCCCACCGCCGCCCATCTCGCCGAGGCCGACAATGCCCACATCGGTCTCAACCTCGACGATGGTGCGCACGAAACGCCCCCAATGCGCCCCGTTGGAATGGCGCAGCGGCGCCTCCAGCGGAACGGTGACGGTGGTCGCGCGGATATCGGTGATTTTCGGTCGCTTCATGGAAGGCTCCAAGGCAAGGCTATCATCGGGAAGACATCGAGAAACGGTTTCATAGCGGATTTTCCGATCACTCGGACCAATCACTCGGGAATCACGATACCGAGCTTGGCGAGCACGCCGCCGTCGATCTTGATGTCGGCGCCGGTGATGAAGCGGGCCTTGTCGCTGGCAAGGAAGGCGACCAGATCGGCGACCTCGGCCGGCTTGCCGACGCGACCCAGCGGATGGCCCCTGCCCCAGGCATCCAGCGTTGCCTCGGCGGTGTTGTCGCCTTTCCAGATATCCGCCGCCCAGTGCAGCATGGGCGTGTCGATCGAGGCCGGGCAGACGGAATTCACGGTAATGTTGTCCGGCGCATGGTCGAGCGCCATGGCGCGCACCAGCGCGTTGATGGCGCCCTTGCTCGCCGTATAGGCGGCCACGCCCGCCTGCGAGGCATAGGCCTGCACGGAGGAGATGGCGACAATCGCGCCGCCGCCACGCTTCTTCATTTCTGGAATGGCGAATTTCGCGGCGAGAAAGATGCCCTTGAGGTTGATGTCGAGCACGTCGTCCCAGACCTCTTCCGGCGTATCGACCACCGTGCCATAGCGCTGGATGCCAGCGCAGCAGGCCAGCACATCGACGCCGCCATGGTGCGAAACCGCCATTGCCACCGCCGCCGCCATGTCGTCCTTCGAGCGCACGTCGCCGACGAAGCCCGCCGCATGATCGCCAATCGACTTGACCGCATCATCGACCGACGCCTTGTCGTTCGCGACGACCAGCACCTTGCCGCCGCCAGCCGCGAAGCGACGAGCACAGGCAAGGCCCATGCCGAGGCTGCCGCCGGTCACGACGATGCTCTTGCCGGCAAATTCGTTCATTGTGTTTTTTTCCAATCAGGCGCCCCGAACTTCGACTCGGCGACGCCGCGGCCGACGCCCTCGACGGCGAAGAGCCCGCCCTCCAATGGATGCGCGTCGAGATGGGCGGCCGACATGGTGAAACGCGCCGAAGTGACATAAAGCGTCGAAAGATCGGGCCCGCCAAAGGTGCAACTCGTCGGCCAGCTCGCCGGCAATTCGACGAGACCGACAAGATCGCCTTCAACATCGAAGCCCGCTACAGCGGCCCCGCCGGCGACGCGGCAGTTCCACAGCCGGTCCTCGGCGTCGAGGCAGGAACCGTCCGGAAAACCGCGCGCGAAACCGGCGACGATGGTGCGCCGGTTGGCCAGCGTTCCCGTGGCGACAGCACAATCGAAGAGATAAATCTCGTTCGCCAGCGTGTCGGCGAAGAAGAAGCGGCCGTCCCGCGTCCACCCCATCGTGTTGGTGATGCCGTATTCGTTCGGCGTCAGTTGCGAGACGCCGCTGTTCGGGTCGATGCGGTAGATGGCGCCGGCATTGCGGTCCATCTCCTTGGGCGAACCGTCCGGATGGAGATTGCTCTGCATGGTCGACACCCAGAAGGTGCCGTCCGGCGCGACACGCCCCTCATTGAGCCGGTTGTCGGGCAAGTCAGGTTCCGGCACCGCGAATTCCTCGAAGGCGCCGCCCGGCCGCCACAGGCAGACGCTGCGGCGCAGGCCGACGATGAAACCGCCATTCGCCCGCATGCCGATGGAAGTCACGAAATCGGGCGTTGGCCAGACATCATGGCGGCCGTTCGCCGGTTCGAGCCGGTGGATGCGCCGGCCGACAATGTCGACCCAGTAGAGCGCCTTTTCCTCACCAGACCAGATGATGCTCTCGCCGACGACATCCTTGGCATCGAACAGTAAGGAAACCGCCACGCTCATGGAGATACCGAAGCTTCGATCGAGAACATGCTTTCGTCGGCCTTGCCGGATGCCTTCTCCTGGCCCGCCAGGAAGCCGACCGGCAGATCATCGATGCCGGTCGCACCCGAAACGAAAACCGTGACGGGATGTGGGCCGTCGCGATGCGCCATTGTGTCCTCCCAGACCATTTGCATTCTTGTATGCAAGATATAACGAGCGGTCAAGCATCGCTCCATGAGCGTATGGAAAATGTATATTTTTCAGGCTATCGTGTGCCGATTGAAGGATTGCATGCAAGAAAACAAAGAGCTTATGCTTCATGGCGCGTGACACGAAAATCTCGGCGGCGGAGCATTGTTATCGCAGCCTTTCGCAGAAGATCATCAGGCTCGAACTGAAGCCGAACGAGCCGGTGGGCGAGCATGCGCTGGCCGATCTGCTCGGCGTCAGCCGCACACCGGTGCGCGAGGCCCTGTCGCGGCTGAGCGCGGAAGGTCTGGTCGATCTGCGATCCCGCGCGGGCGTCGTGGTCGCACCGATCCGCATGGATGCGGTCCGGACGGCGCAGTTCGTTCGCGAACATCTGGAGCTGGCGATCGTCGCCGAAGCAGCCAGGCAGTCGAACCGCCGCATCCTGCTTGGCATCCGCCAGACCATCGAGGAACAGGAATTGGCTGTCGCGGAAGACAATCCCGACCTGTTCTTCGAATGCGACGAGCGCATGCACGCGCTTTATTGCAACCTGGCCGGCCGCGACGGCGTCTGGGGGTTCATTTCCGACGCGAAGAAGCACATGGACCGCGTTCGCCGCCTGTCGCTCCAGGCGGGGCAGCTCGACCAGTTGGTGGACGATCACCAAAAAGTCCTGGAGGCCGTGACGGCAGGCGACCCGACCGCCGCCCAGGAGATCATGCAGATCCACCTGCGGCGCGTCATGCTCGACCTCGGCGAGCTCGCGCAGCGGTTTTCCTCCTATTTCGAGGCGGACAACGCCGCATCCTAGCCGAAGGAACCCGAGGCGATCGACCCCGGCGAGCACCAGGCCGTGCCGTTCGACGGGACGCTAGCCCGTCGAACACAACGGCTATCGGCCTGGCGACTATTCTGCGGCAAGCGCCGTCACTTCGCGGCGGAACGGCAAGGCGTCGCCGATATCCGGCTCGTCCAGTTCGCGGGCGAAACGGTGGCCGGCATAGGTCGCCCAGGCAATCGGTCCGGGCGCTTCGGCATCGCCGATCACCTTGATCGAGCGAATGCCGTTGTCGGCCCACTCCGCCCGACGGTCCTTGAGCTCGCTCCAGAGCCCGTCGTTTTGCAGCCGCGAGGTTACCAGCACCACCGCGTCGGCCGCGATGTCGCGCTCCGCGCCGGTATAGGCGCAGGCCGTGGCGACACCGCCGGCCTTGATGCGCGTGACGGCGCGGTTCAGCACGATCTCAACGCCGAGTTCGGCCAGCCGGCGATGGATGGCGCCCTGCTCCAGCGTGTTGCGGGTCCAGTCCGACACATAGGCTGAAGCAGTCACCAGCGTGACCTTCGCGCCTTGCCGTGCCATGAGTTCGGCCAGCACGCCGCCCATGTAATAATGGTCGTCATCGAACAGCACGACATTGCCGGTGGGCACCTTACCATCCATCAGATCATCCGGCGTGTAGACGGGCATGGCCGGGTCCATCGGCATCGGCACGACATGGGCGCGGGCGACGCCGTCGCGCCGCCATGTCGAACCGGTGGCGATGGCGATGTTCTGGAAGCCAAAGCCAAGGATGTCGTCGGCGGAGAGCCGGCTGTCGAAATAGACCTCGACATTCTGCATCTGTCCGATCTGATACTGGCGATAATCGCGCACCCGTCCCCATGCCGAAAGACCCGGCAGGCGGCATTCGCGTGCGACACGCCCGCCGAGTTCGGTTCCGGCTTCGGCCAGCGCCACCTGATAGCCGCGCATACCAAGCGCACGCGCCGCTTCCAGGCCGGCGGGGCCGGCACCGACGATGAGCACGCTTTCGCTCGCCCCCTTGGCCTGCATGCGTTCCGGATGCCAGCCCTTGCGCCATTCCTCCATGAAGGTCGGGTTCTGCGTGCAGCGCGAGATCGACATGGTCATGTCGCCGGTGATGCAGATGTTGCAGCCGATGCATTCGCGAATGTCCTCGATGCGGCCTTCCTCCACCTTCTTCGGCAGGTAGGGATCGGCAATCGACGGCCGCGCGCAGCCGATGAAGTCGAGCGTGCCCGACTTGATCATCTTCACCATCACGTCCGGAGAGGTGAAGCGCCCGACGCCCACGACCGGTTTCGACGTCAGCTTCCTGATGCCGGCGACAAGGCTTTCCTGTGCTGCCTCTTCCTTGAAGCGCGACGGGCCGGAACAATCCTCCCAGGCACCATGGGCGAGATCCCACAGGTCCGGCAGATCGGCGTGCATCTCGATCATGTCGCGCACTTCGGAATTGGCGAAGCCCAGTTCGCCGATCATCTCGTCCAGCGAGATGCGCAGCGTCAGCCCGCAGGTGTCGCCGATGGCGTCGCGACCCTCCTCGATCAGTTCACGCATCAGGCGTGAACGGTTCTCCAGCGAGCCGCCATATTCGTCGGTGCGCTGGTTGGTAGCAGTGGACAAAAAGTGCTGGATGATGCCGAAGCCATGCGCGCCATAAAGGCAAACCAGGTCGAAGCCGGCCTGCTTGGCGCGCTTGAAGGCGTTGCGGTGCCAGCGGCGCAGGTCTCTGATATCCTGCTTGTCCATGGCGCGCGCCTGCACCGGGTCGTTGGTGAAGGTGCGGATCGGCAAGGCCGTCGGCCCGCGCGGCACTTCACGGGTATAGAGGTTCGGTCCGTTGATGCCGGAGTAAGCGAGCTGGATGCCAGCCAGCGCGCCATGCGAGCGCATCGCCGCCGCCATCTTGGCGAGTGCCGGAATATCCTGGTCTTCCCACAGCCGCAGTTCGATGAACGGCGTGATTTCCGAGGTGTGGTGCATCTCGGTCTGCTCGGTGAAGATGACACCCCAGCCGCCTTCCGACTTGGTGCGCCGCATCTCGGCCGCTGCAGAAGGGTCGCGATAGCCGCCGCCGTTGCAATGCGGCACCTGATAGAACCGGTTCTTCGCCGTCACCGGCCCGATCTTCATCGGCTCGAACAGAATGTCGTAGCGGGGATCGCGCATGAAACTTCCTCTCCTCGCCGGCCCTGCCGCCGACGCGACTGCCAATCGGATCGTCACGCAACCCAGGCAGCACGGCCCTAGTCATAAGGGTCGCCAAGCACCGGAAAACTATAGTTTTCTTCTGCACCGCTTAGGAGTGGCCTAATCGCCGTGTCGTCGCCGGTTAGGATCAACCGATGCAGGACGAAACCAAATATGACTTCATGCGCAGGAAGCCCAGATCATAGGATGCTCTGAACAATCAACGTCGACTGAGGGGGGATCAATATGATTGCGTTTAAGCTTGGTGCAGAAGCTATCGGCCTTGATGTATGGGGACCTCCCGAAAATCTTTCGGCTGTTACTTTAGAAGGCAAACCGGTCATGCACGGCAAGAATCTGTATTCGTCGAACGGCGGACAGGTCCTCAGTGGCATCTATGAAGTTACGAAAGGCCGTTTCAAAGTAATCTATCCTTTTCATGAGCATGCCACTGTGCTCGATGGCGAGGTGACAATCAGCGATGAAGCCGGGAACAGCGTGACATACGGTCCCGGAGATAGCTGGTTTTGCCATCAAGGCGAGGTCGTGACCTGGGACGTCAAGGACCACCTCCGTAAGACCTTCTTCGTGGTGACGGTCGATCGGTTCGTAACCGTTGCTGCTCAGCCTTCAGAGCCATCGCGCTATCAGATCGCAGGCTAGGCAATTCTAGCAAAGCTGCGCAGCGGTTTTGCGTCCGGAATTTCGTAAAAACAAAGAGATGGAGCAATTCCGCGATTCAGAGAAAAGCGGAATTGCCCTAGAACCGGCTCAAATCACCAGGCAAGCTGCAGTATGGACAGCATCCATATCCTCGAAAGACTGATCGCTTTCCCAACAGTGAGCCGCGATTCCAATTTGGCTCTGATCAACTACGTGGCTGAGCTGCTGGAAGCAAAGGGCATCCAGTGCCACCTCATTCCCAGCCACGACGGCCACAAGGTCAATCTTTTCGCCACGATCGGCCCGGCCGACCGGCCCGGCATCATGCTGTCCGGCCATACCGATGTGGTGCCGGTCGACGGCCAGGACTGGACCGTGCCGCCCTTCGCGATGACGAGCCGGGACGGCAAGCTGCTGGGGCGCGGCGCGGCCGACATGAAGGGTTTTGTCGCCTGCGCCGTCGCAGCGGCGCTGAAGGCGGCCGAACGCCCGCTGCGCACGCCGCTGCATCTGGCCTTGTCCTATGACGAGGAAATCGGCTGCCTCGGCGTTCGCAGCCTGGTGGAAATGCTCGCCGCCGCGCCGCAGAAACCGCTTCTATGCATCGTCGGTGAGCCGACCTCCATGCAGGTCGCCACCGGCCATAAGGGCAAGGTCGCCGCGCGCGCCATCTGCAAGGGCCGCGAAGGCCATTCCGCACTCGCGCCGCTCGCGCTCAACGCCATCCACCTCGCCTGCGATTTCGTCAATGTGCTGCGCAGCGAACAGGAGCGGCTGGCCCGCGACGGTGCGCGCGATGGCGACTACGACATTCCCTACACCACCATCCACGCCGGCAGGATCAATGGCGGGGTGGCCCTGAACATCGTGCCGAACCTTTGCCAGGTCGATTTCGAGATCCGCAACATTGCGGCAGACGATCCCGACACCATACTGGAACGCCTGCGCGGCGAGGCCGCACGCATCGTTTCCACCGCCGCAGAAATTGCACCTGAAGCCGCCATCGATATCGAAATCACCAACACTTATCCCGGCCTCGACACGCCGGTGAATTCGCAAGCGGTGGCTTTCGTGAAATCGCTGACCGGCGCCAATGGCACGATCAAGGTGGCATTCGGCACCGAAGGCGGCCTGTTCAGCCGCGATGTCGGCACGCCGACGGTGGTGTGCGGACCGGGCTCGATGGCGCAGGGCCACAAGCCCGACGAATTCGTCACGGTCGAACAGATGCGCCGTTGCGACGAGATGTTGGAAAAATTGCTGGAGCGGCTCGCCGACGAGGCGTCGCCAGTAACTCGATAGCCGATCTACCCGACGACACGCTCGGTGCCGAACACGCCCTGCTCGACCACGAAGCGGCGGCAATGCTGGATAAAAGCCTGCACCGTTTGTGTGCGGTGCTCCGCATTGGGCATGGCTATGCCCATGGTGAGCGGGCGCAGGTCTCCAGCCAGGGGCACGAACACCAGCGGCTTGCCGTCGGGCGAAAGCGTGTTGAGCGGTCGCATATTGGCAATGCCATAGCCAAAACCATTGGCCACCATCGAACGCATCACCGCGATGTCGCCGGTGCGCTCGGCGATATAGGGTCGAAGCCCTTTCTGCTGGAAGGCGGACAGGAAGTATTCGCGGCTGAACGGCAGATCGAGCAGAACCATCGGCTGATCGACCAGTTCTTCCGGCGCTATCGAGGTTCTGGTGGCCAACGCATGTCCCGCCGGCAACATCACATAGGCCGGCAGTTGCATCAGCGGCTCGAAGGCCATGTCCTGTGAAAGGTCGAGATCGTAGGTCAGCGCCACATCGATGTCGCCACGCTGCAGCAATTCCAGCAACTGGCCCTGGTTGCGCTCGAACTGGCGGACGCGGACATCGGGATAGCTGTCCTCGAACCGGCGGCGCAGCGTCGGGAAGATGATCTGGGCAAAGGTCAGCAGGCAGCCGATCGCCAGCGGACCCCTCACCTTTTCGGCGATATCGCCGGCGACGTCGTGCAAGGCATCCGCGTCAGCAAGCAGCCGCGCCGCCTCTTTCAGGAACACGCGACCGCCGGCCGTCAGCGACAGGCCGTGCGAATGCTTGCGCACGAAAAGCTGGACGCCGAACTCCGTCTCGAGCTGAGCGATGGAAGCCGAAATGGACGGCGGCGAGACATTCACCTGCTCGGCAGCCTTGGCGATCGATCCCGCTTCGCCGACGGCAACGAAATATTCCAGCTGTCTGAGGGTAAAGCGAAGTGGCATGGCTGGTTATGTTGCCAGTTTCGGCGCGCGGATCAAGGCGTTGGTGTTCCTCAATATTTGATCCACGTGGTCTTGAGCGCGGTGTATTTGTCCAGAGCATGCAACGACAGGTCGCGGCCGAAGCCGGACTGTTTGAAGCCGCCGAAGGGCGTCATCGGGCTCAGCGCGTCGACGGTGTTGACCGAAACGGTGCCGGCATGCAGGCGCCCGGCGATGCGGTGCGCGCGCGAAAGACTGTCCGTCCACAGCGAGGCGGCCAGGCCATAGACGCTGTCATTGGCGATACGGACGGCCTCGTCTTCGTCGTCGAAAGCGATGACCGACAGCACCGGTCCAAAAATCTCGTCACGGGCTATGCTGTCGTTCGGCGAGACATTGTCGAAGATGGTGGGCTGCACGAAGCTGCCGCGGCCATTGACGGTGACCTGCTCGCCGCCGGCGACAAGCCGCGCGGTCTTCTTGCCGGTCTCGACAAACCGCATGACGTTGGCGGTGTGACGGGCATCGACCATCGCGCCCATCTTCGAGGCCGGGTCGAGCGGATCGCCCGGCTGCGTCGCGGCGGCTCGCGCGACAAGCTTCTCCACCATCTGATCCTTGACGCTGCGCTGGACCAGCAAGCGCGAATTGGCCGAGCAGACCTCGCCCTGGTTGAAGAAGATGCCGAAGGCAGCCATGTCGGCCGCCGCATCGAGATTGCCGCAATCGGCGAACACCAGGTTCGGGCTCTTGCCGCCGGTTTCCAGCCACACCTGCTTCATGTTGGACTGGCCGGAATACTGCAGGAACATCTTGCCGACAGCGGTGGAACCGGTGAAGGCGAGGCAATCGACGTCCATGTGGCGGCCGAGCGCCTGCCCGGCGGTCTCGCCGAGGCCAGGAACGACGTTGAGCACGCCGGCCGGCAAGCCGGCCTCCATGGCGAGCTCCGCCAGCCGCAGTGCCGAGAAAGGCGACTGTTCGGCGGGCTTCAGTACGACCGAATTGCCGGCTGCCAGTGCCGGCGCGCATTTCCAGGTCGCCATGTCGAGCGGGAAATTCCACGGCACCACCGCGCCGACCACGCCAAGCGGCTCGCGCCGCACCAACACCAGATCGCCCGCACCGCTCGGTGCGATCTCGTCATAGATCTTGTCGATCGCCTCGGCATACCACTGGAAGATGCCAGCCGAGCCCGGCACGTCGACGGTGGCCGCGTCAGTGACCAGCTTGCCCATGTCGAGCGATTCCAGCAGCGCCAGTTCGTGCAGGTTCTCGCGCAACAACTGTGCCAGGCGCAGAAGCACGTCCTTGCGATGACCGGGCGTCGCCCGCGACCAGGCGCCGGAAGCGAAGGCGCGACGTGCCGAGGCAACGGCGAGGTCGATGTCTTCCTCGCCGCAGGAGGCGACTTCGGCCAGCGTCTCGCCGGTTGCCGGGTTGATGCTCGCGAAGGTGCGGCCGGAACGCGCGGCGACGAACTTGCCGTCGATGAAGGCCTTGTCACGGAAGCGGATCGTTGCCGCCTTGCCGATCCAGTCCTTGTGGCTGAGTTCGCTCATGCGGGCTCCTGCTTCACACTTTGCTTAGGGTTGTCCGTCCGGACTATTCGTCGCCGGGCACGCCGTAGCTCGGCGCATCGGAGGGATTGATGGCGCGGGTCACATAGGCGTCGAGCTGGGGCTTGTAGATGTCCCAGAGCTTTCCCAGCTCCTCGATCGGACAGTCTTCCGTCCAGTCGCAGCGCAAATCCGCCACCGGCCAGGCCACTTCGCGCACCAGCTTCATGCCGGCCGAACGGACCGGTCCAGCCTCGCCGCCGGCTTTCAGGGCTGCCCGCATCGTCGCGATGATGCGGTCGCCGAGATGACCTTCCGAGGCGAGGAACGCGTCGACCATCGCCTGCGGCACGCCTGAATTGGCGAGCAGATTGCCGCCGCAGGCGACGTTCTCAGCCCGCGCCTCGGCCCAGATGCCAAGCGCCTTTGGGCCGGAATGGATCGCGCTGATGCCGGCGCCGTCGACGGCCAGCAGCTGCCGAAATTCCATATACGCGCCGGTGCGCTTCAGAATGGACACCGCCTCAGTGGCGGATGCACCGCGCGCCATCAGGTCGAGCGCGCGGGTGCCCAGCGTCGGGTCGGTGACGTTCTGGCTGGCGACCGCCCCCACATTGGCCTGCGCATAGGCACAGCGCGCGGCCACAGCCGGCGATGACGAGGACACCGCCACACCGAACATGCCGGTGCGGCTGCAGCGCGCAACGATCGAGAAGGTCATGCCGCGCCCTCAGTCCGGGATAACGGCTGTGCCGTCGATCTCGACCAGCCAGTCGGGCCGGGCGAGCGCCGACACCACCAGCCCGGTCGATACCGGATGCACGCCCTTGATGTATTCGCCCATGGTCCGGTAGACCGCCTCGCGATGGCGAACGTCGGTGATGTAGACCACCACCTTCACCAGATGCTCCATCTTGCCGCCGCACTCCTCGATGAGCTGCTTGATGTTCTGCATGACCTTGTGGGTCTGCTCGACCGGATCGTGGCTGCCGATGTTCTTGGCGGTATCGAGATCCTGCGGGCACTGGCCACGCAGGAAGACCGTGGTGCCGCGCGCGATCACCGCCTGGCAGAGATCGTTGTCGAGCTTCTGCTCGGGATAGGTATCCTTGGTGTTGAACTTGCGAATGCGGGTATGCGCCATCGTGGTCTCCATCGGAACGGGCCAGCGGTCCCTCGTCGAGCGACGTTCGACCCATGCCCGCATCTGCTGTGCGGATATTCGTCGGGCGGAATGAGCGCCGAAAGAACAGTCTTTCTCATCGCTGATAAGGCCGGGCCTAATCAGCGAAAGTCAGGGCGGCGGGCAGCGCAACCGCCGTCGGCTACGCGTCTTCGGTCTGCTTTATAGCGGCGGCGTGGTAGGCCAGATATTTGCGCTGCGTGGAAATGCGGTCTGCCAGATGTTTTGCATCGTGCCAGACACCCCAGATGAAGGAGGAGCCCCGGCGCGACTGCCAGGGCAGACCGAGGAAATAGATGCCGGGCACGCTCGACACGCCGCGCTGGTGTTTCGGTCGGCCCTTCTCGTCGAAGGCATCGACCTTCATCCAGCTGTAGTCGACGGAATAGCCGGTGGCCCAGATGATCGAGGTGATACCGGCCTTCGCCAGATCGAGTTCCAGAATGGGATTGGTCATGCACTCCGGATCGGGATCGAGCCGGCGCGCTTCGGGTTCTTCCGGTAGGTCGAGACCGTTGGCCAGGACATAGGCGTCGGCCTCGTCCATCAGCGATAGATGGTTGGCATCGCCGCGCGCAACGTTCTGGTTCAGGTCAGGCGCGAAACGCATCACTCCGTCCCGAAAACTCTCGGCGCGGCCGACAAGCGTCATCCCACGCGCCGCAAGACGCCGGAAATCGATCGTCTCGCCGCCGCGGGCGCCGCTGACGGCGATCGTGACGTGTTCGGTGCCCGGGCCCGGCGTTTCGGCGTCCCACTTGTTCAGCACCCCCAGCCACCAGCAGAAATCGCGGCCGCGATAGCTGCGGAACGGACGGTCGTGCGGTCCAACCGCGAGATAGACGCGCTTTCCCGTGCGAACGAGTTCATCGGCGATCTGCACCCCCGACGATCCGGCACCGATCACCAGCACCGCACCCTCGGGCAATTGCTGAGGGTTATGGTAGGTGTTGGAGTGGATCTGGACGATACCCGCGCTGTCGGGGACGATATTCGGGACAATCGGGTTCTGGAAAGCGCCGGTGGCGGCAACGACGCTGTTGGCCTCGATCACGCCGTCCGACGTTTCGACCCGGAAGCCGGGGCGGCCCGCAAGCCGCTGCACTTGCTTCACCTCAACGCCGCAGCGGATCGGCGCACCGATCATTTTCGCGTAGGCGACGAAATAGTCCGCAACCGTTTCCTTGGAAGGAAAACCGTCGGGGCCAGTCTCCTCAAACTCCATGCCGGGAAAACGATCGTGCCAGGCCGGACCGTTGGCAACGAGTGAATCCCATCTCTCGGAGCGCCAGCGTTCGGCAATGCGATGCCGTTCGAGAACGAGATGAGGCACGCCGCATTTGCTCAGATGCTCGCTCATGGCCACCCCGGCCTGGCCCGCGCCAACCACAAGCGTGTCTACTGTTTCGACCGACATTTCTGCGCCCTTTTCTGGCCTCCGGAAGTTTCTGCGGTTGCAGCGGAGGTCTCACGGCTGGTTTACTGGAGGGGTCGGGTCGCGAAAATTACGATTTCACGTGGCACTGGTTAGCTTGTCCCTAAATACCGGGAGGCTGCGGTCCGTCGCCCCGGACAGTCAGAGATAGAGGCTCCTGGCTGCCTTCGACGACAACAGCTCGCGAGCCGGTCCCTCCTGCGCGACGCGGCCCTTGACCAGCACATAACCGCGGTCGGCGATCCCAAGACCCATCTCGGCATTCTGTTCGATCAACAGGATCGTCGTGCCGCGCCGATGCACTTCTTTGGTGATCTCGAAATATTCGTCGATCAGCTTGGGCGACAGGCCAAGCGACGGCTCGTCCATGATGACCAGCCTAGGTTCGCCGATCAGCGCGCGCGCCAGCGCCACCATGGCTTGTTCGCCACCCGACAACGTTCCCGCCACCTGACGCAATCGCTCGCGAATGCGCGGGAACAAGTGACACATCTTGTCCAGTTGCGGCTCGAAATCCGGTCCCCGGCCGGAAACGGCATCATAACCGAGCCGCAAATTCTCCTGCACGGTGAGACTGGGGAACAGCCGCCGCCCCTCAGGCACTAGCCCGACACCGAGCGCCGCCAGATTCTCGGTGCCGAGCGAGGCCAGGTCGCGGCCCATCACCTCGACCCTGCCGCGTTGCGCCCGCACGACGCCGCAAACCGTCATGAAGGTCGTGGTCTTGCCGGCGCCGTTGGGCCCGAGCAGGCAGACGAGCTCGCCGGGCTGCACGCTCATCGTCACAGCGCGCAGCATCGGCACCGGACCATAGGCCGTGTCGACATCCTTCAACTCAAGCATGGACGGCCGCCTTTCCGAGATAGGCTTCCTGCACGCGCGGATCGGCCTTCACGGCCGCGAAATCGCCCTCGGCGATCTTGCTGCCATAGTCGATGCAGATGACTTGGTGCGGGAAGGCCTCGACCACGCGCATGTCGTGCTCGATCAGGATCACGGAAAGATCCGCTCGTTCGCGCTTCAGGCGCGCGATATCGGCGATCAATGCATCGGTCTCGATCTCGTCCATGCCGACGGAAGGTTCGTCGAGCAACAACAGCTTCGGCTCGGAGGCCAATGCACGGGCAATTTCCAGCCGGCGCCGGTCGGCCTGCGCCAGTGTCCCGGCCAGCCTGTAGCGCTGTTCGAACAGATCGCCCGACCCGGCCTTGAGCAGCGCCTCGGCTTTTTCCACGCAGGCAGCCATTTCACGCCGCGATGCGCCGGGAAGAAACAGCGCGCCCAGCACGCCGGTCCCGGTGCGCGTGTGCATGCCGATGATGACGTTGTCCAGCACGCTGAGGTCGGAAAACAGGCGCGAGGTTTGGAAGGTGCGGCCGACGCCACGCGCAACCACGTCATGCGCCGGGTGACCGGTGATGTCGGAACCGTCGAAGCGCACGCGACCGGACGTCGGTCGGTAGACACCGGTGACGACATTGAACAGCGTCGACTTGCCGGCCCCGTTGGGTCCGATGACGGCCAGCACCTCGCCGCGGCCGACCGAGAAGCTGATGTCGTTCAGCGCGACGAGGCCGCCAAAGCGCATCGTCGCGTTCTCGACCTCGAGGAGAGCGTTCACTTGCTTTCTCCGTAGCTGCGCATGCGCTGCGGAAACAGGCCCTGCGGACGGATCATCAGGAAGCCGATGATAACGATGCCGAAAAACAGCAGCCGGTAGTCGGAAAAGGCGCGCAGCTTCTCGGGCAGAATGGTCAGCAGGAAGGCGCCGACGATAACGCCGAAGATGTTGTCCATGCCGCCGACGATCACCATCGTCATGATAGTGACGGAAACCAGGAAAGTGAAATTGTCGGGCGAGATGTAGGAAACATAGAAAGCGTAGATGGTGCCGGCGAAGGCGGCGAGGAAAGCATCCACCGCGAAGGCCAGCACCTTGAACCAGGCGACATTGATGCCTTGCGCACGTGCCGCGATCTCGTCGGCGCGCAGCGCGTTCCAGGCCAGCCCGATGCGCGAGGAATGCAGGCGGCGGGCAGTGACGATCGCCACCACCACCAAAGCGGCCGAGAGGTAGTAGAAATTGGCTTGGCTCGGCAGTTTCCAGCCGAACACGACCAGCGGATCGGCAAAAGAATGGCCAAACAGCGAGGGCGCGGGAATACCGACCAGCCCGTTGGGGCCGCCTGTCCAGCTGAGATTGTTCAAAAGCTGCTGCACCACCACCCCGAAGGCAATGGTGACCAGCGCCAGATAGGTGTCGCGGGTGCGCATCGACGGGATGCCGATGAGGAAGCCGAACAGCGTCGCGGCCACGGCGGCGACAGGCAGGGTCAGCCAGAAGCTCATGCCGAAATTGATGGCCAAAAGCGCCGACACATAAGCGCCGATGCCATAGGAGGCGCCGGTCGCGAAATTGGGAATGTTGGCGCTGCCGAGCTGGAAATTCAGCGCCAGCGCCAGCACCGCGTAGAGCTGGGCGACGATGAGCAGATGCAGGACATAGGTGTTCGAGCCGACCACGAACGGAAACAACAGCACGACCACCGCCGCCGTCCCGACCGCCACCACGGGAGCCTGGGAAAAACTCGCCGTCACCAGGTCGGCGATCTGCGGCCTCTTTTCCAGGAGATAGAAGCCCGCAGCCAGCAGGGCCAACAGGCCGATGACCTGCCAACCGCCTTCCGCCTTGAGGATCAAATAGAGGAATCCGGCACCGCAAAGCTGTGCCGCGACGGCAATTGTCGCCGCCTTGCCCTGGCCAATTGTCGGCGATGAAGAACCTGCGCTCATGTTACACCTTCACCATGACGGCGCGACCGAGCAGTCCTTCAGGGCGAAAGAGCAGCACCCCGATAACCAGCAGGAAAACGAAAACCAGCCGGTATGAGGCACCGTCCGGCACGAATGTCTGGGCGAGCACCTCTATGCCGGCGATGATCAGGCCGCCGAGGATGGCGCCGGGCATCGAGCCCAGCCCGCCAATGACCGCCGCGGAGAAGCCGAGCAGGCCGGCCATGACGCCGAAATCGAACCGCGTCACCCCGGCATAGCTCGCAAACAGCAGGCCGGCGATAGCGCCGATGGCCGAGGCGACGAAGAAGGTAGCGCGGAAGACACGCGTGTCGCGGATACCCATCATGCGCGCCACGACACGGTCCTCGGAGGCCGCGCGGATGCGCAGACCGAGAGGCGTCAGGCGCAGGAAGGCGAAAAGCAGGGCGACAAGCACGAATGTCAGCGTCACCACCAGCAGGGAAAACCAGCCGACCTGCACGCCCGCCACTTCGAAGGCGACGCCCGAGGCGAGCCGCGGAAAGGCGTGCGGGTTGGAGCCTTGCGGGTAGAGATGGCGGATCAGTTCGCGGATGACGATGCCCAATGCGACCGTCGCCACCAGCGCCATCATCGGCGGCGCGTCCCGGAAGCGCCGGATCACCACCTTGTCCAGGGTCACGCCGATGAGGCCGACGACAAACACGGCAGCGCATGCGGCAACGATCAGCCAGGCGGGGCTCGCAACCCCGACGGCGATTGCCAGTGCCTGGGCGATTGCCAGCGCGATGAAGGGTGACGTCATCGCCACATCGCCATGCGAGAAGTGGATGACGTTGAGAACGCCGAAGATCAGGCTGAAGCCGATGGCCAGCAAAGCATAGATGCACCCGAGGGTAATCCAGTTCACCGCTTGCTGGACAAATAGCTCTGCCATGCCGCCCGTCTCTCTCCCTTGGAGCCCGGACGATTACCAGCGCCGCCCCTATGAGCACATAATGAATCTCCGATGTAGCAGATAGCAATTTCCGAATTTCGCGAGGCGGTAGCGGCGAAATATAGTTGCGCTAGATGGCGGTCTCCCGATCGGCCGGAACGCGACCTTCGCGGAAGAAAACAAAAAAAGAGGTGGAACCATGCTGAACAGACGCCGCGCGCTTGCGCGCATATCTTCACTGCTGGCCGGATCCGTGTTCGCGCTCTCCTTAGGGATGGCCGAGGCCAGCGCCGACCAGATCAAGCTCGGTTTCATCGGACCGCTGTCCGGCGGCAACGCCCAGCAGGGCCTTGGTGCCCGCAACGGCTTCCTTCTCGCCATCGACGAGGCCAATGCCAGCGGCTATCCGCATCAGGTCGAAGGCGTTGTCCTGGATGACGCGTCGGACCCCGCAGTCGGCGTTTCGGCGGCCCAGAAGCTGATCAACGACCCCGCCGTCGTCGCGGCGACGGGCCATTGGAACAGCTCCGTCGCGCTCGCCACCATCCCGGTCTTCAATCGCGCGCAAATGCCGTTCGTCGTCTGGGGTGCGGTCAGCCCGAAGATCACCGAGCAGAACCTTCCCAACGTCACCCGCGTGACGCCTACGCTGGTCAATGAGAACAAGCCGCTTGCCGAGGCAATCGCCAAGGAAGGCAAGGTCAAGAAGATCGCCATCATCTCCGACACCACCGATTATGGCGCGGCCAACACCAAATGGTTCGGCGACTTCTTCAAGGCGGCGGGCGGCGAGGTCGTCTTCTCAGATGCGGCCGCGGTCGGAACGACCGACTTCCGTGCCATGCTGACAACGGCCAAGGCAGCCAGCCCGGACGCGATCTATTTCGGCGGCGTGGTCACCGAGGCTGCCCTCGTGCGCAGCCAGATGGCCGATCTCGGACTTGGTTCGCTGCCGATGTACGGCATTTCCGGCATCTACGATCCGAAGTTCATCGAGATCGCCGGCCCGGCCGCCGAAGGCACCATCGTCGGCACGCCCGCCGTGCAGACCAACCCGAAGCTGGAGGCCTTCTACAAGGCGTACGAAGCCAAGGGTTATCCTGATCCGGCCGGCTCCTACGCCAAATATGCCTACGAAGCCACGCAGATCCTGCTCGAAACCATCAAGGAAAAGGGTATCGAGGACAAGCAGGCGCTGAGCGAGACCGTCCGCGCGATCAAGCACGATGGCATTTTGGGTACCGTGTCCTTCGACAAGGAAGGCCAGACCCAGATGCCGGTCGAGATCGACCGGTTCATCGTGCACAGCGGCAAGTGGGTCAAGATGTGACGACCTGCCGGCATTGCGCCATCGCGCGCAATGCCGGCGGCCCATTCACGTGGCGGCTTGCCATGCCCTTCCCATCGAGATCGATTACATGGATATGAGCCGCTCGCCGCAGCACAAGAAGGCGGTGGAGATCAAAGGTGTCTCCAAGGCCTTTGGCAACTTCCAGGCGCTGAAGCCGGTAACCTTCGACATCTACGAAAACGAGTTCTTCACGCTGCTTGGCCCGTCTGGCTGCGGCAAGACCACGCTGTTGCGGATGATCGCCGGCTTCGAACAGCCTTCGACCGGCGAGATATCGCTACGTGGCGCCAACATCCAGGCCCTGCCCCCGCACAAGCGCCGGGTAAACACCGTGTTCCAGTCCTATGCGCTGTTTCCGCATATGACGCTGGAGCAGAACATCGCCTTCGGACTGGAAAACCTCGGCTGGTCCAGGGATCGCCGCTCGGCGCGCGTGGCCGACATGTTGCGCCTCGTGCACATGGAAAAATTCGCGGCCCGCAAGCCACAGCAATTGTCGGGCGGTCAACGCCAGCGCATCGCGCTTGCCCGGGCGCTGGCCCCCGAGCCGGAAGTGCTGCTGCTCGATGAGCCGCTTTCGGCGCTCGACCTCAAGCTCCGGCAGGCCATGCGCGATGAACTGCGCACACTGCAGCGCCAGACCGGCATCACCTTCGTGTTCGTCACCCACGACCAGGAAGAGGCGCTCGACATGTCGGACCGCATCTGCGTGCTGGGCGATGGCGAAATCCAGCAATTGGGAACGCCGGCCGACATCTACGAGGAACCATCGAACCGCTTCGTCGCCGATTTCATCGGCGAGACCAATTTCCTCGAGGCCGACGTCATCGCGCTCGATGGCGACAGCGCCACGGTGTCGATCCCGCTCGGCGTGACGCTGAGTGCTCCGCACAAGCAGGCCGTGGCCGGCGGCAAGGCCGTGATGTCCATCCGCCCCGAAAAGATCAGCCTGCCCTCGCAGGATGGCCATATCGCGGCCGAGGGCACCATTGTCGGCGCCAACTATCTCGGCGGCTACACACACTATGTGGTGGACGCGAACGGCACCTTGCTGCGCGTTTCCAAACGCAACAGCCAGAGCCGCGACCGCACGCTCGAAGTCGGCCAGTCGGTAAAGCTCAGCTTCGCGGCGGAATCGGCGCGGATCCTGGGCGCATGATCGGGCGCCTGAAAACACCCGGCTGGAACGTGCTCGGCCTTTTGCCGGCACAACTCATCATGCTTCTGACGCTGATCGTGCCGGTGGGCATCATCATCCTGGTCTCGTTCTCGACCCGCGGCCCCTATGGCGGCTTCGACTATGTGTTCACCACGGCGCCCTACAAGCAGATCCTGTTCAACGAGGGCTGGTCGGGCGAGCTGGAGTTCAATCCGCAATATCTGATCGTCGTTGCTCGCACGATGATCCTGGCCGCGGCGACGACAATCATCTGCCTGCTTCTCAGCTTTCCGGTCGCCTACTTCATTTCGCTGCAGAAGGCGTCGGCCAAGATGATGCTGATCTATCTGGTGACGCTGCCGTTCTGGGTCTCGATGATCGTGCGCGTCTATTCCTGGATCATCATCCTCGGCAATGACGGGGTGATCGCCAAGGCGCTGCGAGCGCTTGGGCTGGTCGACAATATGGGCAGCCTGCTCTTCACCGACACGGCGATGCTCATCGGGCTCGTCTACAGCTACATTCCCCTGATGATCCTGCCGGTCTTCGCCTCGATCGAAAAGCTCGACCCGGCGCTGGTGGAGGCTTCGCACGACCTCTATGGCAGCCGCTTCACCACATTGCGCCGCGTGATCCTGCCGCTGTGTGCCCCTGGAATGATCGCCGGCGCGATCCTCGTCTTCGTGCCTTGCCTGGGCGCGGTGCTGGAACCGACGCTGCTGGGCGGTGGCAAGACGATGATGATGGGCAATCTCATCCAGCTGCAGTTCGGTGCTGCCCGCAACTGGCCGCTGGGCGCCGCCATCTCCATCGTGCTGATGTGCGCGGTGATGATCTTCCTGCTCTGGCGCGGCCTTCAGGCTACCCGCAAGGAAAGCCGGGAGAGCAACGCATGACCGGCAATGTGCGGCGCTATCCGGGCTTCGGCCTGTTCAGCATCATCTTCTTTGTCTACCTCTATCTGCCGATCGCGGTGGTGATCTTCTATTCGTTCAACGCCAACCGCATCGTGGCCAATTGGGGCGGCTTCTCGCTGCACTGGTACACAACGGCCCTGTCGAACGCCGCACTTGTCGGCGCGGTCAAGACGTCGCTTTTCGTCGCCAGCATCGCCACGGTTCTGTCCACCATCGTCGCGCTGATGGCGGCGCTGGTGCTGGTGCGCGGCAGGAATGTGCGCTTCCGGCGCGTCTCCGAAACGATCGTCAATCTGCCGCTGCTGCTACCCGAGATCGTCGTTGCCGTGGCCGTGCTCATCCTGTTTTCCGAACTGGGCCTGACCAACGGTCTGCTGAAGCTCACCATCGCGCACACCACCTTCTGCATCCCCTTCGCATTCCTGCCGATAAGGGCGAGATTGCAAGGCATGGATGCCGATCTGGAGGAAGCCGCGCGCGACCTCTACGCGTCGGGCTGGGTTGCTTTTCGCCGGGTGACGTTGCCGCTGATCCTGCCCGGCGTGTTCGCCGGCGCCATGCTCGCCTTCGTCATTTCGATGGACGATTTCATCACCAGTAATCTTCTGAATTCCGGCGGCGCCACCACCTTGCCGGTCTATATCTTCTCGCTGATCAAGCAGGGCGTCTCGCCACAGCTCAACGCCATCTCGACGCTGATCATGATCGTTTCGGTCGCGCTGGCCACAGTCGCTTTCCTGCTGCAACGCCGCCAATAGACAGAGCGAGCTTTTTCCTAAGCAGCACGTCGGGCAAATGAAATTTATCGCCGTCGCCCGTTTGTTATCGTTCCCCGAACCATAAAGATAAGGGGAACTCCATGCCTATCCGCATCCGCATCTCAACGCTTGCCGCCGCCAGCGCCATCAGCCTTTTGGCGACGGCCTCCGCGTGGGCCGAAGGCACGCTTTCGATCTATGCCTGGGCCGATTCCATCGCGCCCGACATGGTCGCGAAGTTCGAAAAGGAGACGGGGATCAAGGTCACCGTCGACGCCTTCTCCTCGAACGAAGATCTCTTGACCAAGCTGCAGGCCGGCTCGTCGGGATACGACATCGTCACGCCGTCCCAGCATTTCGTGAAGATCATGATCGACAGCGGCCTGCTCGAGGATATCGGCGCCAGTTCGATGCCCGCCTTCCAGCAGATCTCGACACAATGGCAGAAGCAATGGTGGGACCCGACCGGCAACTATTCCGTGCCGCTGGCCTATGGCAATGCCGGTTTCACCGTCAACCGCAACCTCTACAAGGGCCCGGTCGACAGCTGGAAAATCTACTTCGAGCCGTCCGAGGATTTGAAGGGCAAGATCGCCAGCCTCGCCCAGCCCGACGAAGTCATCCCCGCCGCGCAGAACTATCTCGGCATCAAATATTGCAGCGAAGACCCGCAGGAGATGAAGCGCGTTCTCGACCTGTTGAAGGCACAAAAACCGTTCGTGGCTGCCTATTCGAGCGACAACATCGAAAACCGCATCGGCGGTGGTGAAGTGGCCATGCACTTCTGGTGGGACGGCAACACCATGCGGCTGCGCCGCAACGACAAGGCCAATGTCGAATATGCGATGCCTAAGGAAGGTCTGGTCGGCTGGCTCGATTCCTACGTCGTGCCGAAGGGCGCGACCAACATCGAAAACGCCAAGAAATTCATCAACTTCATGACGGAACTCGACAACGCGACCGGCCAGTACAACTACTACGGCCATTCGTCGCCGGTGAAGGTGGATGAAGCGAAGGCGCTCTATAACAAGCAGAACGCGCCCGAACTGTTCCCGTCCGCGCCGGTCAAGATGGGCCAGGCCTGTTCGCCGGCCGCGCAGGAACTGGTGACCAAGGTCTGGACCCAGCTCCTTCAATAGACCGTCGATCGCCTTGATTCACTTGGCATTTCATACCCGCCCATTCCATGGGCGGGTCGTCCCCCTGCTCGCTCGACAAAAGCCATGAATGAACCATTTGACTACATCGTCGTTGGCTCCGGCTCCGCCGGCTGCGTCTTGGCGAACCGCCTCAGCGCCGATCCGGCAACCAGGGTCTGCCTGATCGAAGCCGGCGGCAGCGACCAGAGCCTGCGCGTCAAAGTGCCGGCGGGCATCCTCTCGCTCTACGGCAATCCGAACTACGATTATTGTTATGTCGGCGTGCCGCAGCCGCAGCTGAACGGCCGCCGCATTCCGGTCAATCGCGGCAAGGCGCTCGGCGGCTCGACCTCGATCAACTCGATGGTCTACATCCGCGGCTCCGCCGCCGATTATGACGAATGGGCGCGCCTCGGCTGTAACGGCTGGTCCTATGATGACGTGCTGCCGGTCTTCAAGCGGCTGGAGCGCAACCTGATCGGCCAGGACAGCCACTACCACGGAAGCGACGGGGACCTTTTGGTCGACAATCCCCGCGATCCCAACGAATTATCGCGCATGTTCGTGGCGGCCGGTCGCGCTGCGAACCTTCCGGAAAACAGCGATTTCAACGGCGAGAGCCAGTTTGGGCTCGGCGTCTACAACGTGACGCAGGACCGTGGACAGCGTTTCAGCGCGTTCACCGCCTTCGTGCGCCCGGTCATAAACCGCCCGAACTTGACCATATTGAGCGAGTGCCAGGTCAAGAGCATCGTCGTCGCGGACAAGCGCGCGACCGGTGTCCGCGTCCTGCGCGAAGGCGTGGAGACGACACTGTCGGCCCGCGAAGTGGTGCTTTCGGCGGGTGCCATCAACTCACCCCAGATCCTGCTCGAATCCGGAATAGGCCCCGCCGAAGAGTTGTCGCGCGCTGGTATTGCGCCGGCTCACGATCTGCCCGGTATCGGCAAGAACCTGCAGGATCATGTCGACGGCATGATCACCGTACGCTCGTCGAGCACGCGCGGCCTGGGTCTTTCCCTGGCCAACCTGCCCCGAATCCTTGCCGCGCCCTACCGGTACCTCGCGCGCCGCAAGGGAATGCTCACCACCAACTATGTCGAAGCCGGCGGCTTTGCGCGCACCAGATATGCCGGCGAAGAACCGGACATCCAGTTCCACTTCGTGCCCGGCTACCGCAGCCATCGCGGCAGGCTGGTCGAATATGGCCATGGCTATGCGATCCACACCTGCGTGCTCAGGCCGAAAAGCGTCGGCGAAATCACGCTTTCACGGGACGGCTCACGCCGAGCCATCCACATCGACCACCGCTTCTTCTCCGACGAGCAGGATGCACGGGTTCTGGTCGAAGGCATCAAGATCGCCCGCAGCATCTTCGCCTCGTCGGTGTTCGATCCGCTGCGCGGTGCCGAGATACTGCCCGGCAAGGACGTCCGCTCCGACGACGAGATCCTCGCCTATCTGCGCGCCGAGGCGCTGACCGTCTACCATCCGGTCGGCACCTGCAAGATGGGCAACGACGCCATGGCTGTCGTCGATCCCCGCACCTTGAAAGTACGCGGCATGGAAGGGCTTCGTGTCGCCGACGCCTCCGTCATGCCGCGATTGATCAGCGGCAACACCAACGCGCCGACGATGATGATCGGCCAGCGCGCGGCGGATATGATCCTGGGCTAAGCGTGGGTGGTGTCGGGATGCAGTCGTTGCCGCTGCCCCTATGGGACCGTTAGCCGTGTCGCCCTTGTCCAAACGCAAAAAACCCGGCCTTGCGCCGGGTTTTAGATTTGGTTGCGGGAGTAGGATTTGAACCTACGACCTTCAGGTTATGAGCCTGACGAGCTACCGGGCTGCTCCATCCCGCGTCAACCGAGTTTATGTAAGCATTTGCCTACATAAAATCCACCGATCCGCCAAATGAAAGGGCCGCTTTCGCGGCCCGTGATCCCGTTGGCGGGCCGTATCGTAAGGAGAAGATTTAACGTGCGTTTGGCAGACCTGGCAGCGACCTACTCTCCCGCGTCTTGAGACGAAGTACCATCAGCGCTGGAGCGTTTCACGGCCGAGTTCGGAATGGGATCGGGTGCAGCCGCTCCGCCATAACCACCAGGTCGGCAAAACGCACGTTATTCGAGAAGCTGTTTTGTGCCTGGCGACTGCAGTTTCTTCCGGGCAAGGCCCGCAAGCGCGACTGCGCGTCGCCGGTTTTCCGGCGCCCCCGCGGAGCATAGGCCCTGTAAGGGCCGCTCATGCGTGAGCGCTGGTTTGATGAACATTAGGAATGAGAACGATCAAGCCGATCGAACTATTAGTACCGGTAAGCTTCAAGCGTTGCCGCTCTTCCACACCCGGCCTATCAACGTGGTCGTCTTCCACGGTTCTCAGGGAATACTCGTTTCAAGGTGGGTTTCCCGCTTAGATGCCTTCAGCGGTTATCCCGTCCGGATATAGCTACCCTGCTATGCGGCTGGCGCCACAACAGGTCCACCAGAGATCCGTCCATCCCGGTCCTCTCGTACTAGGGACAGATCCTTTCAATATTCCTACACCCACGGCAGATAGGGACCGAACTGTCTCACGACGTTCTGAACCCAACTCACGTACCGCTTTAAATGGCGAACAGCCATACCCTTGGGACCTGCTCCAGCCCCAGGATGCGATGAGTCGACATCGAGGTGCCAAACAACCCCGTCGATATGGACTCTTGGGGGTCATCAGCCTGTTATCCCCGGCGTACCTTTTATCCGTTGAGCGATGGCCCTTCCACGCGGGACCACCGGATCACTATGACCGACTTTCGTCTCTGCTCGACTTGTCAGTCTCGCAGTCAGGCAGGCTTATGCCATTGCACTCAGCGAACGATTTCCGACCGTTCTGAGCCCACCATCGCGCGCCTCCGTTACTCTTTAGGAGGCGACCGCCCCAGTCAAACTACCCACCATACATTGTCCCGGACCCGGATAACGGGCCGCGGTTAGACATCCATAGTAATAAGGGTGGTATTTCAAGGGTGGCTCCACCAAGGCTGGCGCCCTGGCTTCAAAGCCTACCACCTATCCTACACATGCCACTACGAATGCCAATGTAAAGCTATAGTAAAGGTGCACGGGGTCTTTCCGTCTAACCGCAGGAACCCCGCATCTTCACGGGGAATTCAATTTCACTGAGTCTATGCTGGAGACAGCGGGGAAGTCGTTACGCCATTCGTGCAGGTCGGAACTTACCCGACAAGGAATTTCGCTACCTTAGGACCGTTATAGTTACGGCCGCCGTTTACTGGGGCTTCGATTCAGAGCTTGCACCCCTCCTCTTAACCTTCCAGCACCGGGCAGGCGTCAGACCCTATACGTCGCCTTGCGGCTTCGCAGAGCCCTGTGTTTTTGATAAACAGTCGCTACCCCCTGGTCTGTGCCACCCTCACCCTGCTTGCGCAGGAAAGGGTCACGCTTCTTCCGAAGTTACGCGTGCAATTTGCCGAGTTCCTTCAGCATAGTTCTCTCAAGCGCCTTGGTATACTCTACCTGACCACCAGTGTCGGTTTCGGGTACGGTCTATAAGTGGGAGCTATTTCCTGGAACCGCTCCGCTGCCCGACCAATCCAATAAGGTCGAACAACTTGTGCAATCCGTCACTACCCACAGGCCCACGAATATTAACGTGGTTCCCATCGACTACGCGTTTCCGCCTCGTCTTAGGGGCCGGCTAACCCTGCTCAGATTAACTTTAAGCAGGAACCCTTGGTCTTTCGGCGGGGGAGTCTCTCACTCCCCTTACGTTACTCATGTCAGCATTCGCACTTCTGATACCTCCAGGAGCCCTCACGGGTCTCCCTTCACTGGCTTACAGAACGCTCCGCTACCGCTCGCATTGCTGCGAACCCTAAGCTTCGGTGTATGGCTTTAGCCCCGTTACATTTTCGGCGCAAAGACCCTTATTTAGACCAGTGAGCTGTTACGCTTTCTTTAAATGATGGCTGCTTCTAAGCCAACATCCTGGTTGTTTTGGGATCCTCACATCCTTTCCCACTTAGCCATAACTTGGGGACCTTAGCTGTAGGTCAGGGTTGTTTCCCTTTTCACGACGGACGTTAGCACCCGCCGTGTGTCTGCCGACTAGTACTCCTGGGTATTCAGAGTTTGCTTAGGTTTGGTAATCCGGTGAGGACCCCTAGCCCATGCAGTGCTTTACCCCCCAGGGTATTCGGTCGACGCTCTACCTAAATAGATTTCGCGGAGAACCAGCTATTTCCGAGTTTGATTGGCCTTTCACCCCTAGCCACAAGTCATCCCGAACTATTGCAACAGTTATGGGTTCGGTCCTCCAGTAAGTGTTACCTTACCTTCAACCTGCTCATGGCTAGATCACTCGGTTTCGGGTCTAATGCGACGAACTGAACGCCCTGTTCAGACTCGCTTTCGCTGCGCCTACACCTACCGGTTTAAGCTTGCTCGTCACACTAAGTCGCTGACCCATTATACAAAAGGTACGTGGTCACCCTTGCGGGCTTCCACTGTTTGTAGGCAATCGGTTTCAGGTACTCTTTCACTCCCCTTGTCGGGGTGCTTTTCACCTTTCCCTCACGGTACTAGTTCGCTATCGGTCATGCACGAGTACTTAGGCTTGGAGAGTGGTCTCCCCATGTTCAGACAGGATTTCACGTGTCCCGCCTTACTCTAGGACTTTTGTTCGCATTACGTGTACGGGGCTATCACCCACTATGGCCCAACTTTCCAGAAGGTTCCACTTATCTCACAAAAGCCACTGGCCTGGTCCGCGTTCGCTCGCCACTACTTGCGGAGTCTCGGTTGATGTCCTTTCCTACGGGTACTTAGATGTTTCAGTTCCCCGCGTTCGCCACTTTACCCCTATGTATTCAGGGTAAGTTACCTAATATCGATACTTGGAAACCACAGCAGCAGATCGCTCTGCTACTCTGATTTTCCAAGTACCTTAGGTGGGTTTCCCCATTCGGAAATCGTCGGATCAAAGGGTATTCGCACCTCCCCGACGCTTATCGCAGCGTATCACGTCCTTCATCGCCTGTGCATGCCAAGGCATCCACCAATTGCCCTTAAGACACTTGATCGTTCTCATTGCCAATGTTCATCGGGATTTTTCCCAATGCCATCGGCACAAAAAGACCAGCTTCTCGAGATCTATCCGGGGGCGCGGTTAGGCTTACCCATCATCTGCCTGGGATTGAGCGTCCCAAGCGACGAACCATGCCCATCATCACCCGACCGCTTACGGAAGGTTATGGACCTTCCAGGGCCAGGCTCCGAACATGGAACCCGAACAAATCTTCTCTTTACGATGTCA